>CAZENV010000013.1:0-12160 GCA_964513805.1 uncultured Nitrosopumilales archaeon
CTCTCATACTCGTCCTGATCGCCTTGTTCGCTGTCTTCATCGCGCAGCTCACCCTACACATAAGCATACAATAGGACCAGAAACGACATGGATTGCGAATTCTTACTCGGATTCCTCGACGCTGAAATACGATTATGACGAAAAAATCGCCTCGAATGAAGAGCATGCGGTCTGCGTTCAGAGGAGAGAAATATCCCAGATATGCCCTGGTCCTTACTCTGCTAGGACTGCTCGCCCTGGCTCTCGTTCCTAGCCCGATTCAGTCGGCAACGTCCGTCGGGGGCCCGTCGGTTCTGCTGCTCTCCAGCGTACCCCCTAGGCTCCCAGCCGATGGCGGAACCTACCGCTCCCTCATTGTCTCCTTGCAGAATTCTTCCGGGCGGTCGGTGATCGCCCAGCAGAGCGTCCAGGTATACTTGTCATCCGACCTGCCAAGCGTCGCCAGCGTTTCGCCTGTCGTGATCATCCAAGAAGGCCAATCCAGCGCTGTGGCGAACGTCACCACAAGCACTACCCCTGGAAGGACCAACGTCACGGCCACGGCAGTGGGTCTCCAGACCTCTTCTGTCGAAATCCAGACGGTGGTGCCTAGCGGATTCCCTGACCACCTTGCTGTCTTTGGGGCGCCTTCCGTCCAGCTGGCAGGGGCCTCCGCGCAGGGCCAGATCATTGTGCAGGTACAGGACGACCTTGGGATCCCGGCAAGGGTCGCGTCCGACCTGCCCGTTTCCGTGTCTTCCTCCGACCTCAGCACGGTCACAATTTCCAAACCCTCGCTGACCGTCCCTGCCGGCGCAAGCATGGTGGCGGAGAACTATACCGGGCTGGTGACCGGCTCTGCTACAGTCACCGCATCAGCGACCGGATTCACCTCCGGGTCGACCGTCATTCAGGTAGTCAGGGCCCCCGCGCTGGTCCTCAGAGTAACCGCCGAACCGGGACTCATCGCGCCCAATTCGCAGGGTCGGATAGTCGTCTCCCTGCTGGATCAGAACGGGGACCCGGCAGAGGCACCCGCAAACATCAACGTCTTCCTGACTTCTTCGAACTTGACCATGCTCGCTGTCGCAGGCGCCGTGGGGACCAATCCGGCCGAAGTCACGATACTGAAGAACAGCGTGTATGCTGAGACGACGTTCAGTAGTCTTTCGATAAACCTCAAGGCTAACGCGACCATCACGGCGTCGGCCCAAGGGCTGGTGACGGGGTTTGCAGGTGTCGCGGTGGAGAGGTCGCAGCCTACCCCCCTCAAGCTCAGCCTTTACCTCGCGCCCAACCCGGTACCATCGAACCAGCAGTCTCTGCCGGCAATCGGCATCGGACTCTTGAGTCTGAACAGGACAAGTGGCGCCATCGGCCCACTGCAGTCAGCGTCGACTTTCCCCGTCGTAGTCACCGCATCGGACAACGCGACAGGCAGGGTGATCCAAAGCTCCATCGTTCAATTCATTGCCGGCACGAGCTACGCTAGGGCGAGTTTCAATTCGACGCTGCTTCCAAGCACCACCGTGATAACGGCGGCGGCTCAGGGCTTGATCTCTGCGCAGGTGTTGGTAAGGACCGAGAGGCCAGATCTGCCGATAGGCCCGCCGCCGGCGACCGTGGTGGTAACTTCCATAGCGCCTTCGCTGCCTGCTGACGGCAACCAATACCAAGGTCTGCTCGTGAGCCTAGAGGACAAGTCCGGAGATCCCGCCATAGCCCCCGTATCTATCTCTGTCAGCCTCGCACTAAACCGCCCTGATATCGTCCAACTGGTGAACCCGGCCGCCACGGTGACAGTTCCGGCAGGGAGGAGCTACGCTATAGTAATGGTGAGGACGCTATCCGTGGAGGGAACGGTCAACGTCACAGCGGGCTCGCTCGGCTACAACACCTCCTGGGCGTTGCTTTCAACCAAGGCACTGTCGCCGGCGAAGCTCGCGCTCTTCATCTCGCCCTCCCCAACTATGCTGTCGTCCTACGGCGCGTCAGCGTATCTCGCCGTCCAGCTGCAGGATGCCAACGGAGACCCAGCCAGGGCACGAGCCGATACCCCGATCACCCTTGTCAGTTCCAATTCGTCTCTCCTTCCAAAACCCGTCACGCTAGATATTCAGACCAAGGCCGACTATAGGCTGATTGCCATCAACGGAAGCGTACCGACCAGGTCAGTAATCACTGCGATATCCCCGGGGCTAGTGCCCGCGAACGCCACTTTCAGCTCGTTCGGCCTGGCTCTGAGCGTAGTCCTCTCATATTCCCCATCGACCATCTATCCG
The DNA here is from genome assembly GCA_964513805.1 of uncultured Nitrosopumilales archaeon. Taxonomy (GTDB): domain Archaea; phylum Thermoproteota; class Nitrososphaeria; order Nitrososphaerales; family Gagatemarchaeaceae; genus DASPPF01. Next base: position 2,262 of record CAZENV010000013.1, read on the forward strand.
AATCAGACCTCGACGTTCACGGCCTCTGTTTCGATCATGCACCAGCCTGTCCAAAACGTTTCTATCGCCTGGCACGTTACTGGAGGGACGCTTAGTGGCGCCCAGACCATGACTGGAGCGAACGGCTACGCCACGGCCGTGTTCCATCCCAGCGGGCCCGGATTCGCCGTAGTCTACGCGACGGCCAGCAACGTGGTCGTCGGAACAAGGAACTCGACTCTGGACCAGGTGGTTGTCGCGCAGTTCCCTGTCAAGCTATCGCAGTCTCCGACCCTCGTCTCCCAGTTGATCGGTTACCTGCCTTACATCGGGGTAGCCGCGGCGGCCGCGGTGGTGGTAGCCTTCTTCCTGGTCAGGCGAAGGCGCCATGGAGGGGACGTCGGGGAAGAGGACTCGTTCGACATCGGGCCGGCACCCGGCGAAGGGACGGCGTTCGACCTCCGCGGCATGACGCGGTCCTAGGTCACGGATCGGGCGTTCGGCGCCCCTGGGATTCGAACCCAGAAGGGCTAACGCCCGCGTAGGTGTCAGCTACGCCCCAACGCCACCATGGACTCGGCCGCCCACTGACACCTTCAGGGAAACGCGCGGTAGTCTTATAGCGGCCCATGACTACTTGGTAATAGGTGTCGGCTACGCCCCGCGGAGGCCTACCGGGCCTCCGGTTTTCTTATCTCCCTATCGTGAACGGGATCCACTTCTGAGCCAGCGGGGTCCCCTGCATCCGGCTCGCCATCATGAACCTCCCCTGCTCGGACACCTTCATCCTGACCGTCCCGTCGGTGGAGTATTCCACTGCGGCGACCGTCCGCGGGGCGTGGACCCCCTCTTCCAGCAGCAGGAGCCCCGTGACGCCGTGCTCCCTTAGCTTCAGCCTGAGGTAGTCGAGGAACCTCAGCGACTTGTCGACCCCGACGTACCTTACGAAGTCGGTGAACGAGTCCAGCACGAGCCTTTCGTTCATCTCCGGGGAGACCTTGTAGTCCTCGAGCAGCTTAGACATGGTCAGAGAAACGTCGTTCAGGGAAGTGAGCGGGACGGCGTATTTCGACCTCTTCCCCCCCAGCCTCCAGGAGTAACAATCCAGGATTCGGAGCTTCCCGGCGGTATTGCCGTTCCAGTTGAACAGGGACATGGTGTCGCTGATCGCCTGCTCTGTCTCGGCCGTGGAGACCAGGAACGCCTCGTCCCCGCTGACCATGGCGCTGTAAAGGAAGAGCTTCCCGAGTATGCTCTTTCCTGCGCCCGGGGGGCCGAGCACGAGGACCAACGAGCCCTTGGGGACCCCACCCAATATCGCCTGGTCGAGCTCGGGGACGCCTAGTTTGAGCCTCTGCACGAATCCCGCCGTACCTCCTGAAAGGCTTAAAGAGTTTGGCCGGCGGTTTGGGACGAGTTGTACACACGGGTGGGCGTCAAGGGGGTTGACGCGCTCCTCGACGAAAAGGGCATCCCCAAGGGGCACACCGTGCTCATCCTCGGGGCGCCCGGCAGCGGGAAGACCACCTTCGGGCTCCAGTACCTTGTGGCGGGTGCAAAGGCAGGCGAAAACGGCGTTTACGTGTCCCTCGACGAGGACCCTGACAGGCTAATCGAGAGCTCAGACTCCCTCGGCCTGGGGGTCGAGGAGCAGGTGAAGGCGAAGAAGCTCGCGATGGTGGACGCCTCCCCCATCAGGCTGCTCCCCCCGAAGATCAAGCTGGGCTCGACCGAGGTCGGGCGCAAGGACTTCGCAGTCGCGACGCTGATCAACTCCGTGACCGACGCCATCAAGAAGGTTGGGGCCCAGCGGGTGGTGGTCGACCCCATCTCTACCCTGGTGGTGCATTATTCAGGTGACTACGAGAGGAGGATCGCCCTCCTCGATTTGATGTCGGCGACAATCAAGAGCAAGTGCACGACACTGCTGGTGGCGGAGCTGAGCGACCCGTCCCTCCAGAGGAAGTATCAGTTCGAGGAGTTCATAGTCGACGGCGTCCTGGTGCTGACGCGCGTGCTTAGCGGGCAGAGCTTCTCCCGAGTGTTCAGCGTGGAGAAGATGAGGGCGATAGACCATGACGGCCAGCCCCACCCCTATAGGATAAGCGAAGGCGGAATAGAAGTTTTCCCGACGGAGCAACTTTTCTAGCTTACGCGAAGAGGCCTATCTCGCCTTTGGCTGCCTTCGTCTCCGGGGCAAGCGCTGGCGTCAGCATCGTCGTAAGCTCCTTGTAGATCGCAATGAAGGCGGCGCCCTGCTTCGTCGCGATGTACGACACCCTGCGCTCCTCGTCCACGACTGTGTCCAGGAGCCGGGAGTCTATGAGCTGGGTAAGCACGTAGGTCGCAGTCACCGAGTTCACGTTCGCTCTGATCAGTATGGCGTTCTTGGTCACGGGCCTGGAACAGGCGTCCAGCACGTCGGCCACGACGTCCAGCCTCCCCCTGTTCTTCGCCTTGGGGATGGTCCTGGTCCTGGGGCTCCCCTGCTCCTGTTGGGGCTCCTCGGCTTCGTACGTCCTTAGCATGTCAGAGGCTATCCCAGGGGGGACATTAGTGCAGGTGTATCACCGGATTGTGCATACTCCCCGAATGGCGACCGTGGGAAGGCCGGGCAGGGAGACGGCATAGGACGACGCGTGAACCGGACGCGCCCGCCAAGTCACACCCATGCGGGTCATACATATTTGTGTAACTATTTATATACGGGTTCCGCACAGTGCGGAACAATGACGACCAGCAGCATGCTACACGCTCCGAATCTGGATACTATCCTGATGGTAGAACGGGCCATCAAGGGGGGCGACGACTATCCCACAAGGATGCAGCTTTGGAGGAGCCTGCCGAAGAAGATGCAGTACCAGACGTTCAAGACCATCCTGAACTACCTCGAAGCTTCCGGGAAGGTCATGCTAGACGAGCACGGGCACATAATCTGGACGGCTGCGGACAACCCGAAACTGAAGGCTCTTCTGGAGTCCGGTGTGGAGCTGCGCTGACCGTCAACCATACCCGAAAACACGTTCGTAATCCTTGTGGGTCTTGAAGAAGTCGAGGACTCTGACAATCCGGGTGGAGGGGCCTTGGTCGATGATAGTGTACGGGAACCTCGTCTGGTCCCCGATTCGGTACACGAAGAGGCTGTTGATCCCCTGCTTCGCATACTTCTCCGGCCAGAGGCTTCTTCTGACATGCTCTCCTGCCGCAGGGGTCTCGCGCAGGATCCGAAGCATCTCCTGAATCTCTTTCTTGAGGTCGGCATCTCCGGGTGAGCCAAGGTAAGACTGCAGCTCAGGTGGCCCGTGGATTTCGATCTTCTTTCCCGGGCGGCTCAATGATCAGGCCGCCAAGGGAAGACTGATTTAGCCTGCGGCCGTGGCAATCGTCAGAGTCCCAAGGAGTCAGCTTCTGAAGTGGCTGAAAGAGATCAGGGAGCTGCGTCGCTCTGTTTCCAAGTCGCCCTAGAGCAGGTCGAGGAACTGGTCCCTCGTCAGGCCCGCCTCGCTGATGATGTCCACGAGGGTTGTCCTATTGACCTCGGGGTGCATGGGCACGACGGTGCTCCTGCCGTCGGTATGTTTCAGGAACACGTGGCTCCCGCGCTGACGGACGGGCTTGAATCCTGCTTTTGAGAGGGCTTTGACGATCTCCTTTCCAGAAAGGACGGGGAGCTTAGGCGTTGACCGTCAGCTCGACCAGCTTGGCGTGGTCTTTCCTCGCGCTCTCTTTCTGCTCTTCGAGGACCAGCTCGATCGCTTCCCTGACGTTCTTCAAAGCCTCGGCTTCGGTCTTACCCTGGCTAATCGCTGCAGGGAGTTCGATGCACTGCGCGGCGAACCATCCTGAGTCGGGGTCCTTGACCAGGCTGACTGTGAACTTGCGTCTCTCTGACATCGATTGGAGGCGGGCTCTTTCATCGGTTTAAACTTAATGTTCTTCCGAGGCATATCCCTGAATCTGGTGTTCCAAAAGCGAAAGGCGGTCCTCGAACTCCGCCCTGACCCTGGCCTCCGCCACCACTTCCGAAGGGCTTCAGGCTCAGATACGGCTCGACCAGCCAATACTCCCAGTTGAAGTCCTCCTCGTGTAGCTTGGGGTGCTGGTAAAACCGAGAGCTAGCTGAATAGTGCCCCACCCGGAACTCGCGCGATTCCCAGTTCAACACCGCGCGGGTGCATTCAGCCGAAATGGAGTATCTGTAGGTGTAGGCGTAACAAGAGTCCGGGTCTCCCTGGGGCGCTATCCCCTGCTGTGGGACCTTGTCGCCCTCTTCTTGAAGCAGGTGCTAGTCGCCACGTTGTCTGCCGTCAGCCTTCGGAGACGTTCTTTCCCCGTCTATCACCTTTATCAACCGATTTCGGGCAACTGTTCAAGATGGAAGACAGGCTTGTCGAGCTCCTGGGGGTCTACGGGCTGAGCGAAAGGGAAGCGCGGATCCTAATCTTCTTGACTAAGAACGGCCCCTGCGGCGCCGGGGAGCTCGCGAAGGCAACCGACATCAGGAGGATGGAAGCCTACCGGCTCCTGAAGCGGCTGCTCGACAGAGGGGTGGTGGTGTCGACCGCCGGAAAGCCGATCAAGTACCAGGCCGAGAGCCTCGAAGGGACGATCTCGATACTAGCGGACGAACAGCGCGGGTACGTCAAGAAGATGGACGACGCCAAGCCTGAGCTGGTGGAGCTCTGGAAGAACGTCCCCCGAGCCCCCCAGGAAAGCTTCGAGCAGCGTTTCAGGATAATCCAGGGGAGGGAACAGATCTACAACTCCCTCGCCAAGATGGTCGAGCAGGCCAAAGCCACCGTGAGTCTGATGCTCACGAAGAACGACATCGTCCAGGCCCATGTCCTGGGGATCGGAGACAAGCTCGTCGCAGCGGCAAAGCGCGGCGTCAAGGTCGAAGTCGTGACGATAGTGGACGGGACGACACTGGAGGCCGTGGAGGCGCTAACCGCGAGGACCAGCGTCAGGCACTCCGAAGAGGCAGGGCGCAGCAGGCTGGTCGTCGCCGACGGGACCCAGACCCTCGTCTCTCTCGTCCTCGACGACTCCAAGGGGATGAAGAACGACCGCGACGTCGCAATATGGACCGACAGCAGGGACTACGCCGAGATGATGTCCAACCTCTATGGGGTCTCCTTCGCGAAGGCGGAAGAGTCCCAGGGGAGGCTCGAAGCGGTCAAAGCCAAGGCAAAGGTGGAGGATAAGGTCAACTCGATGGTCGGGCTGGTGAAGGCGGCGCTATCCGACCTTGGTTGGACCGTCGAGTCCCCCGGGAAGATCGTGGGAGAGTCGGGGGCCGAGTACGAGTTTGCGGCCGTCCTCTCCGGGGAAGCAGGGCAGAGGGTGGGGGTGGACGTCGTGTTCGGGCAGAGGGGGCAGCCACCGGACGAGGCCGTCACGGCCGCCGCGTTGAAGAAGCTCGACATCAAGCACGCAGAGATGGCGGTGATCGCAGTGCCCTATCCTGAAGAGCAGACGGCGAGCCTGGCCACCCTCCTCGGGGTTACCGTGGTGGACGGCTCGAACTCGGTGGGCGCCGCTTCGTCGGTCAGGAGCCTGGCCGAAGGGGCCGCCTAGCCGGCTCCGTCACTTCAGAGTATCCGGTCGAAATCACGATGTAGTCCTTCAGAGCCTTCGTTATGTTGTTGATGGCGAGCATGTCGTTCTTCCTAAGCACCAGGAATGGCAGCGAGAAGGAAAGAGAAACAGTCGTCACGGGCACGTCTTCCTCCCCCACGAAGGACGCGATGACCTGCTTGTATGCAGAGTCGAAAGAAGTCGTGTAAATGTTCTTCCTGAGGGAGCCCTTTTCGAACACTACGATCCATCCCTGCTCCTTTGCCAGCTTGTAGCCGAAGCCGGAGAAGTGCTTTACGACCAGGTCCTTGACCTTCTTGCGCCCGACGTCCAGCGTAAAGGACTCGGAGTGCTCTCCCACAGAACGACTGCACGTCCAAGATGTATAAACTCTTCCGGCGAGCCTTCAAGATTGACCTTTCCAACGACCTATCTTGCTCGGAAGTGTCGCAACTTTAAAAACAGGGGATGGGCGCTCGAGAGAGAGGCTTCCTCGGAGCACCATTGTTTTGAAGTGTGATTTCTGCGGGAAAGAAGAGTCTCTGCCTTTCATATGCAACTACTGCGGCGGTGCCTTCTGCGGGGACCACCGCCTGCCTGAGGCGCACCAGTGCAAGGGAGACCTCAACCAGAGGAGGACGATAACCGCGCCTCCTCAGACCACGTTCAGCTGGCAGACCCCCGCGACCCCTGCCCAGTTCCCGCAGCGGAGGAAGGGGGGCGTCTTCTCTGGAGTCGAGATCAGGGACATCATAATCGCCTGGGTCGGCCTGGGCGTTGCGTTCTTCCTTGCCATCGACGGGATATTCAATGTCCTGAGCGGCGTGGGAGGAAGCGTCATCTGCTCCTCGGCTGGCCGCACCTGCCTTTCGGAGACGCAGGTTTTCATCTCCTCTCTGGCGGTCGTGGGCTCGGGGTTCGTTCTTCACGAGCTGAGCCACAAGTTCGTCGCCCAACGCTACGGCTTCTGGGCCGAGTTCAGGGTTTGGCCCATGGGGCTTGTCCTGGCGCTTGTTACGGCCATGATCGGGTTCATCTTTGCGGCCCCTGGAGCCACCTACATCGACGGATCGAACATCTCCCAGGAGGAGAACGGAAAAATCTCGCTCGCCGGGCCGATGACGAACGTCCTCGTCGCGGCCGTCTTCCTCCCCATCTGGCTCGCCAGCAACGACCTGTTCACTTTCTTCCTGGGGTTCGAGGGGATGTACATCAACGTGTTCCTCGCGCTCTTCAACCTCCTCCCGATCATGCCCCTCGATGGAGCCAAGGTTTTCAAGTGGAACAAGGTGGTCTGGGGAGTCGCCTTCGTCCTCCTCGGGGCTGCGTTCGTGCTCCTCCTGAACCTGCAGTTTGGCTAGTCAAATCGTTGATAGCCTCCCGTTAAGATAATTCCAGTCTCTCCTCTAATTGTAAGAAGACGTTATCTTAACACGCGAATGTACGCGCAAAAGCTGGAAGGGATCGGAGCGCAGTTCGGCCCCGTCTCCATCCTCTCAGAGTGGGCCATCTCTGTCCATGCGTTCAAGCGGAACAGGGTGCCTCTGGTAAAGAAGGTCGTGGCGGCGGCGCTCTGCAACTCAGGCTACTCCTACAGGGACGTGTCCGACATGCTAGGAGGGATCTCGTACATAGCAGCCAGGGACGCCTTCTTCTCTCTTACCACCAGCCTCCCCAAAGAGCAGAGGAAGTACAGGAAGGCGGTCGCCATCGACGGGTCCGACACAGCCTTGGGCGGCTCGGCATACCATGTGTGGCTCGCGAGAGACGTCGAATCGGGGGAGATAATGACCTTCCAGGCTTCGCCGGACGCTTCGGCTGAGGACGGTGCCAAGTTCCTCTCCGACGTGGCGTCCCAATGCGTCAACAGGCCGCTCCTCAGGCTCGGCGTCGGCGCAAACCATCCGAGGGGGCTGACCAACCTCGACCTCTACTTCCAGGTGGTCCCCAACCAGTCTATCATCATGAGGCTCGGGAGGCTCATCCTCCGGAGCGGGGCCTAGTCCGGAAAGTCTAAAGTGCCGCCTGCCCATCTGCTTGCCGAATTGCGATACATCCTCGTCTACGACCCGGGGTGCGGCCCCTGCACCAGGTTCAGAGACGCAGTGAGCTTCCTCGATGCGAGAGGGAGGATTGCGTGCATCAGCCTAGGCGAGGCCGATTCGGTCGGAATCCTTGCCGGCGTCCCCCTCGGCCGAAGGCACAGGTCCTTCCACCTCGTCTCCTCGGAACCCATGGCGTGGAGCGGGGCCGACGCGTTCCCAAAGCTGGTTTCGCTCTTTCCTGCGGGGATGCTCCCCTCGGCGATGTTGAAGACCCCTCCCCTCGCTTTCCTCAGCAAGTTCGTGTATTCTGTCCTCTCCAGGCTCCATGATTCAGGGTCGTGCAGCCATCGTCCCGGTCCCGCTCCGGCGGTCGAGTGCTCGGCGTCGATCGAATAGGTTCGGCAGACCGCGGTTCCCCCTCGGCTACGATGCCTCTGGGGGGTTAAATGCGCCTTGACAGTGGACATGCATGCAGGAAGCCGTGCGACCGGATCGCGCGCCTGACCTGGCGTTCACATGTCACCCAGACGCAGGCCGAGGGGACGCGGGGCACGAAAGGGGGGTGGCGGAATATCTCGACGACCAGCTCGACTCCATCTACGGCGAAAACTTCTCCAGCGTCGTCGAATGGGAGTTCAAGGGCGCCTTCGGAAAGGGGCTGTACGACGTCCTGACGGCAGACCCGGCCCAGGGAAGACTGGTCCTCAGGAGGATCTTCAGAAGCGACGACGCAGTCAGCGTCATATTCGAAACGCTCGGCGAGAAGCTCCGACGACTTTGCCCCGCCCCCGAAGCCGGAACGCTCTTGGCTGTCTTGCAGCCTCCCGACCGGGGGCCCGTTGGCGATGGCCTGGTCGACCTGAGACCACAGGATCCCGTTTGAGAGACTGTATTCTATAAATAAGAGCCGAGCCTAGCTTGTCTCTTCTCTTGGCCGAGCGATTCCCAAAGGAGTTCCTGGTCGCGAGATTTTCGAAGAAGTTCCGCCTAGTTCAGATCGTATTGAAGTTGAAAGACGTCCGCGGCGCAATGGCCTCCGTCAACTCGATAACGGCCGGGGAGGGGGCAGACATCAGGCAGAGCGTGGCCTACGCGGTTGCGACGGAGAAGGCGGTGATCTACGACACGTTCGTAACGATCCCCCAGGGGTACGACGTCTCGAACCTCGTCAAGAAGCTGAAAGCTTCGCCGTTCGTCCTCGATGTCGTTGGAAAGGAAGGCTACGAAGGAGCGATCGTCGACACTCTCACCTTCCCGATCAATTTCACAGGTCAGAGGGCGGTCCTGCTGCAGACGAAGCCGCTCATCGAGATGTTCGACGCGGTCCAGTCTGTATTCGGGAGCGGAGGGTCGGCGATAATGTATCAGCAGGGCAAGAACTACGGAAAGGCACTGGCCGGTGAATTCGCCAAGACCCTCACCAAGCCGTACATGGTGCGTAACGTCGAGTATGGCCTGGGGCTGCTCCAGGCCATGGGGTGGGGGATCCCCACCGTGATGAAGAAGAGCGGGGACCTGGGCGAAGTCACCGTCAGGCTGCAGGAGTGCTTCGAGTGCGAAGGGCGCGGGAAGGGCACGCCTGTGGGATTCTTCACAGGGGGCTTCATGGCAGGAATATTCAGCTACCTTTCAGACACGGACGTCAACGCGGTGGAGGTCGCCTGCCTCTCAGCGGGCCAAGGATATTGTGAGTTCGTGCTGACACGAGCAAGTGGCAAAGGCCGGGGTTAGCGAGCTTATCAATCTCGATGTCAACGTCGACCATCCCCTGTCGGTCGCTCTATTTGAGCGTTGGTAACGCCCCGACTTCTGGCAACAGTCCTCATCATCGCAGCCACGCTCATCGCCTTCGCGGCGGTACTTGGATACATATTCGGAGTGTTCGGAGGAGCGGCGAGCACTGCCAAAGTCGCCGTAACAAGCGCAACTTGTGTGGATAATGGAAGCACAGCGAAGACAATCACATGTACACTCATAGCCTCAAATACTGGCAACGCGAACACAGCGTTATCCGGCCCCGCTTCTTTGACGTACGCGGATAAGGGCGCAGGATCAGAAACAGTCACAGTAACCCCAACGATCTCTTCGGGTACGCTCAATGCCGGAGGATCGGCGACAATCTCGGCCGTGTTCCCATACTCTACAGCAACTGGAGCCACAGGCCCCGTGCCCGGTTCAGCTTTCACAGGCGCATTTGGTCTGACCAGCAGCGCTTCTGTGCAATTCACCGGCACATTCTAGCGATGCGAGATTCCCTTGACGGTGTGGTGGCAACACCCACCGTCCTTTCTTGTTTTT
>CAZENV010000014.1:0-21248 GCA_964513805.1 uncultured Nitrosopumilales archaeon
GGGGAGGGTCCCCGTCTTGTCGAAGACGATGGTGTCTATCTTCTGCATCCTCTCCAGGTATTCCCCCCCCTTGATCAGAATCCCGTTCTCCGCCCCCTTCCCTGCGCCTGTAACCACAGCCGCCGGGGTCGCCAGGCCGAGGGCGCACGGGCAGGCGATTATGAGGACCGCGACCGCCGTGGTGAACCCGAAGCTGAAGGGCTCCCCCGCGAACCAAGTCCAGAACCCGTAGGAAAACAGGGCCACGGCTATCACGACCGGGACGAAGTAGGTGGACACCCTGTTCGCGAGCCGCTCGATGGGCCCCTTGCTGGCCTGGGCCTCTTCGACGACCTTGATTATCTTGGAGAGGGTGGTGTCCGAGCCCACCCGGGTCGTCCTGATCTTCAGGGAGCCCGTCCCGTTGATTGTGGCGCCGATGACTGGGTTCCCCGCCTCCTTCTCGACGGGTATGCTCTCGCCGGTCACCATCTTCTCGTCGACGGACGAGTGGCCCTCGACCACGACTCCGTCGGTGGGGACCTTCTCCCCAGGCTTGACTAGGAGGACGTCGTCGACGGCGACCTCCTGTAGGGGAATCTCCTCTTCGGTCCCGTCCGCCCTGATCCGCCTGGCCGTCGGCGGCTGAAGGGCGAGGAGCTTCCTGACCGAGTCGCTCGCCTTCCCGCGGACGAACTCTTCCAGGAGCTTGCCTATCAGGATGAGCGCTATGATGACGGCTGAGGTGTCGAAGTACCACCCTCCGAAGGGGAGCGCCTGTGGCACGACCACGTAGATGGCGCTGTAGAAGAAGGCGGCCGACGTCCCGACCGCTATCAGGACGTCCATGTTCGAGGTCCGCATCCTGATGGCGTCGTAGGTCCCCCTGTAGAACCTCCACCCTGAGATGAACTGGACCGGGGTGGCGATGGCGAGGAGGACCCAGCCGGTGAGGCCCACGGAAAGCCATGAGGGGAGCGGAGCGTAGGAGAGGACGACGATGGGAAACGAGAGGACGACTGCGAGCGCTATGTTCCGCTTCAGCACCCGGAGCTGACGCTCGGGCTCGGTGAAGGTTTTCATGCAGGTATCGCTGCAGAAGTAGTAGGTCGTCCCCCTCACTGTGGCATGGAGGGTGCCCTCGGAAGCTTCGACGAACATCCCGCAGACAGGGTCCGATGCCATTTCTCTCTCTGGTCTCCTCGGTCCGAGCCACCTAGATTAGCCTCCTTCTTTAAATTAGTAAAGGACACGTCTCGTCAAATTGTAAGCCGTAAGGTGCTACGCGGCGGGTTGCCTGGTTGCCTATCGACCTGAAAGGCTGTTGGAGTGCTTTACCTTCTCCATCAGCAGGATGAGGCCCTGGAGGAAGGCCTCGGCCCTCGGAGGGCATCCGGGGATGAAGACGTCGACTGGGATGACGTCGTCGATGCCCCTCAGCACGTTGTAGGAGTCGAAGTACAGCCCCCCGGTGATGCTACACGCGCCCATCGCAATGACATACTTCGGCTCGGCCATCTGGTCGTAGACCAGCTTCAGGCGCGGGGCAAGCTTCCTGGTGACGGTGCCCATCACTATGAGGAGGTCGCACTGCCGGAGCGACCCGAAAGCCTCGAGGCATCCGCACCGCTCCATGTCGAACCTCGAGCCTGCCGCTGCCCCCACCTCAACAGAGCAGCAGGCTGTCTCAAGGTGGACAGGCCACAGGCTGTACATCCTCCCCCAGTTCACCATGTAGCGGAGAGGGTCTCCCACCGCGTACTGGAGGACGTCGTCGAGCCTGCCCACAAGGGCGTTGAATAGGCCAGACTTCTGAATGGTCGCCAAACCTGCTTCCCGGCGAAGTGTCTCAACCGGTGCGAGCTATATTAGCATTCACCTGCATTTTCGATTTCCTGGCGTTGCCTTGAAGACTTGGCCCGGCAGACGCGAAAGTTGCGAGGCCTGGGCGGCCTCCCGCGCCACCGCCTGCCTGTCCCGGATAGGGTTCGTCACACCGTCGTGGCCCCGGCGCACCAGTCCCGTCCACGCCACCGCCACCAGCCCTGCTACGAAGAGCAGGATCAGCCCGTCCAAAGGAAGCGCGTATCCTATCGACGCACACAGGGATAAGATCAGCCCGACGACAAACCGTCCTCGGCTCTCGAGCCGAAGCTTCTGCCTCTGCTCCGCCGAAAGGGAGCCCAGGTTCTCCCTGATTATCCCCCTGATGAGGAGCCCCCAGGCGAAGAGCATTGCAGCGAGCGTCCCGGCGAAGGCCGAAATCTCCCGCTGGCGCAGGGCGAAGGGGATGATGGCGATGAGGAGCAGGACGAGCACGTCCCAGAAGGGGAAGCTCTTGGAGAGGGGCGGGAACTCGAGCCTGTCCATGACGTACCCCCACCAGAACCAGAGCACGAACAGGGTGGCGAAGACGAAGTACAGCACGTCGTCGATTTGGAAGGTGGTGAGGAAGCTGGCCCCGAATGCTATGGCGATGGCCACGACCATGGTGGCAAGCTCGAGAACCAGGACGTTGACAGTCTGCCTGTCGTAGGACAATGCGAGTGGCTCGCCGTCTGGCCGTGCAGCGGCTGTAATGAGCCCATTCCAGAGTTCCCTGCAGAGGAGCCGCCGCGCAAAGGGCCGGCTAGGGGTCCATCTGGCGGATTGGCGTGATGGAGTCGAGGGCGTCCTTGGAAAAGACCCTGGCCAGCCGCTCGAATGTGGCAAGGCACTCCGAGGAGCAGAAGTAGTATGTAACCCCCGCGTAGGTGGCCCTGAACTTCCGTTTCTCCTCGTCGACCTCCATCCCGCAGACTAGGTCTTTCTGCACGTCGATTCACCCGTACGGCGCCCCGGCTGGCGAGACGCAGTACCTCGCAAGCGCGTTGAGCCTGTGGTCCTTGAACTCCTTCTCCTTCGCCATCTGCCTGGCTATGTCCGCCGCCGTCACCAGGCCGAGCAGTTCGCCGTCCTTCACCACCGCGAGCCGCCTTATGGAGTATTGGGACATCGTCCTGGAAGCCTCATCGACCGTAGTCTCCGGCCCGACAGCTATCAGGGACCCCGTCATCACGTCGCTGGCCCTGAGCCCGGCAGGGGAGATGTTCGCTGACAGGACCTTGCCGACGAGGTCCCGCTCGGTTATTATCCCGGCCGCCTTCCCGTCTTTCTGTACCAGGACGCAGCCGCGGCCCTTGCTGGACATCAGCTTGGCGACCTCCAGGACAGAGCTGTCGGGTTCGACGAGGTCTACGTCGGTGCTCATTATCGCCCTTACCGTGCGCGGCTCGAAGGCCAGTACGAACCGTTGCGGGTCCTTCTCGAACTCCGACTGGCAGGCGTAGGAGCAGAAATAGAATTTCTTCCCTTCGTACTCGGACGTGAACCCCGGCTGTTCCTCGGCGAGCTCCATCCCGCACACAAGGTCGGTTGGCACTCCTCTTCACTCCTCTATCGGGCCCGACGGCTCCCCAGCGGCGCTTGCGAAATCGCGGGAGTTCATGCCGCTTTGCCTCCGGCGCTCCACTGGAAGGACCTGTCGGTACCGCGGAAGCCCTTCAGAAGGAGCGTTACTGAAGATGGGTTCCCTTCGAGCGAAGGGAACGAAAGGACTCCCTCGGCGCTGCGACCCGAATGGTACCGGCTCCAGGCCAGCGGGGCGTAGCTCATGCTGTTGCTGTCCGTCAGGCGAGCGCCCCTGATCAGTTCTGGCCCTATGTCGCCCGTCACACCCCCTGCCAGGACCTCCAGCTCGACTACGCTGTCGGAGGTTAGGGACAGGGGCGTCACCGACACGTCAAGGCCGTCCGTTCCGCCTCCCATCTGCCGCGGTGCCGAGGCCCTGGCAGGCGCCGTCCACCGGCCCGGGTGGGAGTGAGAGCTTCCCTGGCCGTGGGAGCCGTGGCCGCCTACGTGCATCATCACCATCAAGCCGATGAAGCCCACGTAAAGCCAGAGAGGGTTGTACAGCAGACCGGCGGCGAACGTCAGCAAGACGAATGCCATCGTCGCGATGGTTAGCGGCCTCAATTCAGCTCATCCCTCTCTGAGGCATGTCTGTGGAGCGGGCGTGCGCGGCATTCCCGGGCCTCCAGGTCAGCGCCAGCGCCCCGCCGATGACGCCAATCAGGGCTCCGATGAGGAAGGCGTCCATGCCAAGGAAGCCGAGTAGAGAGAATATCAGGATCAGGGTTCCCCACGCTGCATGATTCGAGGGGCGCAACTTGAGAAGGAGGGCTCCGAGGGTCACGGCTACGCCTGAAGCCAGGCCTATGAGCAGCAGGCCGTTCATCAGGGCGAGGGCGCTTCCGTAGCTACCCATCATCCCCGCGTAGACTCCCATCATTCCGTACCCGAGCCCCGTCTCGCCGAATCCCAGATAGAAGACCGCGCCCCCCAGCAACATCAACACCCCGGCCGTAAGCGACAGGGCGAACGCGCTCTGCGACATCTGGTCGCTCATCTCCCGCTCTCCTCGGTCACCATGCCAAGGGGAGGGGTAAGAGTTCACCGCTTTCCAGATCCCGATTCCCCGGTTCTGGGATTTTACGAACGGAAGCCGATGGCAGACGAAGGCAAAGGGATACCGTAGGATTCTATCAGGAGGTCTTCGTGGTCTTTGTTCTGAATTCTGGAGGGATTCAAAGGACCACCGGTGCACCGAAGCCCGGGCGGCCAGCGCCGCGCCAGGAGGACAGAAGAATCCTCTGCATGACTTCGGCTCCTCCCTCTCTCGGTCCTTCGAATCGGTCAGGCTCGAAGACCTAGCAGCAGCTATGGGACCCTTGCTTGCCCTTGGCCTTGGGCTTTCCGGACTGGATCTGCCTCGATAGGGCGACCTGCCTCGCCCTTTTCATTTCCCTGGCGTATTGCCTTGCATGCTCCTCCGAGCAGAAGTCCATGTCGAAACTCCTGGTTCCTTTGCCACGCTGCACTTCCGTGCCGCAGGCGCTGCAGTACTTTGCGCGGATGCCGAACACCCGGTTCCACCTACAGCTGCTCACCAAGGCTGGGCCAGCCTGCGGACTGCCGTTGACCCCCTTGGGCGTGGAAGAATGACTTCAGGGTCCAGGCGGCGCCGGCCGACTCAGCACCCTCCGGCTTCGGCGGTCCCCTGACTGTCGAATATGTCATGCCGCCCGCAATGACACTTGGCCACGGCGTTCGGGTTGCGCACGGTCAACCCTTCGCCCTGCAGTGACCTTTCGTAATCAATCTGTGCGCCCCCGAGATATTTCATAGATTCCATGTCGACGAGGAGTTTCACGCCGTCGCTCTCGACCACGACGTCGTTCGGCCTTTCCGTGTCTTCTCCGATGCTGTAGCCGAACCCTCTCCCTCCCATGCAGTGGGTGCGGACCGCTGCGACCCTGATTGCGGAACCCGCTTTCCCTTCGCTGTGGAGATAGCTGATCACGTACGCTGCTGCCGGGGGGCTGACGCTCAGCGCGTCACCCACGGGCTTCCCTTGGGCCACAGGTTCCCCTGCGTGCTGATGGGGGGAGGGGGACGCCATCTTAGCAGCAGCCGCCGCGCTTGTTCTGCTGGGCCGTCGCCAGCTGCTCCTGCCTAGCCTTCTGCATCTGCTCTGTGTACTGCTGCGCGTGCGCCTCGGAACAGAAGGGCTTGCCGAACCTCTCGTACTGGTTCCCGTCCGCTTCCATCCCGCACGTGTAACAGTATTTCTTCCCTTTGCCGAACATCCAAGTCACCGGGTTTGGGATGGGACCCAGGCTAGATTACGCTGCCTATTTACAGGCGGAGCCGTAGCGCAGCACCAGCTTTCAATATGTCAAGATGGCTCGGGCGTTGCCCTGCCGGAGCCTCACCCGTTCCAGTCCGTCCCGGAGGAGGGCTTCTTGTCTGTCCCGTACTTCTCCTTGTAGCTCGAGAGGCAAGTCTTGCAGCAGAAGAAACGCTTCCCTTCCTGGACGTTGAGCATGAATGGTTTCCCACTGATTTCGCCCCCGCAGTAGTCGCAGACCAGTGCAACTGCCATCTCCCCGTACAGCGCGACCCCCTGCTCGTCCTTTACCGTCCTGGTGATTACCTCGGTGGAGACAACGTCGGCCCCCAGCGACGCGACCTTTGTGTTGAGAAAGTTCTGGAAGGTCTCGTTGTTGGTCGTGGCCACCCTCAATACCAGGTTAGCCGAGCCAGTGGACAGGAAGATGCTCCTCACCTCGTCGAGAGGGTTAAGCTCCTCCAGCAGACCGTCGACCTTTGACAGCTCGACCTTCAGCATGATGAGGGCTGCGACGCCCTTCTCCACCTTGTCTACGTCCAGAATGGGCGCGATCTTCTTGATTATCCCGGACTCGGTCATCCTCCTGACCCTGCTTTCCACCGTCGGCGTCGTTACGCCGACCTGGACTGCGATCTGCCTGAAGGAGAGCCTCCCATCCTTCATCAGGGCTTTCAGGATGGAAGTGTCGGTCTCGTCGAGCTTGAGAGGCAATCAAGGACTCGGCGAACTTTTCCTGCCTTTAACCCTTGCACTAATGGAAGCCGTGCACGCCATTTCTCCTGGTCCCCGCTCCTGGCTGCCCCGAGCGAACCACGACGCCACGGAGGCGTTCCGACGCCGATGATGAGCCGCCGGGAACTGCCTGGAAGATGGAGAGCGGGGCTCGTTCCTTCGCCGTCTGAAACGGGGAACGCAGGTTGGCTGCGGCGGAGCTCAGTCAACCACTCTGATGTTGATTCTCGTCTGCCCATCCAGGGATGTCGGGAGGAGGGGACTGCCGGGTCCCGGCCCGAGCGAATGTCCTCTTTATCCCGATATCGTAGTGTATTCGATCACGATGGTTTGCCCCGTCCCGTAGGGGTACGTCTGCGTCCCGTACGCAGGGTCGCCAACGGCGGTCGGGCTGCATGGAGCTCCCGTCGTGGCAGCGCTGCAATAATCCAGGGTGTTCAGGACGAGGGAGCCGTACTGGATGGACCCCTTCCCGTCCACCAGCAGGACGACCTGATGCGTGGCATCAGCCCTGTAGCCCAGGATGTCCGTCGAGTTGAAGATCACGGGGTGATTGGTCCCGTTTATGCTTACGGTGCCGTAGGTGGCCTCCCAGATGTCGAAGAACTGTCCGAGAGTGTAGTTCGTGCTGGTGTCGGGTGCCTCCAAGTGGATGACCCCAGACGCGTCGTGGGTGTGCATAGGTTCGAGGCAGCTCCCCGTCATTCCCACGTCGGCTGGGATTGTGATGTTGGCCCCTTCTATGACTATCCTGAGGTATGGATGGATGTGCATGGCCGTCGAGCTTGAGCATGGGAATGGGAAGGCGCCGAAGGAAGCGCTCGGATGCTCGATGGAGTTGTACAGGGCGTATCCCCCGGCCCCGGTTCCGATTATCACCACGAGGGCGATTCCAAGAATCGTCACGCGCCTCTTCCTCCTTTTCGACTGCAGGCCCTGCCTGATGCCGCCGGACTTCGGCCTGGGTTCTGGCCCGGCTCCTGCCGTCTTCGACATGGGCGGGAAAGGTTCGTTGAGGTGTTTGTCGTTGTGATGCTGGCGCAGTCCCGCTTCCGAGGCGAGCTCTTTGCCGCAAATCTTGCACCTGACCAATCGAGTTGCCAGCCTTTTTGGGAGGCATATTTATGGGAATTCTGCTTTCCTTAGAGTTTTCACCTAGCGTAAGTCAGACGCCGAGCGGGAGGACCCCCCACGAAAAGTGGGCGTGGGTCCGGCGACTCGGCCGCTCCAGAAGCAGGCCTAGGCTCCCCCCGCAAGGGGAACAACTAACAAAGCGAGTCGAACGGGCACGACCCCATATTTCTCCACCCGGGCGCCGGTATGCCTGTCCGAAGCTGCGGTCCTTCCGCCACTCCGCCCACCGCACAGGGGGGAGGAAGGATATATATCGAATCCCGACATATCAACCAGAGATGCTAGCCGAATGCGAGATGGCTACCGACATCGTGCGGTGCGTCAGCCAAACCAGCGCAGTCGCGGGGGACCGATTGGAATTCGGGCGGTTTCTCCAGGCTAGACTTTGCCCTTCTTCCCCGTAACCGACTGCAGTATGACGCGGTCCTTGTGGCTCGACCTGTCCACGGCCCGCTGGACCACCGGAAGGATGGCGCGCCTCGGCTTCCTCCCGTCCTCTGTGAGATATTACTCCGCCCTCGGCGGTATCCAAGTCTCCCGCCTGACTATCCCCGAGCTTGCGAGGTCCTCTCGCGCCGATCCTTTGATAGTCATCCTCCTTTTTCTTTCCGAAGATTCTGCTTGTAGGCGGCGGCGCATCCCTCGGCATTGAAGTAGTAGCGCCCTCCGTCGATGTACTCCAGGTATGGCTTCCCGAGGATTGGCGCGCCACAGAACGAGCACTTGAACTGGACCATGGCTTGCGCCTCGACGGACGCTCCGTACTCCTCCTTTCCTGTCCTCGTCACAACGAAACTTGAGATCCCTGAGATACCCTCGATTCCGGAAAACCTGTCCGATACCAGCTGGCCGAGGCTGTCGAGGTCCTTTGCTTCCACCTTGGCGACCAAGGGGTCCGGACCCGCAGTCTTGTAGACCTCCCTGACTTCCTTCATTGCGGCAAGTCTAGCTACGACCCGGTCTACCTTCGACGGACTGACCTGAAGGAGCACGATGCCCCTGACCTTCCCGAGTATCTTGTCTGCGTCCACGATGACGGTGAACTTCTTTATCACCCCGAGTCCCAGGAGCCTCTGAATCCTCGATCTGGCGGTGGGTATGCTGACCCCCACTCTTTGTGCGATGTCTTTGTACTGCATCCTCCCGTCCTCTTGAAGCAGTTCGATTATTCGGGCGTCGTTCTCGTCGAGCTGGACCGACATCTCTGGCGAGGAGGCAGGGTTTCTTCCAATTAATCATTCCGATGGGAGGCCATTACGAAATGAAGCCCATGAATCAGAATTGCTTCATTGCGAGAGGTTGATATGGACTTGGATTCTCGCAACCGAAGAAGAACCCCTAATTACCCTGCCTTCGATACCCTGACTATGCCATGCTGCAGTCTACCGGCAGAAGAAGAGGAGCAGGCAGACAAAGGGACAGGAGCCCGACGCGAAGGGAAGACAAAGCGACCTTCGTAGGAGTGTTTCCCTTTGGCTGGCGTATACGATTTCGTGATCATTGGCCAGGGCTCTGCGGCCTTCGCGGCGGCGATCAAGGCCGACGACCTCGGCGTCAAAGCTGCGCTTGTCGGCAAGAGCAGGACGAAAGGGGCGCTGCTCGGCGGGACGTGCGTGAATGTGGGGTGCGTCCCGAGCAAGCGCCTTCTCACCGTCGGCGTATCTTACCGCGACTCCTTTGAGGGGCCGTTCGATTCGGTCAGGTACGGCAAGACGAGGTTCGACCTTGAGAAGGCGATTGCCGAGAAAGACGCGCTCGTGAAGCGATTCAGGAAGCAGAAGTATGCAGACGTGCTGCAGGGCCTCAGGAACGTCGATTATATCCAAGGCGAGGCTGTCTTCGTCTCGCCAAGCGAAGCTAAGGTGGGGGGAAAGACCCTACGAGGGACAAAATTCCTGGTCGCGACCGGAGCCAGGGCGAGGGTCCCGCGGGTAAAGGGCATCGAAGCCATAGACTATCTCACGAATGAGGAAGCCCTCAGCCCGCGCAGACCGCCGCGCTCCATGATCGTCATCGGGGGGAGGGCCCTCGGCCTCGAGTTCGCCCAGATGTATGCCAACTTCGGGACGGAGGTGACTGTCCTCCAGCGGAGCGACAGGATCCTGCCCGAGCACGAGCCTGAAATCTCCGCCGCCCTGAGGACATCTTTGGAAGAGGAGGGGATCCGCATTCTCACTGGGGTCCAGCTGGTCGAGGTGCTCCGTCGCGGCAGGATGAAGACCGTAAGGGCGACGGTGGGAGGAGAGAAGAAGGAATTCGAAGCAGAGGAGCTCCTCCTCGCGACGGGGAGGACCCCCAACACAGACCGGCTGAACCTGTCGAGCGCCGGCGTGAAGCTGGACGAACAAGGGTTCGTAAATGTGAACGACCAGATGCAGACTTCGGCCCCCAATGTTTGGGCCGCCGGTGACGTCATAGGGGAACCCATGCTGGAGACGATTGCGGCGAAGGAGGGCGCGACAGCGGTGACCAACGCGTTCACGGCTGAGAAGAAGCGGATAGACTTCAACGAGGTCCCGAAGGCGGTCTTCACCTCTCCGGAGGTGGCGAGCGTCGGTCTTACCGACGCGCAGGCAAATGGTCGAGGGATCAGGTGCGCCTGTGGGATAGTCCCGCTCGAGCTGGTCCCGAAGGCGAGCATAATCGGGGACACCCGCGGCCTAATCAAACTGGTGGCAGAAAGGGAGAGCAAGCGCGTGGTGGGCGTGCACATCATGGCCCCGCATGCGGCGGACATGATCGAGGAAGGGGTTCTCGCCGTCAAGTTCAAGCTGACCATAGACGACATCATCGATACTGTCCACGTATTCCCGACCCTGTCCGAAGGGATCAAGCTGGCCGCCCAGTCGTTCTACAAGGACGTCGGGAGCCTTAGCTGCTGCACAGAGTAACCAGCGGCTCCGGGGTCATCAGACGAAAACGGCCGCCCAATCCAGGCGGCAAGCCGCACCGGCATAGAACCTGAGGGCCTAGAAGCCGATTACCTGCTTCAGCAGGCGCTTCTCAGCCTTCGGCTTCCGTGGCCGGCGAGAGCCTGGGGGGTGTCGACGCGAACACCCTTTCCCGCGTCCTGAGGTTTCTCGTGACAGAAGAGAAACTGAAAAGGGATGTCCTGAGCACTCGGCCATTCACCGTTCAGTATGAACTGACCAAGAAGGGAGAGCAGCTGAAACCGGTCATTGAATCGCTCAGAACGTGGGGGAACCGATGGATTCTGCCCACGATATCTGCTGAGGGGAGATAATTGTCCGGCTACGAGCGAAACGAAAAGCCGAACTTCTGACCGACTCGTTGTAGCTCTGAAATCCCGGCCACGGGTTTGAACTCGAATCGTCCTGTTTCGTCGTTCGTGCCAAGATTTGAACCGACTTACGTTGGTTTACATCCGACCCGCGGAATCGAATCGTCTCATGCCGCCGGTCTCTATCCGAAGAACTCCCTTTCGAGCTCTTCCAGGATCTCCTTGACGGCGAGCTCCCTGAGGTTTAACGACTCGGATATGCTTTCGACCTCCATGTCGTGCTCGTCCAGAATGTGGAAGAGCACCCTTCTCGTTTCGAGTTTCTCCGCCTTGTTAGCGATCTCCGCGGCTGCCTGCATGGCTTGGTTCCTGATCTGCACGAGTTCTGTGCGCTCATCCTCTGCGTCCTGCATCCTTTCATCGACCTCGTTCAGGATGTCGGATAGAAGCGAGAGCCTTTCCTTGTCGTCGTCAACGCCGAGGGCGTTCCTGACCCGTTTATGCAGCTGAACGGTACCGTGTAATTCTCGGCCTCCTCCCGGTCGCATTTCTAGCGCCACGCCCCTTTCCAAATACGTGTTGGGCGCCAAATCCATGGTTATCGAGACGCTCTTCGCGAGGGAGTACCTCTTCCTTGCGGGCCCGGTGTGGGTATCCGTTTCTTCGGTTGCGACCACGAGACCTGCTCCCTCTATTACGCTAAGATGCTTCGCCACCAGCGGCTGGCCCAAGTTCAGCTCCTTGGCGAGTTGGAATGCGTATGTGGGCCCTTGGCTGAGCCTCTTGATGATTTTCCGTCTTACTGGGTTCTCCATGACCTGCAGCAGTTTGTCAAGCTCTTCCTGTTTCATCGCTCATCATCATAAGCAAAAAGCGGGGGGGCGCCCCTACTTTAGGGCGACCCTCTTGGTCTTGGCCACGGGCTTGGGCTCCGACTTTGGGAGCTTCAGCTCGAGGATCCCGTTCTTCATGGTCCCGTCGACCTTCTCGGAGAGGACCGACTCGGGCAGCGTCAGGTACTTGTGGAAGTACGAGTAGCTGCTCTGGCCCTGCATGCCTTCGCCGTTCTTGTCCTCCCTGTTGGCCCTCTTCTCCGCCTTCAGCTCGAGGGCGTTGGATGTCACCTGGACTTCGACGTCGTCCTTCTCGAAGCCGGGCAGCTCTGCTGTCATTGTGTAGTGGTCGCCGCGGTCTTGGACGTCGATCCTCGGTTCCCTTTCGCCGAACTCTGTCCATTGGGACGGGCCGAGGCGCGGGAAGAGGGGGGACATGAATTCGTCGAATGGTCTCATGAAGTCGCTGAAGAAGCTCGGCAGGTTGAACCCCGGAAGGGCTAGTGCGGTTGAGTCTTTCTCGCCGTGGTCCTCTTGTCTACGGGACTTGGTCTTGTTGGTCATTCTATTCACCTAGTAGTTCTTTAGTATACTAGCGCTAATATATAAAGAGTGCGGGCAAGAGCTGGATGGCTGAGCAGGACGCCTAGTGGCAGCCCACGCCTCTGCGGCCCATGGCGCTCCAGACTCCGCAAGCGATTGATTATGAGTCGATTCCCAGCATCGGGATCTTTATGCCCTTGGCCTTGGCCGTCCGTATGGCTTCCTCGTAGCCCGCATCTGCGTGCCTCGCGACCCCCAGCCCCGGGTCGTTGGTGAGCGCGGTGACCAACCGCTTCTCCGCTGCTTCCGTCCCGTCAGCCACAACGACGAGGCCCGCATGAATGGAGTAGCCGATTCCGACCCCTCCTCCGTGATGGACCGAGACCCACGTTGCCCCAGAGACGGCGTTGAGGAGCGCGTTGAGCACCGGCCAGTCGGCTATGGCGTCGCTGCCGTCCTTCATGCCCTCTGTTTCCCTGTAGGGCGAAGCCACAGAACCCGAATCGAGGTGGTCCCTCCCTATCGCTATGGGAGCAGATATCCTTCCCGTCCTGACCATGTCGTTGATTATCTTCCCGAACTTGGCCCGCTCGCCGTAGCCCAGCCAGCAGACCCTGGCGGGAAGGCCTTGGAACTGCACCTGGTCGTGCGCCTTCTTGATCCACCTCACTAGCGACTTGTTCTCCGCGAACTCCCTCATTATGACCTCGTCGGTCGCGTAGATGTCCTCCTTGTCCCCAGAGAGGGCGGCCCACCTGAACGGGCCTCGGCCCTCGCAGAAGAGCGGCCTGATGTACTCGGGCACGAAGCCCGGAATCCTGAACGCGTCGGGGACGCCCGCATCCTGCGCCATCTTCCTGATGTTGTTCCCATACTCGAAGGCCACAGCCCCGGCCTCCTGGAACTTCAGCAGGGCCCGGACGTGCTTCGCGATTGACTTGGTCGCCCTCGCTTGGTATCCGCTCGGGTCGGAGCGCCTCAGCTCTGCTGCCTCCTTGACCGAAAGTCCCTCCGGGATGTAGCCCTCCAGCGGGTCGTGGGCGGCGGTCTGGTCGGTCACGACGTCGGGCCTAAAGCCGCTCTCGTAGAGTCTCGGCAGGATTTCGGCGCTGTTGCCCTTCAGGGCTATGGAGACCGCCTTCCCCTCCTTCGCCGCGGCCCTGGCCGTGCGGACTGCATCTCCTGCATCGCTCGTTTCCATGTCGCAGTACTTCTTGTCCAGCCTCCTTTCGATGGCCCTCTCGTCCACCTCCACCACTATGGCGACACCGTCGTTCATAGTCACAGCCAGCGGCTGCGCCCCTCCCATCTCTCCCAGGCCTGAAGAGAGGACGACCTTACCCCTCAGCGAGCCGCCGTAGTGCTTGTCGGCCAGCGCCGCGAGCGTTTCGTAGGTCCCCTGCAGGATGCCCTGGGTCCCGATGTAGATCCAGCTCCCGGCGGTCATCTGGCCGAACATCGTAAGCCCCCTCTCTTCGAGCTCCCGGAAGTATCCCCAGTCCGCCCACTTCGGCACGATGAGGGCGTTGGCTATCAGGACCCTTGGCGCCGACTCCGTCGTCTTGAAAATGCCGACGGGCTTCCCAGACTGGACTATCAGCGTCTCGTCGTTCTCCAAGCCCCTCAGCGACTTCACGATGGCGTCGAAGGCGGCCCAGCTCCTGGCAGCCCTGCCGGTCCCGCCGTAGACTATCAGTCGGTCCGGGTCCTTGGCGACCTCGGGGTCGAGGTTGTTCATCAGCATCCTGAGGGCGGCCTCTTGCTGCCAGCCCTTGCAGGAAAGCTCCGTTCCCCTGGGGGCCCTGATGACGCGCTTCAGCATCGGAACAAGATTTTCGGCGGCTCCTATAAAAGAGTCGGGCGGGCTCGCGCGCCCTGTTGAGGCCGGACCTCGCAGTCGTGAAGGCCGAGGAGCTCGTCACCATGGGAGCCGATGATGGTTCTCTGGGGATGATCGAGGACGGCGCCCTCGCGGTGGAGGGAGGCAGAGTGGTTTGGACAGGGAGCTCGGCAGAGTTCAGACGGAAATCGTTCGCGAAGCCCAGGAAGCTCGTCGACGCCTCGGGAAAGCTGGTCACCCCCGGCTTCGTGGACCCGCACACGCATCTCGTCTTTGCGGGGAGCAGGGAGGACGAGCTCGAGAGGAAGATCGCTGGGGAGAGCTACGTCAGCATACTGGACGGAGGCGGGGGCATCAACAGGACGATGATCGAGACGAGGAAGGCGAGCAAGGCAAGGCTGGTGGCCGAGGCGAGGGGGAGGATTGAGCAGCTCGCCAGGCATGGCGTGACTACCGCCGAAGTGAAGACCGGGTACGGCCAGGACCTTACCAGCGAGCTGAAGCTTCTCGACGTGATCAGGTCGTTGGGCAGGACCGGGCCGATCGAGCTCGTGCCGACGTTTCTTGGGCTGCACTCGAGGCCCCCGGAGTTCGGGAAGGCGGATGAATACGTGGACTACGCCGTCAAGACGATGCTCCCGGAGATTGCTAGGCGGAGGCCTGCATTCTCAGACTGTTTCTGCGAGGAGGGCGTCTTTTCGAGGGAGCAGTGCGCCAGGTACCTGCGCGCTTCCAAGTCCCTGGGGCTGGCGCTGAAGATCCATGCCGACGAGTTCGCCGAATCTGGCGGCGCCTCGCTTGCCGCGGAGATGGGGTGCGTTTCGGCGGACCACCTGGGCAAGAGCGGGCGTTCCGGAGTGGAAGAGATGGCGAAGAAGGGCGTCGCCGCTGTGCTCCTCCCCGGCACTTCCCTCTACTCTGCTATCGGATACGCTGACGCAAGGATGATAGCGGGCGCGGGTTGCAGCATTGCCCTCGGCACCGACCTCAGCCCCAACTCGTGGATCGAGTCGCCCCAGGTCGTGATGATGCTGGCCTGCAATGCGATGAAGATGACCCCTGCGGCAGCCCTTCGCGGAGTGACGGTCGAAGCTGCCAAGGCCCTGAGCAGGGACGATATCGGCCGCCTCTCGCCTGGCGCCAAGGCTGATTTCGCCATCCACGACCTCCCGAGCTACAGGTTCCTCCCCTACAGGGTGGGAGGAGACTACGTGTCGGCCGTCTTCAAAGGAGGGGCGGAGATATTCTCCTCGCCCGGCTAGGGGATTGACGCCTTCAGCAGCTTCGCAGCCAGAGCCTCTATCTCTTCGCTCAGCGGCCTGTCCGTGGTCAACGGAGGCGAGTCTCTTCTGACGGACCCGCAGACCTTCCTCCCCGCAGGCGAAAGTTCGGCGTCAAACGGTTGGGCGTAGTTCGAGCAGCAGACCAACTCGATGGCGAGTATCCTCGATACGCTCTCGGCCACCCTGGCAGCCTTGAGGCCGCAGTTGACCCCGTAGCTCGCGTGGTCTTCTATCCCGGCCGAGACGTTCGCAGGGAAGGTCGAGAGCGGATAGACCTCCTTGGCGTTCTCCGCTGCCAGGGAGGAGGCTGTGTACTCGGCAATCATCAGGCCGGACTGGAGGCCGGGCTCTTTGGCCAGGAACCTGCGGCTGGAAGGGCTCCTCGAGAGGAGGAGATGTATCCTTGCGAGCGAGATTCCGCCGAGGTAGCCGGCGGCTATTGAGATCAAGTCAAGGGCCATGGCGATCGGCTGCGCGTGGAAATTCCCGCCGTGGAGGACGTCACCTTCTGATGTCAGCACGGGGTTGTCAGTCACCGAGTTGAGCTCCGTCTCCACCAGCCTGCGTGCGAATCCGAAGGCCTCGCCCGCAGCGCCGTGCACCTGGGGGGCGCACCGGATTGAATAGGGGTCCTGGGGAACCGGCGTCCTCCTGACCCTCTTGCTGCCCTTCAACAGCGCCCGAATCTCCCTAGCTGCCTCCTGCTGACCGCCGACGTTCCGCATCCGCATCAGCCTCTGGTCGAATGCCTCGACGCAGGCGCCCAGCACCTCGGAGGTCAAGGCCACGGAGGCGTTCGCGACCCTGAGGAGCAGTTCAGCGCGATGGACCCCGAAACATGCGAACGCCGTGGTGAACTGGCTCCCGTTGATCAGCGACAGCCCCTCCTTCGCTGCGAGTTCCAAGGGCCGGAGCCCGGCAGAACGAAGGGCGGACCCCGAATTCAGAGTCCTGCCCCCGTGGCGGGCCTTCCCCTCCCCAACCATGGTCAGGGCGAGGTGCGCCGAAGGGACGAGGTCTCCGCTGGCCCCGAGCGAGCCGAAGCTGGGCACCACCGGTGTGACATCGGAGTTCAGCAGCCCCATTATCGACTCCGCCACCACCGGCCTCGCGGCGCTGTTGCCCTTCAGGAGGCTGTTGAGGCGGATGACCATGGCGGCCCTCACGACCTCGTCGGGCATCGGCTCCCCGACGCCTATGGCGTGGCTTCTGACCAGGTTGAGCTGCAGCTCCCTGGCCGCCTTCTCGGGCACCACCTTGTCCGAAAGAGAGCCGAAGCCTGTGTTGACCCCGTAGATGACCTCCCCGTCGCCGGTCCTCTGCTCGAGGAACCTGCGGAACCTCTCCATCCTCTTGAGAGAAGACTTGGTTATGGCCGCCTTCTCGCGCTTTTCGGCGATTCTGATGACGCCGTCGATTGTCAGCGACTCTCCGTCGAGTGTTACAGTCAAGCCGATGGCAGCAGAGCGAAACCGATGGAACGTTTAACCTTCTCTCTCCTCATGGTGGATCATTGAGAAGGCCAGCCAGCTACCCGAAGCCGGGATACTCCGACCCTCGTGACAGGAGGCTGGTGTCGATTGTCCGCAGCTCGGACAGGGCTGAGGCTGGGGCCGTCAACATCCTAGGCGTGCCGTTCGACGGCGCAGTGCTTGGCAGGAAGGGCGCGGCTGGGGGGCCCTCGGCGATCAGGAACGCCATGAGATTCTTCTCTAACTTCGACCCTGAGCTGTCGCTCGACCTTCGAGACGCAGCGATTGTCGACCTGGGGGACGTGACAACGGACGCAGGCGACGTGACCAAAGTCCACGCCGAAGTGGAAAAGGAGGTAGCGTCTGCGCTCCTCCCCTCCTCACTTCTCGTCTTGGTCGGAGGCGACAACAGCATCTCCCTGCCGTCGATCAGGGCATGCAGCCGGGACAGGAAGCTCGGCGTGGTGGTCTTCGACTCGCACTTCGACATGAGGGAGCCTATGGAGGGGAAGCCGACGAGCGGGTCCTCGTACGGAACCGCCCTGAGGACCGTCGGGAGCCTCAGCGGCTCGAGGTTCGTGGAGGTGGGGATCCATGGATTCCTGAACTCGCGCGAGTACGCCGACGAAGCCCACAGGCTGGGCGCGACGATCATCACTGCGAAGGAGGTCCGCAAGGCGGGGGCGGCCGAGTCGGCCAGGCGGGCGCACGATATCGCCTCACTCGGAGCGGACTGCGTCTACGTCAGCGTGGACTTGGACTGCATGGACATCGCGCACATGCCCGGGGTGAGCGCGCCCAGCGCCGGAGGTCTCGGCGCCAACGAGCTCTTCGAGGCGCTCTACTTCCTTGGCTCGAGGAAGAACGTTGTCTGCGCAGACATCGTGGAGTTGGCCCCCCAGCTCGACCCGAGCGGGAAGTCGGAGGTGGTCGCCGCAACCGCCTTGCTTCATTTGGTTGCAGGCTTCATGGCGCGGCGCGCGGGATGAGACGTTCACCCCCTCCGTTGAAGGGGGAGGAGAATCCAGGGGCCGGGGCGTCGGACTGGAACCGGCGGACGTCTTGCTTCTGATTGCATGCGAATCACGCTACTTTTAATGTCCGAGACCGCCTCGATGGGCGTGATGCCCTCCATGAAAGATGTCTTCGATTCCGTGGACGCCAACGTGGACCGAGCGACACAGATGCTCATCAGGCTTGTCAGCCAGCCCAGCGTTGCTGCCACCGGCCTGGGCATAGGCGAGTGCTCGAAGCTGGTCTTCGGCCTTCTGGAAGAACTTGGCGCCCGACCCAAAATCTATGATGTGGGCGAGGGCAGTCCGGTCGTCACAGGCGAAATCAAGAGCAAGAGCAACCCAAGCAAGACTCTCCTGTTCTACAACCATTACGACGTGCAACCTCCGGAGCCGCTTGACCTCTGGGAGACGCCCCCCTTTCAGCCGACCATCAGGGACGGGAAGATGTATGGGCGGGGGGTCTCCGACGACAAGGCGGAGCTCGTCGGGCGGCTCAACCTGACGAAGGCGTTCCTCGAAGCCATGGGAGACCTGCCGTGCAACTTCAAGTTCCTCTTCGAGGGCGAAGAGGAAATCGGCAGCGTCCACCTTCACGAGTACCTGAAGAGGTTCCCTGAGATTTTCAGGGCAGATTCGGTGGTATGGGAGTTCGGCGGGGTTGACCCCAAGGACAGGCCCAATGTGGTGCTGGGCGTGAAGGGGATTCTCTACGTGGAGCTGACCGCCAAGCACGCCAAACGGGACGCTCACTCGTCTCTGGGCGCAATCGTGGACAACCCTGCCTGGAGGTTGGTGGGTGCGCTGAACAGCATCAAACAGGGCGACAGAATCGTGGTGCCCGGCTGGTACGACGACGTCAAGCCGTTGACCAGGGACGAGCTCGCGGTAGTCAGGTCGCAGCCATACGAGGCGCAGGCTGTAAGGCGAGATCTGGGGATTACGAGGTTCATCGGCGGGATGGGGACGGAGGAGGCGAAGAAGGCGCTGGTCAACAAGCCCACGTGCACCATCTGCGGGATGTCGTCGGGATACACCGGCAAAGGTTCGAAGACTGTCTTGCCGAGCGAGGCAATGGCGAAGATCGATTTCAGGCTGGTGCCAGAGCAGGACCCGGACGACCTGCACAGGAAGCTCATGAGGCATCTGGCGAAGCGTGGCTACAGGGACGTGAAGGTCACCTACTCGGAGGGAGAGCCAGCGAAGAGGACTTCGTTCAAGGCCCCCATATCGGTTGCAGCCCAGCAGGCGGCGTCGGAGGTGTTCGGGGTCAAGCCCGTAGTCACAATCTCGTCGGCTGGTACAGGTCCGATGTTCCTCTTCGAGGCGCCTTGCGTCGCCATCGGGGGAGGGAATCCATTCTCCCACGCTCACGCACCCAACGAGAACCTACGCCTCGACCTGTTCGTGAAGGGAATGAAATGGGTGGCTGCGACTGTCGACAGATTCGCGTCGTCCTAGGCCGGTCAGTACACGGGCATCCTTGCGTCGACCTGCTCGGCCCAGGCTTTGATGCCGCCCTTCAGGTTCCTGACCTTCCCGAACCCTGAACTCCTCAGCAACTTCGTGGCAGTCGCGCTCCTTTCGCCGACGTGGCAGTAGACTACGATGTCGTTTTGCCTGTCCAGCTCAGAAAGCCTGCGCGCCAGTTGCCCAAGTGGAATCAGCTTGGCGCCTTCGATGTGGCAAAGCTGGTATTCGTACGGTTCTCTCACATCCAGGATGAACGGCGGCTTTCCCCCGTTGATGGCCGCCTTGAGGGAGAGCGGGTCCGTTTCGGGGACCCCTGCGGGGACTCCTCTTCGAACGCCGCAGAATTCCTCGTAGTCCAACAGCTTGGTTATCCTGGGCTTTGACCCGCAGACCGGGCATCTTGGGTTCTTCCTGATCTTGAGCTCGTTGAATGCCGTTTCCAGCCCGTTGAAGAGCAACAGCTTCCCAGCGAGCGGAGCGTCTCGACCCAAGGCGATGTTGAGCGCCTGGTTGGCCTGGACCGACCCCATTATGCCCGTCAGGACCCCGAAGACGCCCGCCTCGGCGCATGACTGAACCGATTCCGGGGGCGGTGGTTCCGGATACAGGCAACGATAGCACGGGCCATCGCTGGTGGCGAAGACCGACGCCTGCCCGTCGAACCTGAAGACGCTGGCGTAGACGTCCGGCTTGCCCAGGAGGACGCAGGCGTCGTTGATCAGATAGCGGCTCGGAAAGTTGTCGGTTGCGTCGACCACGATGTCGTAGCGCTTGAGCACGTTCATCGCGTTGGAGGAATCGAGCTTCGTCCCGTAGGCTTCGACCTGCACGTTCGGGTTTATCGCGAACAGCTTCGACCGCAGCAGCTCCGCCTTGGGACGCCCGACGTCGGCCTCCGAGTAGAGGAACTGGCGTTGGAGGTTCGACAGTTCGACGATGTCGCCGTCCACCGCTCCTATCCTGCCGAAGCCTGCGGCGGCGAGGTAGACCGACACGGGAATCCCTAGACCTCCAGCCCCAACAACGAGTACGGACGATCCCTTGAGCCTGCGTTGCCCCTCCTCGCCGACCTCCGGCATCACGAGGTGTCTGCTGTATCGGGCCTTCTCGGTGCTGGTGAGTTCAGTCAAGGGAGCCTTGGAGGTAATGGAATCGGGCGTGCTGTTCACCGTTAACGTGGTCTCGGCACCAACCGTGCTTATCAAATGTTCGGTGGATTCGGGCCGGCCGGGCAAGGTTCTTGTAGGCTCCTCGACCGCGAGCCCTTGGCACTCTATGCTGAAGCTGGAGAACGTGAGTTCTGGGTACGCCGGCCGAGACGTGCTTCATTCCATATCGCTCGAAATCTCAGAGCCTGCAATCTATGTGGTGCTTGGGCCCAACGGCGCTGGGAAGACCACCCTGTTCAGGACCGTCGCGGGCGTGCTGAAGGCGACCTCGGGGTCTGTCAGCCTCGACGGAAGAGACCTCTACTCTGCGAACGCTGTCAGAAGGGACATCGGCTACCTCACCCATCTTTCTGCGCTGCCCGAGGAGATGACCGTCAGGAGGGCGCTGGAGTTCTACGGCGAAATCGAGGAGGGGAGCGCCTCGAAGGCCATTGAGACGCTGGAGCTGGCCGAGCTTGCGAACAAGAAGGTGAGCGACCTGAGTCAGGGGCAGAAGAAGCGAGTTTCCGTCGCCAAGCTCTTTCTGAGGGAAAGGAAGCTCTACCTGATGGACGAACCGACATCGAACCTTGACCCGATTGTCGCAAAGGAGGTGCGGGACATCATCCTGTCCCTCAGCAAGGAGAGGTTCGTGATGTACTCGTCCCATAATCTGTATGAGGCGAAGGAAATCGCCGACTACATCGTACTCATCCGGAACGGCGCAATCGGATTCTTCGGGAGGAAGGAGGAACTCAGGACGGGAAGCTACACCGTGGGCATAAAGGCGTCCGCTGACCTCTCGAAGATCCTGACTGGCGGAAGG
>CAZENV010000015.1:0-20296 GCA_964513805.1 uncultured Nitrosopumilales archaeon
GAGCCCTCCGCCCCCTCCTCCACCGAAACTGAATCCTTTGGCGAAGACTATCACGATGACGTACGCGAGGCCGACGCCGGTCCCCGCGCCGATCACCCCTCCGACGAAGCCCGTGACAAGTGCTTCTACAATAAAGACCGACAGTATGTTCCCGCTGCTGTAGCCTATCGCCTTCAGCACCCCTATCTCCTTTGTGCGCTCCACGACGGTGGTGAACATGGTAGTCATTATGCCGATGAAGGCCACCAGCACCGATATGCCACCGACGCCTCCCAGGATGGTGCCTATGCCGCTCGTCACCGACTGGATGGTCGAAAGTATCGAGCTTACCGTGATGACCCTCACGGCGGACCCGAACTGGTCGCTGATCTCGGTGGACACCTGGTCGACGGTGTTCGCCGACGTCGCCACCACGACGATGCCGCTGTAGTCGTTTGTGTGCAGGATCGCCTGGCCGGTCGAGAGCGCCACGAATATCGTGCTGTCAGGATTGATCAGGAAGCCTTGCCCGAACTGGGCGTAGACGCCTCTCACAGCGAAGGTGCGGGACCCCGTGGCGGCCGAGCCGCTGACCCCTCCGAATCCTGCGAAGGTCACCGTCACTAGCTGCCCCACGGTGGTGTTGGTGGCACCCACGGTGTTGGGGTACGCGATGGAGTAGCCGATGTTCGCGCCACCGAGGTCGTTGTCACCGGGGTTGGCTCCCGAGGACAGCTTGAGGCCGGGCAGAACCTGGTTTATCTCCGAAAAGTCCATGGAGAGCACCTGAACCGCCGAGGAGACCGAGCCCTGGGTTATCGTCCCCTGGTTCAGGTAGAAGGGGACCGCCGCTTGAACGCCGCCCATTCCTTCGAATGTGGAGACGTCGTTGGCCGTGAGAGTCGAACCCCGCCCCACCGGGGCGACGAAGATGCTCGTGGACCCGGTGCTCGCGAACTCGGAGGCGACCGCGTTGCTGAATCCTTGGGTCGCCCCCAGAAGGGCGACTATGGTGGCCGGGCCTATCACTATGCCGATTATGGTCAGGGCGGTCCGCAGTTTTCTGTCCGCCATCGCCTTCCACGCGAACTTCACCAGGTCCTGGAAGCGCATCGCACTCTTCCCTCGGCTAGTAAACTTCGGACTTCGAGCCGGCCTTCCTCTTGGACCGTCCGCGCCGCAGGTAGAGCGCGGTTGAGAGGGCTGCTATGGCGATCAGCCCGAGGGCTCCATATCTCACAACGTCCAAGGTCTGGGCGCTCACCGTCTGGCCGCCGGAGGGCGCGGCTGGGGAGACTCCGGTCGAAGAGCCGCCGGAAAGCTGAACCTCCTCGGTTGAGTTGGACTGCAGCGCCTGGCCGAAGTCGTTCTGGTAGTCGGCCGTGAGGGTGAAGGTGCCGGTCCCGTTCACCGAGGCAAGGTCCCTGGGCTGGATGGTCATTGACAGCGAGACCGGAAGCGGCGTGTTGGAGTCCACCTCGCCGACGTAGGAGGAGGCGGTGGCCAGCCGGGTCTTCCCGGCCGTCAACGTCCCGGTGACCTGGGTGTAGTATGCGTTGGCCAGCCCCTCGTTTAGGAGCGTGCCGGTCACAGAAACTGTCGTCCCGCTGATTGACACCTTCTGGTTCTGAACGACCAGCTGGATCTCCCCCATGGCCACCAGGCCCACGTTGAAGGTCGACGAGTGGGAGTTGCCGAATTGGTCAAGGTAGCTGACTGTGAGGGTGGCAGGGTAGGCGGCTTCAGCCGTCTTCGGTCCGGTGGCCACGCCGGCGCCGTATATTACGCTCTGGCCCGGCGCCAACAGCAGGCCCGTCATCGAGACTGTGGAGTTCGAGGTGACCGCAAGACCTGACGGCACGGCAAGGGTGAAGGTGGGCGAATAGACAGGGGATGTGCCTGTGTTGCTTATGGTGAAGGAGACGGTCGAAATCCTGCCGATGTCTATCTGGGATGCGACTGATGAGGCGGACACCTGGGTCACAGGCACGGTGACTACGAAGACAACAGGCAACGTCTGGCTGAAGCCGTCGCCGAACTGGTCCGTGAACGTTATCGAAAAGGCCCCGGTGTAGATGCCTCCTGTCGACCCGGTGCCCGTGGTCAGCTCCGCCGAGTAGAGAAGAGTGCCTTCAGGCGGTAGCACGACGCCGGTCATCGCGACCGTGGAATTGGCGACGACCACCAACGGGCTAGGCGCCGTCAGGGTAATCGTCGGGGCGTAGACGGCCTGCTGTCCGTTGTTCTTGATCGTGAACGCGACCTGAGACATTGAGCCCGCCACCAGCTGGTTGCTCACGGTGCCTACGGAAAGAGAGTTGGCCGAAGGAACGGCCGTCGAGCTGATGGAGTACAGACCCACCGTCTGCAATATTTGGGCGGCGTTGCCGTTGGAGTCGGTATAGGTCGAAGTGAAGGTGACCGCGATCGCGGAGCCGGAAGCCGACGAGGGGACGAAGATTTTCAGATTCGACTCGACGCTTGAGTTGGGAGCAAGGGAGGCGACGAAGGGGAAGGGGCTCAGGATGCTGACCGAGGCGCTGGTGGCCGACGCCGTCGTCGTGATCTGGCTCGCTGCCCCGCTTCCGCTGTTGGCCAGGACGAACTGGAGGCTGTTCACCTGGCCCGGGAGCAGGGAGCTCTGAGGTGCCTGGAAGCTGAGCTGTGCCTTGCCCTTGAGGTAGACTGTCGCGTACGTGTGCTGCACGAGGGCAACAGACTGCTGCGCGGAGACCTGGGCGCCCCAGTTGATTGCC
This sequence comes from uncultured Nitrosopumilales archaeon, assembly GCA_964513805.1. Classification (GTDB taxonomy): domain Archaea; phylum Thermoproteota; class Nitrososphaeria; order Nitrososphaerales; family Gagatemarchaeaceae; genus DASPPF01. The sequence goes on from CAZENV010000015.1 coordinate 2,736, forward strand.
AAGGGGAAGAAGTACGTGCCCGTGGCCGTGCTGGGGGAGACGTTGAGGTAGAAGGTCGATGTGACAGTGGAGCCGGATGCGACGCTGCCCGACACGAACCCCACGGCGATTGGCGCTCCATTCGCATCAGTGAACCCGGGCGGCATTGTCAGCGTCAGCTGGATGGCCGACGCAGTGTTGGCAAAGAAGTACTGGAGCGAAATCGTGAGCGGCACGTACTGGCTGCCCGGTCCCACCGACACCGAGGCTGAGGCAGTCCCCCAGTTCGCCGTGAGCACGTTGAAACCGGTCGCTTCGGCCGGCCCGGCGTCCGCCGAGGCGGATGGGCTCCACTGGATGAGTGACGCAGCGAGTATGGCCAGCAGGAGGAACACGGCGGGCCTCTTTTCGCCGCCCAGAAACCGTCCTGCCCCCGTCCTCACCGTTCCAGCACCCTCTCGACCTTCTCCCGAGTCTCCTGAAGAATCGAAACCAGCTTCCTTGCTTTTGCCTCCTCCAATTCAGGGAAGGCCAGGGCCAGCTCCCTCGTAAGCTGCCTCCCCTCAGTTATGAGGGCCCACTTCGCGCCCTTCGACGTGCCGCGGCCGATCTCCAGCAGCCTCAACAGCTCCACTCGCCCCTGCGCTGCGAACTTCCTGCCCTTCTCGGTCACCTTGTAGACTTTCCTTCCGTTCCGCTGGAGCGGCTCCAGCATCCCCTCGTCCTCGAGCCATTGGAGGTTGGGATAGACCACTCCGGGGCTGGGCTCATAGGCGCCGCCGAAGAGCTGGGCTATCGCCTTTCCCACCTCGTAGCCGTGCATCGGCCCTTCCCTCAGCACCTCCAAGACCAGTAGGCGCGCGTCGCCGCGCCTGACCCATCCGGCCCCGCGGGCCCTCGAGGGGGCAAACAACCTATATCGCGATATATCGCGTAATTATGTCCATATAAAACGGTTGCCCCTCGGGCCGGTCTTGGCAGCCTTGGTCCACGCAGCACCCGTACCTCGTAGCCTGCCATCCGTCCATGCGACCCGATGCATGTCCAGGATTGACAGGGTCTTCGCGCAGAGCGTGGCTGGAGGCTCCTCCAAACGCTTTTTACCGCTGGCGTCCTGGAATGAGCCGTGCCCATTCTGCAGTCGGACGTCGTCAACGTGGTCCTTCTGGGGGTGGAGCTCTTCCTCCTGATTGTCACAATCACGCTCTTGGTGCTGAACAGGAGGGAGTTGCACGGAAGGGACAAGCTCGTCCAGAGGCTGACCGCCGCCACCGATGTGGTCTCGAGGCAGGAGTACTTCGTCAGCGTTCTCGGTTCGATTCAATCTGCGAAGAAGTCTGTGACGGGCGTCGTCACGGGCAGCTCTCCCTCCGCGGAAGAGACGGAGGTGATCAACCAGGTCACAAGCGCGATATCCGGGGCAGTCGCGCGCGGCGCCGAGGTCAGGTACATCCTTCCCAGGGCTCCAGACCGCCTTCATGTGGCTCAGTTGTACCAGAAGGCGGGCGCCAGCGTCAGGTTCAATCCGGAGGTCCTGGTGAGCGACATGCGATACATGATTGTTGACGAACAGTCTGTTGTGATAGGCGTCCCTGAGAGGAAGGGCAAAGACGAGCCGACCAGAAAGGGCTACGTGGTCCCCTCGGAGAGCGTGGCGTCGATGTTCAGGCAAGAGTTCGAGAAGCGCTGGACTTCGGCCGACGCCAAGCCATACGCGGACTATCTGGCTGAGGTCGTCGGCAAGGCGAGGCAGACCAACCAGACGATGTCTGCTGAGCTGATCGCGTCAAACCTGAGGCTGCAGAAGGACGACGTCGAGAGAATACTGGCGGGGAAGGGCTAGCGATGCCCGAGCAGAAGAGCCTTCAGGATACCTTCGCCCCCAACAGCACCTGCTTCGGGTGCGGACCGAAGAACGCGAAGGGCCTCCAGGTGAAGAGCCGCCACGAGGGAGACAAGGTTGTGGCGGACTGGATGCCCCAACCGCATCACGTGGCTTTCGCCGATTTCGCCAGCGGGGGAATCATATCCGTGCTGATGGACTGCAACGGGAACTGGGCGGCCACATACTTCCTCATGAAGGAGAGAGGGCTTTCCAGCCCGCCGGGGACAGTGACTGCGGAATACACGGTTACGTTCCTAAAGCCGACGCCGGTCGACAGACAGTGGCACCTCAGCGCCTGGGTCGAGAAGATCGACGGGAACCGTGTCACCGTGAAGGGGCAGCTTGAAGCTGGCGGTGCGAAGACCGCAACCATGAGCGGCCTGTTCGTCGCTGTCGGGAAGGACCACCCCGCCTTCCACCGATGGCAGTGAACCTCCAAAGGTAGAGGGCAACGACCGCGGCTACCGAGGCGCCTCCGACGACAGCCCACAGGCCGTACTGAGGGGACCGCGGCGCAGGCGCCGCTGCTTCAACCGGAGTGATCACCGTGACCTGATGGTAGTTGGTCACGTAGAGCTTGCCCGTCGCCTGGTCGACCGCCATCTCGAACGCTGCGGAGTCCAGCGCGAAGGTCGCGATGGGCGCGCCAGTGGTAGCGTTCAGCTCCGAGACTGTGGTGCCCGGCTCGGTGGCGACGAAGAGCCTGCCCCTGGGCGGGTCCACGGCCAGGGCGTAGGTCCCGTTCGCGCTGGACTGGGAGACCCGGATGCTCCCGACCACCGCGTAGGAGCTGGAACTCACTTCGGCCACCGATTCACCGTCCGTGGTGACGTAGAGGATTGCGCGCCCCGTGTCGAGGGAGAGCTGCGCGGGGTACGACCCGGGCGGGAGCTCGACCGTCTTCACGCTGGAAAGGTCTGCTGTGCGCAGGACCGAGACGGACGAGGAAAGGTAGTTGGCCACGAAGACTGTCCCAGCCGCAGGGTCGACGGCCATTCCCTCGGCAGATTCGCCCACGGTGACGTTCCGGAGGAGCCTTCCGCTGGCTGTGTCCATCTGGAACACACGATTGCCGCTGGTTATCAGCAGGTGGCCAGTCGAGCCCTCGAAGGCAATGCTGAAGATCGGTATCTTCAGCGGGATCGTGCGCTCAATGGACATTTTCTGGGCGTCGATTACCGTGACCGAATCCTGCCCGGCAGCATATACGGTGCCGGAGCTCGCGTCCAGGGCCAGCTCGCCCGCGATGCCGGGCAGTCCCAGGACGGCGCCCAGGCTCTGGCTGGCCATGCTGATGACGCCGAAGGAGAACCCGTCAGGAGGATAGATCCCCGACTCCCCGTCGAGGTAGGCAAGCTGCCTCGCCTGGTCGATCACTATGGACCGCGGCCATGATCGGCCGTAGGCGATGTTCACCGCGCTCGACCCCGACTGGGGGACAGGGACGACGAACATGATGGCTATGGCGATGGCGGCCGCAGCCCTCGCGATCCCTGGGGTGCCCGTTTCCAAGTGGAGTCGGCTCCCGTTCAGCTCCGGGCCACGTAGAGGGCGTGCGGCATTTCCTTTCCGAAGCTCTTGAGCGCTGTCGCGGCGGCGTCTGGCGAACCGGGCAGACAGAGGATGAGCTTCCCGCTGGCGACGCCGGCTGTGGCCCGGGTGAGCACCGACGCCGCCCCGACCTTCTTGAAACTGGCGCTTCGCAGCAGCTCCCCGAACCCGTCCAGTTCCTTTTCGAAGAAGGGGCGTGCGGTTTCGATGGTCACGTCCCTCTTGGAGACTCCAGTCCCGCCCAGGAAGACGAGAACGTCGTCCCCCCCTTTCAGGAAGCGATCCACCTCGCTCCTTATCATGCTGGGTTCGTCGGAGATGAGCTCTCTGCGCGCCAGCCTGTGGCCGAGTCTGCCCAGCTCCTTGGCCGCGACGTCCCCCGACTCGTCATCGGCCTTTCCTCCCTGCTGCTTTGACGCGTACCTGCTCGTGCTGACTGTCACCACTACGACTGCGATCTGCCCGGGACTGCTGCTCCGGTGCTTCTCATGAGGCATCAACTTTTCTCTTCACCTTGCTGGTCACTCTTATCCCTTCGATCCGCGTCGAGGGATACTGCCCGTCCGAGTCCTTCTCGTACTGCTTGGTCACGTCCCAGATGTTGAGCAGAGCTATGGACACAGCTGTCAGGGCCTCCATCTCGACCCCCGTCCTCTCCTTGGCGACCACTGTGGCGGTGACCCTTATGCCGCCTTCGATCATCTCGGCCCTGACTTGGGTCGCGTCGAGCCTGAGCGGATGGCAGAGCGCAAGCACGTCCGACGTCCGCTTCGCAGCCACCACTCCGGTCAGCCTCGCCAAGGAGAGGGGGTCGCCCTTCTCGACCTCTCCCCTCTTGATCGTCTTGAGCGTCGAAGGCTTCAGCCTGATCACGCCCGTGGCCGTGGCCCTCCTGTACGAGATGGGCTTCGAGGAAACGTCGACCTGTCGGAACAACTGCGCCCGCACCGTGCCCCGCACGCCATATAGCTTCTCCCGAGGCCGAGGCCCGCTCCTCCTTCACGCTCGCGGCCAGGGAACGCCTCCAGATTTCATGGGAACCCCCGTAAGGTTTTAGTGCGGCTGCCGCAGCTCGATTTAAGATGCCGTCTTCGACAGTTCCAGCCCTAGGTTCGCTCATCGACGGCAGAGGGAGGGTGGCCAAGAAGCTCAGGATCTCGGTCACCGACAGGTGCAACTTCGCCTGCCTCTTCTGCATGCCCGACAAGTCGAAGGTCAAGTGGCTGCCCACTGCAGACCAGCTCTCCTTCCAGGAGATCGAGCACATAACGCGCGTCCTCGCATCGCTCGGAATCGACAGCATACGGGTCACGGGTGGGGAACCCCTGCTGAGGCCGAACCTCGAGGACCTGGTCAAGGGGCTCACTTCCATCGGTGGGATCGATTCCGTGGACATGACATCCAACGGCTGGTTCCTGAAGCAGAAGGCCAAGGCGATGAAGTCGGCGGGCCTCCGCGGGGTCACGGTCAGCCTCCACAGCCTGAAGCCGGACAGGTTCGCCAAGATATCAGGCATCAACGCGCTGCCGCGTGTGCTGGAGGGGATCGAAGAGGCGGTCAGGGTCGGCCTGGACCCGGTAAAGATCAACAGCGTAGCCATCCGGGGCTACAACGAGGACGAGCTCTACGAGCTCTTCGACTACGCGCATTCGCGGGGCCTTTCCATACGGTTCATCGAGTTCATGCCGCTGGACGGACTGGGAATCTGGAATCCGGACGCAGTGATAACGGGGAAGGAGATCGTGGACATCGTAGGGAAGAGGCACGGACTGAAGGCCATGGGCCGCAAGATGGGAAAGACCGCCTCCCTATGGTCAGTCAACGACGGGCCCGGGGACCTCGGCCTCATCACATCCATGAGCGAGCCTTTCTGCGACGACTGCGACAGGATAAGGCTCACCTCCGACGGCAAGCTCCTGTCCTGCCTGTTCGACACCGAATACTACGACCTCAAGCCCTACATCAGGGACGGCAGCACCGACGCCCAGCTCGAAGCATACATCCGCGAAGTGGTCAAGAAGAAGCCGCCGGGAGTCGGCTACATGACCTCCCTAAGCGAGGGCTGGGGGAAGCCCCGCAACATGAACGCGATCGGTGGTTGAGCCCCCTGGCGAGAATCAAGATAGTCTACTTCGCCGGTGCCAGAGATGTGGTCGAGAAGCCGACCGAGTTCATCGAGACCGAAGCCAAGTCCACAGCCGCTTCGGTCCTGAAGCACCTGGTCAAGCTCCATCCGGGCCTCCAGCCCATGACGAGGTCTCTCCGCCTCTCAGTCAACCAGGAGATCGCCGAGCCTGACGACCGTGTGAAGGACGGCGACGAGGTTGGCGTACTCCCGCCGGTGGCAGGCGGCTAGCATGGCGCGACTTCGGACGGGCCTGACCCGCGAGAAGATTAGCCCTGCCAAGGCGATGAAGGAGGTCGAGGACCCGACTGCAGGAGGCATAGTCGTCTTCATGGGCACCATCCGGAACAGGAGCGAGTTCGGGAGGGTTGACGGACTGGAATACCAGGCCTACAGGAAGATGGCGGAGAAGAGGCTGAAGGTCATCGGAGCGGAGGTGATGAAGAAGTGGCCGGTCAAGAAGGTCAGCATGTATCACAGGGAGGGCAGGCTGAGGATAGGCGAGGTCAGCGTGGTGGTGGCCGTTTCCTCTGCGCACCGGGCCGAGGCCTTCGAGGCGTGCAGGTACGCCATAGACAGGATAAAGACGGGCCTGCCGCTATGGAAAAGGGAAAGGGTGCGCGGGACCAACCGCTGGGTCGAAGGGAAGCCCATTCGGGCCTGAGGCTCAGGCCTGCCTTAGCGGCATCGGATTGGCGCTGAGGCTTCTGCTCGGCACAGTCTTGCCGTACTTCGTTGCAACTATCTCCGTCAATATGCTGAGCGCGATCTCCGCCGGGGTTATGGCTCCCAGGTCGACGCCGATGGGAGTCCGCACGGTCTCGACGAACTTCCTGTCAACGCCCTTCTTCCTCAGCTCCTCGACGTCGTCCACCGCGCGCTGCTTGCTCGCCATGAGGCCGACGTACCTCAGCTTGAACTTCGACAAGGCCGCGAGAGCCTCGACGTCCCTGGCTCCCTTGGTCAAGACGGCGACCGAGTCGGAGTCATAGAACTTGAACTTCGAGAGGTCATAGTCCAGGTCCTTGATCAATTCGTCCGGCTCCTCCGTCAGTACCGGGGCGTGGTCGATGACGACCACCTCAAAGTCCAGTGCCTTGCCCTGCTTGACGAGGGCATCTTCGACGTCGTCCTTCCCTCCCTGGCCGATGAGTATCAGCCGCTGCTGGGGCATGTACGGTTCTATGTAGACCTCCATCATCCCGCCGCAGTTGGTCTCTACGTGTATCTCGTCCTCGTTCTGGCTCTTGACCACGCCCTCGACCGCGGACTCTACGTCTTCCAGGTAGATCTTGACGTTCTTTGGCTGGCCGTTCGCAATCGTCTTCTTTGCGCTGGCGACCAATGCAGATTCGGGACAGACCCCGCCCAGCGACCCGTAGAGGATCTCCCCGTCCTTGGAAATCATGACCTTGAAGCCCGGTTTCCCTATGGTGGACCCCTCGGTTTTCACCACGGTTGCGAGCGCAAACGGCTCCCTGCGGCTGGTCAGGCTGTTCATGAGCCGGGCGAACTCGGAGTTCTTCATGCTTCCCGAGTTCAATCCGTGACTGCCTGGATATTAATCCTTAGCCAGCCTGATTCACAATATCACATGAAGCGCGGTGGAAATCGTTAAATTCCGTTTCTGCCTCAGGAGGTTGTGCCTCGGTCAGGGGAACGGACATTGGTCGCTGTCGGCACCACGGACGGCGGCTATCTCTTCTCGTCCGATTCCAGCAGGGGCAAGTGGAGGAGGAGCCCCAAGTTCTTGAAGGGAGAGAGCGTAAACAGCTTCGCCTACAATCCAAACACCGGCACCCTCTTCGCGGCCACCCACACCGAGGGCGTCTTCAGGTCCAAGGACCTCGGGAAGACCTGGAAGCCCTCGAGCAGGGGCTTGAACGTAAGGAAGGTCTGGACCTTCGGGACGGACCCCAAGCATCCTTCCGTGATGTATGCGGGGACTCACTACGGCCACCTGTTCAAGAGCGAGGACAACGGCAATGCCTGGGAGGAAGTCGTGGGGTTGCACACTGCCCCCGGCAGGAACGACTGGGGAATAGACTGGGCCATGGGGACGACGGGTCTCTGCATCCACACGGTCCGGGTCGACCCTGCGAACAGAGAAAGGCTCTATCTTGTCGCTTCCGGGAACGGGACTTACAGGTCCGACGACGGAGGCAAGGCATGGAAGCGCATACGGGACGGGCAGATGGACAGCTGCCCGGTCGGAGGGTGGCTGGACCCGCCAGGCCAGCAGCCGCTGGACGACGCGACGAAGATGAAGGAGCACCTCAAGAACGTGCACGGGTGCACCCACAAAATCGTGCTCTCGGCCAAGAGCAACGGGTTGGTCTACCAGCAGAACCACTGCGGTGTCTTCGAATCCCGGGACTCGGGCGACAGGTGGGTCGACATCAGCCCCGGGGACAAGGTCCGCCACGGGTTCCCGATAGTCCTGACCGAAAACGGCTCGTCCAAGCTCTTCACAGTGCCCGCGTTCCAGGGCGTCTGCAAGAAGCACAACTCCTGCATCATTGGCAAGCTCGCTGTCTACAGGAGGGACGGAAAGGACTGGCAGGAGCTGACCGAGGGCCTCCCCAGGGGAGTCCACACCTGCGTTCTTCGAGACGGCATGGCCACCGACGGGCAGAGAGACCCGGGCGTCTATTTCGGGACAACCACGGGCGAAGTCTTCGGGAGCCTCGACTCCGGCGGCTCTTGGTTCCCCATGATGAAGGGAGCCGGAAGAGTCCAGGGCGTCAACGCGTTCTCGCTGTGATGGGCTGCCCCTTAGGAAGCCACAAGTAAGGCGATAACCGAACCGGGTCTCAGATGATCAGCGGGATCATTCTCGCTGCCGGCGCCTCCAGGCGGATGGGGACGCCGAAGCAGTCCTTGGAACTCGCAGGAAAGCCCATGCTTCAATACTCGGTCGAGCGGTTCCTTGAATCGAGCCTCGACCAGGTGATATTGGTCGTCGGCCCCGATACGAAATGGAAGAAGGCAAGGAGGCGCGGGCTCCGCGTGGTGGTGAATCCCTCGCCCGGCAGGGGCATCAGCTTTTCCGTGAAGGTTGCTCTCGACTCCATCAGCCCCAGGAGCGAGGCCGCGGTCATCGGGCTTGGAGACAAACCACTGCTGCGGGCCTCGACCATCGATTCGCTCATCGAAGCCCACAGGCGTTCAGACGCCGAAATCATCGTCCCAGTCTGCAGGGGCAGGAGGGGCAACCCCATCCTCTTCCGAAAGAGACTCTTCCCCGAGCTGAGAAGCCTGAAGGGAGACGTGGGAGCAAAGGTCCTGGTCGAAAGCAAGAGCTACTCTGTCGAAGAGGTCCCGGTCGACGACGTCGGTGTGTTGCTGGACGTTGACGTCCCCGCTGACGTCCAGAAGGTCGAGAGGCTTCTTTCTGCCAGGCCGGCCCTAGACAAAAGAAAAGCCGGGAAGTAGGTGCGCGTCTATCTCGCGACCCGCTTCGAGGGAGGTTATCTCCTCGGGTATCACCGCATAGGCGTTCGAATCCGTCAGCAGCGTCATCGACTCGGTCTCCCCCGCCAGCGGCTCAGCCGCGACTCCGGTCCTGGACTGGAAGACTTTGAGGTAGACAACCTTTGTGAAATTGGGGAACTTCTTCCGCGCCTCCCAGCGCCGTGTCAGCTTCGCGCCCATGGTCATCCTGATCGCGCTTCTCCCAGACAACTTCTCTATCATGGGGAGCCCTAGGAGGATGAAGGCGTTCATCGCACCCTGAATCGGGCCCGGCATCATGACGACGCCCTTTCCCTTCACCACCGCCAGTCCGGCAACCCTTCCTCTGTCCATCTTAAGCCCGTGGCAGAGGACCTTGGGCTTGAGCCTTGAAAGGACGTCGTCGGCCAGGTCCAGCTTGCCCACCGAAGTTCCGCCCGTCATCATCACGACATCCGCCTCCCTGAGGCCCCTGGAAAGCCGCCCGAGAATGACCCCCACCTTGTCCTTGGCGATCCCCAGGTCGATGACGTCGCATCCGAGCGCCCTCGCCATGGACACGAACACCGGTGCGTGGCTGTTCCTGGTCCTGTTCGTCCTGAGAGACACCGAGTTTGTGAGTTCGTTCCCAGTCGCGAGTATCGCGACCTTCGGCCGCCTCCAGACCTTGACCTCTCTCACCGCGAGCGACACGAGCATCCCCACGTCTTGGGCCCTCAGCGACTCGCCCTTCTTCACCACGACTTTGCCCTTCCTGACATCCTCCCCTGCCTTGAAGACGAAGGACCCCAGTGGAACTTCACGCGCGAGCCGCAGCCGTCTGCCGTTTGCCTTTCCATCCTCGACGGGCACCACTGCGTCGGCTCCGGCCGGGAGGAAGGACCCCGTGGAGACGCGGATCGCCTCGCCCCTCCCCAGACTCCTAGTGGGTCTCCTACCCAGGGGTATGCTGCCCACAAGGCTCAGCTTGGCAGGCTTGGCCTCTGTCGCCCCGGTCGAATCCTCAGCCCGGAGGGCGAACCCGTCCATGTGAGAGGTGCTGAAAGCGGGGACATCGGTCCTGCTGACGGTGTTCTCAGCAGCGACTCTTCCGTAGGCCTTCTTCGTCGGGACGACCTCTGCTTCGGGTTGTCCGAGCTCTGCAAGCGCCTGGGAGACCGCTTCCCTCACCGGGAGGTACTGCGAGATTTCAAGATAATGGGCCGGGTGGCGACGCGAGCTAGACACAGGTCTATGCCTTCAAGACCAAGAGCGGAAAAACCTTCACCCGAAGGTACAACAAGAGACGAAGGCACGTGCCCCATAGCGAAGAGCATCGGATAGTCAGCCAAGACCCCGCCGTGAAGGCATACTTGGCCGACCTAAGCAAGCCCAACAAGCCAGCCCCAGACCAGACAAAGAAAGCAACCTACCTAGCCCTGTCGAAGTTCCTGAGAAGACTGGGCAAACCGATCACACAAACTGCAATCAGCGAACTCGTCCAATTCAAGAAGAACAACCCCAATGATACAAGCCTTGAAGTGAAGCTGAAGCTCTGGAAGGCGGAAGCGACGAGCAGCCGCATCCTCAACCACATCGCCCACGTCCTAGGTGTTTTCAAACGCGACTGAACCCGTCTCCAGATGACTGTCCACGTTACCGGCGATGCAAGGACCGTCCCAATCTCCGAGCCAACGCTGAGAGCAGTACGGAACGACCTCACCCTTGCGGGACTTCCGAACCAAGACCTTCCTGACACGTTCGTCCATAAGATGCACCCGTTTGCCTACTGGCAGACAAGAACGACGGGAATCAGGTCATGAGACCAAGTGATAACCCGTTCGACACGGGGGAGCAAACATCGATACGACTCGATCAATTCCCCAAGCGAATCCTGCGTGTCCTGTTGATGACAGGTACGAGCCCATCGAAGAAGAGCATCTTGCCGAGCCAGATTGATCGTACTATCGCCAACCACCTAACTGGAGCCAAATAAGAAGCAACGTCAAACTGGTAGGTTACGCCGAAGATGAGCAGAATCTGTGAAAAGCCCAAGACGATGAACAGCGAGTTGATTATGTCAAAGGCGATAAATTCCCAGTACCTCTTAACGACCGGAGTGACGGCGAAGAACGGGAGGAGTATGAGATTCATCTGGGGCGTAAAGACGTATGTGCTGAGCAGGAAAGCGAACGTGCTCAACCAAGACAAGGTGACTGCATCCTTGGTCTTCCTGAGCGAAATCCACGATATGACAGCGTAGAGCGACAGCAGCAAGGTGGGGAAGATGTAGTGACGCAGTGGCGAGAAGCTCGGCAGGAACGCGAGCATCCACGAGCCTTCTATGTACCAATTGGTGTGAAACTGCCAGAACGAGAGCCACAGGGAAGGGTTTACAACGATGAACGGGAGATTTATCGCGCCGTAGCAGGCGAGGGCTGAGACGAGAAAGACTGCTCGGTCTCTCACCCCCTTGATAGACAAGAATATGCCCATTGCCGGAGCGGCGGTGACCAGATTCGATGCAGCAGAGAGGCCAAAGAGAATCCCGCTCACCTTGGAGTCGCCTTGCAGGAATTTCCTGAGGCCGAAGGTCGCGAAGTACACGCCAATGACGTACCAGTTCAAGAGGAGCAAGAACAGGAACGTTGGTGTCACGATTAGGTACGCCAGAACTCTCCTGTCCGAGTAACCTCGCATCTCGGCAATCTCCAAGGTCTCACGAACCAAGAGGAATGTGGGGATAGCAAGGAAGGCAGCGGTCAAGTAGTAGTAATTGGTCAGTATCGACCCCGGAAGGACTTCGACTATTGCACCCGTTGCGTAGATGAACTCGCTGACTATGATGGGATATTCAACGAAACCATTCACGTATGGAATGGTAAGACAGGCGCCGCCGCACTCCCTTTGCTGGAAGAGGGTCGCGATGTCGCTGTAGATGTGCCCTCCGCCGTATGGGATGTGCAACCAGAAGCCAACTAGGAAGACTATCGCTGTAACTAGGTACAGGTCGCGACGTTCCAAAGTCCACCAAAGCGCGCGGATGTAGCAATAATAAACTCGTTACCATTTCCAGCTCGCACCGTTGCCGCCCCCCTTCCCAACCGCAGAGTTCGTAGAATCAATTCAGGCGTGGGGTTCTTATTTGACACGTCCCACTTTCAAGAATTCACGAGAACAACAATGACGGCCGAATCGGAGGACGAAACCAAAACTTGCAAAGTCTGTCAAGACCCTTCCAAGGGACAGACACCTTCGGTGTCTGTAACCCTATGTCAAGAACCAACTGACGTGCTCGGCAGGCTTTCTTGGCGATTTAATGTTTCGACTTGGAGGTCGGGAATGATTGTCTGCTCCGGCTTCTGAGTTCGTGGCAGCGGCGTGTGCCAGGAAGGAGGTGAAAGCATGAAAACAATGAAGATCAGGCTCATCCTGATGGGGTGCATCATCTCGGCCCTGAGCGGCGTCCTGCTCGCTACAAGAGGCTCCTCGACACCTCTAGTTGGCCTGCTCGCAATCGGAATTTTGGTGCTGGTGACTGGGCTAGTCTGGAGATAGCGTGCGCCGAGAATGGCAACACCGTGGAATGCAAACGCGCGAAGCGGAAGCGACTTGCCACTCGGGCTTCTCTGTTGCTGCTATTCTAGGGTGATCCGCGTCCCTTCTTTCCCGTCCAGAGCCAGGATTGCCCTTTCCAGCGACGTGATGATGCCGGGCCTTCCGCCCCACTCGGCGTACCTCACGCAGGCCAGCACCTTGGGCCCCATGCTGCCCGGTGCGAACTGACCCTCCTTCATGTACTTCTTCGCCTCGGCGACTGTCATCGACTCGACGTCCCTTTCTCCGGGCTTGCCGTAATCCAGCTTCACCCTTTCGACGTTGGTCAGGATGAGGAGCAGGTCGGCGCCCACGGCTTCCGCCAGCTTCTCCGCTGAAAGGTCCTTGTCGATCACGGCGTCCACGCCTTCAAGGTCGCCGTTCGGCTTCTGGACGACCGGGATTCCGCCGCCCCCTGAGGCGACGACTATCGAGCCCGTCTCCGCAAGCGACGAAATCAGCTCCGCCTCCAGGATTCTGACGGGCTCCGGCGAAGGGACTATCCGCCTGAATCCCGAACCTCCCTTGAGCACCACCTTCTTCATGACATACCCACGCGCCGTCTGCTTCGCGGCCCCCGCCTCGTCATAGACCGGGCCAATCGGCTTCGAAGGCGCGTTGAACGCAGGGTCATCCTTGTCTACAAGCGTCTGTGTCACCACTGAGACCACCCTCCGTTTGATCGACTTTGAGCGGAGAAGGTTCCCCAGCTCCCGCTGGATGAGGTACCCGATCTCGCCCTGGGTCATGGCTCCCAGAACATGCAGCGGCTGGACTGGCACGTTCGGGACAGAGGCCTGCTGGAGTTCGAGGTATCCGACCTGAGGGCCGTTGCCGTGCGTGATCACGAGCTGGTGGCCGTGCTCGATTATCTCGAGCATCTGGCTGCACGCTTTCTTGACGTTCACCTCCTCCGACTCGTATGAGGCCTGCTGCCCCGGCTCTTCGAGGGCGTTGCCGCCGAGCGCGATTACTATCCTCAAGACGAGGTGCGCCGTTTCGGTTCATTAAAAAGGAGTTCAGGAACCGTTTAGCTTGTGGCATAATCTGGACGTTTGTGTGAATTTCGTCCGGCGATTGGAATTGAACGACTTCAGCTTTTAGCGCAGGCATCGTACGCTCAGAGAATTATGCTACAAGCTAGTGCCCAGCGTAAAGTATTACCGCCCCTCTTTGGCCTGCCTATCGGTTTCATAGTTTACTCTGTAATCGCCGACACGAAGCCTCCGAAACTGCGGCGGGTTCAGCGGGTCGCCCTCTTCTGGCAATCGTACCAGTTCTCCGATGGATTCCACGGCTCTTCTTTGGATTGTTACCGGCTGCCACCTCCCCCGGCTCCTACGTCATCCTAGCCCGGGCGACGGACGGGACAGGCCAGGTCCAGACTTTGCGTGGCCGACACGTTCACCAAGGGGCAACGGGTTATGTATCTGCCATGGTCGAGGTCACGGACTAGGTTGCGGCCGAAGCCAGGCATGGGCAGGGTTGAGGGCGCTTTGTTTGCCTCCCTCATCATCCTTGCACTGGGGGCAGCGCTCTTTCTGGTGCCAAAGGGTGGGAACCCCACCGCGTCTCCCGGGAGCCTGGGAATCACGACTTCGAGCACTTTCCCAGGCTCGACGGCGTCCGAGAGCTCGGCCTCCTCCCTGACGACGACCGCGACGAACCTCTCCGCAATCGGCGGGACGCCGGGGAACTACTCATTCATCAACCCTGAATTCTACGTCGCCTCCGACGGCAACGACGCCTGGAGCGGGACCATCCCTAGCCCCAACGCTGGCGGCGCGGACGGCCCATTCGCTACTCTTCAGAGGGCAAAGTCGGCCGCAGACTCCGTCGAACGCTCCCAGCCGGCGAGGGGAGCCCCTGTGGGTATAGAAGTCGAAGGAGGCGTCTACTCCCTTCAGGCGCCCTTGCTGCTGAACTCGTCCGATTCAGGCACGGCGGGGGCGCCCATCGTCTACGAAGGGGAACCAGGTTCGACGGCGGTGATAAGCGGGGGAAGGCGAGTCATGGGGTGGACCCAGACCTCCGGAAACGAATGGGAGGCGCCTGCTCCGGGGTTCCAATATTTCGAACAGATGTGGAAGAACGGCCAACGGATATACCGACCCTCGACCACCAACGGCACCTACCTATATGTTGCCAAGACCGTCTTCTCCCGTTTCCAAAGTCAGGGGTGCAGCGTCCAGGCAGGGACGCAGTACGAGTGCTTCGACAGGTTCCAGTTCGGCCCTGGGGACCTCCGAGGATCCTATTACGCCATGAACCACGTGGAGGTAGACGACTTCGAGTGCTGGACGATGCCCGTGCTCAGACTGCAATCCGTAGACCTGTCGAACGATACCGCATTCCTCAGCGGCACCACCACCAGGAGTCCAGCGTGCCACGGCTTCATCACAGGGCACAGGTATCTGGTAAAGAACGTCCTGGAGTACATTTCCCCCGGCCAGTGGTACTTCGACGAGCAGAACCAAAGAATACTGTACATGGCCCACCCGGGGGAAGACCCCAACACCGAGAACTTCGTCGCCCCACAGCTTCAATCTCTGGTCCTCGGCGACGGGGTGAGCCACGTGGAGTTCCTCGGGTTGACGTTCTCCTACTCGAACTGGGTCGTGCCGGCGAAAGGGTGGACCTCCCCCCAGGGGGAGGAACTCACCCAAAACGAACCCCTCCCCGCCGCAATCAATCTCACCCGGTCGTCCTACGTCACCATGGCCAACGACACATTTTCTCATGTGAGTGCCTATGCACTAGCCATCGATGGAACCGGAAACTTTCAACCAACGGCCAGGGCGCCGTACAACGACTTGGTAGTGAACTCCAGGCTGTATGACCTCGGCGGCGGGGGGGTGGTGATCGGGCGGGCCCCATCGCCCGCCGACACCGACGCGAACGTCGCTCAGTACGACCTGGTGTGGAACAGTGTGATAGCGTACATCGGGAGATTCCTGCCGGGAGCGAACGGGGTCTACATACTGAATTCGCACAACAATGTGGTGGGGCACGACGTCGTGTATGGGACCTATTCAAACGCCGTTTCCGTGGGCGGCAGCTACGCCTACAACGAGAGGCTCCCGCAGCTGGCCCACGACAACACAATCGAGTACGTCCTGGCCTTCGACATCAACCAAGGGGTGAGCGAGGACGGCGGCGCGCTGTATACTGCCGTCGGGGACGCCCAAGGGAACGTGATACGCAACGACGTGGTCCATGATGTCGTGGCCGACCTCAACTCGAGCATACATGGGTACGGGGGCTGGGGGATATACTTCGACTCCACCAGCCAGAACGTGGTGGCGGAAGACGACCTGGTCTACAGGACTTCCTTCCCGAGCATCCACCAGAACGACGGCTTCAACAACACGGTAACCAACAGTATCCTTGCATTTGGGGGGGAGGGGATAATCGACAGGACCCACGACAACGCCAGCTCTATATTCGTCACCCATGACATAATCTACTACGACAGCACCTACATTCCTGGGTCGATGCAGCGGGGGGTGTGGGACTGCTCGGCGACGTGCAGGGGCCAGTTCACATTCCTGTCCAACCTCTACTGGTATACCGGAGGGACACCATCATGGTATACAGGCGGGGCGCCCAGGTCGGGGCAGACCGAGACCTACACTTTCCACGGGTGGCAGGCGCTGGGGGAAGACGCCGGCTCGGCGGTCGCCGACCCCCTCTTCGCCGACACCTCGGCGTCTAACTTCACCCTCCCGGCCGACTCCCCTGCCTTCTCCGTAGGGTTCATGCCCTTCGCCCCCTCCCAGGCCGGACTGATCGGTGGAGCTTCCTATGGACTGCCGACTGTGCCCCAGTCCTTCCAGACCACCGCGGTTCCGCCCTCGGGCTTCTAGTCCGTAGGGAAGCCCCGCGTCCATGAGGGCTGGTCAGATTGTATGTGGACGCCGGGATTTGCTGCGGGCGATCCGGGCACTGAACGTTTAGAGTTTCAGCCGCGGCCGTTGGACGCCTTACGCAAGGCGTCGAAGCATGAAGAGTCAATCCCCATCAAACACGCCCACTCTCGGGGGAGCGTGTTTGGACTGCGGCAAATGACACGGCCTGAGGATTCCCGACGGCATCCTAGAAGCGATGCCGGGGGACCAATTTGCGGTATTCGCGAAACCAGGCTTCGCCCTTGTCCTCGTCGTAGAATGGCCAGTACTCTTTCTGGAATACTTCAAAGAGTCCCTTGGATCGGAAGCTAAAATTTTCCTTATCTTCTCAGGCGATGTTTAGCTTCTCCGAAATGCGGGTCGTACCCTTTCCGGCGCCTGGCTTTCCCTTTCCTCCTTTGTCTTTCAGAGCTTCTCCGACCTTGTCTGAAGGCTTCCGTACACGCCGTGCTCGGGGGATGCCGAGAGAGAAGTTGCTCCGCTTTCCTTGACAATGGCTTTGAAAGTCCTCTTCATTAGTTCCCTGAACCTGTCCGAGTAAGCTTCGGGTCCCTCATAAGGCGGTCCAGTCGGGAACCAATCGGGGGCGAGGATGACGTCTCCATTTGTGTCCCCGATTGCGCTATCACCAACGAGGAGCTCCTTCTTGTCTGACAGGAGAGCGCAGTCTTCCACGAATTTGTATGCCTGAAATCCTAGGACGCTACCGGGCCTGCAGGTTTCGAAATCTCCCAATTCCTTCACCTTGGCAGCTTCCTTTGGATCCAAAGTGCCGAGGTTCTGTTCAGGGAGGTAGGTCTGGATTCCATCCTCTTTGAAATGCACTTCGATGCTCGTGTGTGATTCCGAGTAGTCAGCAGCACTGCCTCGGGCTTGCGCAATCTACTAGTCGCTTCTGCAAGCCCGGGAACGAGCGGTGGGTCCACGAATGCTACGCCGGACTTCCTCACAAACAAATCCCCCACCATCGGCCAGTCGTCAGCTGGATCAGAAGTTGACCATCTGGAGGCTCGTTCTCTCGCTGGAATGAGCATCCTGTCCGCACGCCCAGAAGAATTTCAGACTACATATATATTCTCTGAAG
>CAZENV010000016.1:0-31353 GCA_964513805.1 uncultured Nitrosopumilales archaeon
CCGCCTCCCCTCCTCCCTCCGCCAAATCCTGCGCCCATTATGCCGGCTAGAGCTGCCGTGGTCGCTATTGACCCAGCCTCAGCGGCCACGTCAATGGCCACCAGCGAAGTCCTAGCGGAAACGGGGACGAGCCAGTATGGAACCATGGCTAGGTTCATCTCTTCCAGGACAGATTGTTCCTGGAGGTGCCTGTGAAGCAGGCCCCTGTCCATCAAGCCGTGTATCTCCTTCTCCACGTCGGCTTGGCTCGACAGCTTGAGCGGAAGCATCGTGTGGTTCTGTATGCTCTTCCACCCTTCGTTTCCGAGGGCCACGCCCGTACCGCAATACTCGCAAGTGATCAGCATCTCCCCGAACTTCGGAGTTATCGGCGCGCCGCAGCTTGGGCACTTCAGGGCCGTCGCTCCAGCGGGCGCGAGGACCGGCTGGGACGGGCTAGACGCTTGACTCGGGGCGGCGGCCGAGATCCTTGTCCCGCACTTAAAACAGAAACCTGCGTTGTCGGGAAGCTGGGTTCCGCATTTCGGACAGAACATTCCCACGACCTCCTAGAGTTTGCTTCCGCAGCTGGGGCAGAACTTGGCGTTTGCTCCGACGGCAGAGCCGCAGCTGGGGCAGAACTTCCCGCCAGAACCCCCGGCGGCGGTCGCCTGCGATGCCCCGCAGTTGGGGCAGAACTTCGTGTTCAGCGGAATCAACGAACCACAATTGGAGCAGGTCTTCGACTGCGTCTGGGCCATTCCCTGGCCCATCTGGCCACCGATGGCCGCGCCCGCGCCCAGGCCCGCACCGAGCCCTGCGAAGACGCCGGCCCCTCCCGACGGGTTCTTAGCAGCATCCTCTATCGCCTGCCCAGTCTGATACTGCATGTAGTTCACCCCGAGGACGGACATCTGCGACCTGGTGTCGATGGCCTTCTGCACCTCGTCTGGAAGGCTCACGGTAAGGCCGGAGATCTTGTTGATTTCGACTCCATACTGTCCGAGGTGGTCTGGGGCAGTCGCCAGCACTTCTTGCTCCATGTTCATCAGGTTCGCCGCGAGGTCGGTCACCTTCAAGCCCTGCTGCTTCATCTTCCCCAGGGCATTGTAGACGAGAATGACCAGCTGCTCCTTCATCCTGGATTCTACGTCGTCCGTGCTGTCTGCGCCGAAAGTCCCGACGAACTGGTTGATGAACAGTTCCGGCGAAGATATCTTCCAACGGTACTCGCCGTAGAGCTTGAGATTGACTATGCCGAAGGTCGGGTCGGTGAACTGGTACGGCTGGGCGCTGCCGAACTTGCCGTCCATGTACCGCTTCGGTATGTAGTAGACCTCGGCCTGCTGCTGCACGCCTGTGAAGAACTTCAGCAGCTTCCCGACCAGGGGCGCGTTGATGGTCGTGAGGGCGTACCTGTTGGGCTGGTGGAAGTAGGTCAGCACCTTTCCGTCCCTGTAGAACACGGCAATCTCGTCCTCTCTCACCACTACGTTGTCGTTCAGCCTGATGTTCCTGGGGACCTTCCAGAGCGCGCTCCCTTCCTTGAACTGGTCTTCCCAGACGACGGTGGTAGATCCCAGTACACTGCCTCCGGTGGCTGGTATCGCGTCTTTCTTCTTTCCGAACAAAGCTAGGACCCCTGCCTGAGGGCCACGCCCTCAATGGCTTCCATCCTGGCCGACCACTTTTGCCGTATGTCTGCTACTGCGCGTACGAACTGCGAAATCGCGGTCTGAACGGAATTGGGGTTGGTGCTGTCGTAGTCGAGCTTCCCCGGCGAGGAGGCGTCGTCCAGCTGGAAGACGCCGCTGACGAAGGCGCAGTCGTAGTCGTAGAGGTTGTTGAGCTTGCTTTCGTTGATCGCTATGGGCGCGACCCAACCCGAGTAGCCCTGCTGGGCGTGCCTTACCTCGCCGCTGAGCGCCTGCACCTGGGATATGAGCGAGCCTATTGGCGTGAGGTTGGTGAAATCGTTGGCGGTTGCGGCTTGCTTCCTGAGCTGCTGCAGGTTATCCTTCACGTGGTCGAGCTTGTCCGCCACTTGGTTCCTCAGCATCTCGTCGGAGACCCTGATGTCTTCCAACCTTCTGTAGCCCCTCAGGCCCGGAATCAGCAGCTGCAGCTTCTTCAGGCCCCCCTGGCTCGCCTCGACTTGCTGCCGGATGTCGGGATTGTTATTCGACAGAATTCATCAGCCGCGAATTTCAGCGCCCCCTCCTTTGTTATAAGTCTTGATAGTCTTTGATCAATTCGCGGGCGCACTCATCCGTCGTGGAAAGGATTGTAATCTCCCTGCTCCTGACCCCACCATCTCTCGAAGCCGAACACTGCACCCAACACGGCCATGATTGGATAGAAGTTGTAGAAGCTTCGGTCTGGCGGCAGACCTCCGAAGCTCAGCGCGGCTTGGAGCCCCGCCAATGCGAGCAGGAATATGCACACGCCGACGACCATAAGCTTCACCAGCCTCTTCACATGGCTCCTCGTGAGGCCCTGTCCGCTCGGCTTGCCCAAGACCAGCGCCCTCCCATGGCTGGAGTGATTTCAAGGTTGTTTCAGGACGCGGCTCCCCGGGAATCCTTAAGATTCTCCAGACAGTCGTCGGTCTGCATGGACCTGGACAAGCTTCGCATCGGCTGCAGCGGCTGGTCTTACAAGGACTGGGCCGGCCACTTCTACCCGAAGGAGCTGCCGGCCAAGGACTACCTGAAGTACTATTCCGGCGTCTTCAACTGTGTTGAGATCGACTCGAGCTTCTACAGGATCCCCAACCAGGGGATGGTCAGCCAATGGAGGAACAACACCCCGAGCAACTTCGTCTTCTCTCCGAAACTCCCGAAGAAGATAACACACGACAACAAGCTTGAGGGTTCGGAGTCCACCCTCCTCTACTTCTACAGCGTCCTCAACAAGCTAGGGCCGAAGCTAGGCCCGATAGCCATCCAGCTTCCGCCCTCGATAAAGCTGACCACTCACCTTGCGGTGATGACGAAGTTCATCTCTCAGCTGAGCACCGACTTCCGGCATGCGGTCGAGTTCAGGCACAAATCTTGGTTCACGCCGGAGGTCTACGAGCTTCTCAAGGAGAGCAACATAGGGATGGTATGGTCGTTCAACCAGTACCTGGAGACCCCGCCCGAAGCGACCTCGGATTTCATGTACTTGAGAATGGTCGGCGACAGGGAGATCACCGAATTCACTGGCATCCAGAAAGACAGGTCTGAGGAGATGAAGAAGTGGGCAGCCATTGTAGAAGAGAAGGCGTCGAAATTCGAGGACGGCTACGTCTTCTTCAACAATCACTTCGCGGGCTTCAGCCCGGAGTCAGCCAACGAGTTCCGCAGGCTTCTCGGCCTTATCGAGCTCGACTGGCAGTCCAAGGGGACGGGCCAGACGACGCTGGGGTAGCTGCTAGCCGATGTCGACCCAGCAGAGAGTAATCTTCCACGTCGACCTCGACGCCTTCTACGTCTCGGCCGAGGCGAGGGAGAACCCTTCTCTCAAAGGCCTCCCGGTCGTCGTCGGGGCCGACCCAGAGGGGGGAAAGGGCAGGGGAGTGGTGGTAGCGTGCTCCTACGAAGCGAGGAAGTTCGGCCTTCGCTCTGGGATGCCGATATCAATCGCATACAGGGCATGCCCCCAGGCCGTCTACCTCAGGCCGAACTGGGGTCTGTATGAACGGACGTCGGAGGCAGTGATGGGAACGCTGAGGGGTTTCGCCGACAGGTTCGAACAGACGAGCGTCGACGAAGCATTCTTGGACGTGTCGGGGAGAGTCTCCGACGCCGAGGGCGCGAAGAAGCTCGCAATCGAACTCAAGGCCGCCGTGAAGGAGAAGCACGGTTTGACATGCTCCGTCGGGATTGCTCCCAACAAGTCCTCCGCAAAGATCGCTTCCGACAGGAGCAAACCAGACGGGCTCACCATCGTCCGGCACGACGGTGTCGAGGCCTTTCTGTCCCCCCTTCAAGTCAAGGCGATACCCGGGGTGGGCACCAAGACCCAAGAGTTCCTCAAGGAAAAGGGCATCGAGACCGTGGGTCAGTTGCAGAAGGTCGACGGAAAGCAACTCCTGTCTTGGTTCGGCAAGAACGGGGTCTGGCTTTGGGGAGTCGTGCACGGCCAGGAGAACATCGAGGTCAGGGAGCAGGAGATGCCGAAGTCCCTGAGCGTGGAGCGCACCTTCAGGGAGGATGTGGACGACTTCTCTCAGGTCAGGAAGGAGGCCGCCGACGCCGCATCGGAACTGTTCAGGAGGCTGAAGACGGCAAACCTCGCCTACAAGGTCGGCGGAATCAAGATCAGGTTCAGAGGATTCGAGACTCACACCAGGGAGAAGACCTTGACCACACACACCGACAGCGAAGAACTCCTCCAAGAAACAGTCGCTGCACTGCTGGGAGAATTCGAGAGCAAAGGCAGGCCGGTGAGGCTCATCGGAATCAGGGTCGCGGACCTGAAGCGCGCAACGAGTGAAGCCTCAAGCCTTGACGTCTGGTCTGGGAACTAGATCCGGGTCAGACCCCGACGACGGCCTCCTCGGGAAGCTTGGTCTTCCCGAAGAAGAACCAGTAGAGACCCAGGGAAGCGACGTACAGACCAGTCGCCAGATAGAACGGCAAGGCCAGAAGGCCGGCGTTCATCATGTCAGCGCCAATGGTCGTGCTCACCGAATTGGGCAGCCTCCAGACCGCGGAACTTATCCCGGCCGCCGCCCCGCGCTCGTCAGGGCTCACCAGACCCATGATGAGCGAAGTGTTCATCGGGTTCGCCACGTTCATGAGGAAGCTCCTGATGGTGTACACAAACCCGGCCACGAGGAATGTCGGCGAAAGAGGGACGAAGAGCATGAACACCATCGAAAGGCCCTCGCTAAGCACCGCAGCCCTGACCAGGCCGAACTTCCTCGCCAGAAACGGGGCGACCAGCGATACGGCTGCGATGAGGAAGCCTCCTATTCCTATCACCGGCCCGCTCAACGAGTCCGGCACCGCATAGCGAAGGCTGAACCACAGGGTCATCAGAGGGACGAAGAGCCCCGCCCCGAAGGCCACCATGACGTTGGCCAAAGACCACTTCACGAGCACGCTCCTGGACTTTGTGGGGAGGAACTGACGTATGGACTTGGCCTTGTCTGACCTCGCCGATTCCGGTATCCTGAGTAGCAACGGCGTGACGGAGGCCCCCATCAGTGCCACGAAGACGTAGAGGGCTACGTGCGCCATCGAGTCGTTCATGCCGAACGATTCGAGCACAAGTACGAGCGGGAGTGCGAACCCTCCGAGCCCGTAGGCAATGTTCTGGAGGAAGGACGACAGCGAAAAGGCGGCCGTCCTGCTGGTGTCGCCGGCCAGGCTTGTGAGGAGGGCGGTCCCTGAGGTTGCGAATGCAGCTTCGGTGGTGCCCTCAGCTATCGCGGCGACAATCAGCAGGAATTGGTTTGTCGTGAGGGCGAACATCATCAGCGTGAGGCTCGCAAGAAGGTTTCCGATGACCAGGAACCTCCTGCGGCCGTATCGGTCGGCCAGGATGCCCAACGGGATGCTCATCGCCACGACCGTAAGCCCCATGGTCGTCAGCACAACGCCTGTGAACACAGCGCTGAGGCCCTGGACCTTGGTCAGGAAGTAGGACAGGTCAGTGTAGATGAGGCTGAGCGCAAGGGCGGGGAAGAAGCTGAGGTAGATCAGGAACTTCGCATTGCCAGGAATGTCCCTGTAGGCGCCCCACACATCGATTCGGCGCAGGGTCCAGGGAGGCGGCGTATTAAGCGAGGACAGACTCCGGGTGGCGTCAGCGCCTCCCACTCGGCCGAAGGCCGCTGGCGCGATAGAAGGATTCGAGTATCCTTTGAGACTCCTCCCTCGCGACCTCTTCGAAGGATACTGCTGCCCCTGGAGACTTCCTCGCCAGTGCACACAGGTCAGGTTCGAGAACCTTGGCGACCACAGGATAGCCGCCCGTTGTCTGGCAGTCGGCCATGAGGACAATCGGCAGGCCATCGGGGGTGACCTGCACCATCCCGGGGAAGACGGGAATCGTCAGTACTCTTCCCCACTCACGCATGCCAGGCAGGGCCGGCCCCTCGAGTCGGTAACCCATCCTGTCGCTGTCGAAGGAGATGCGGTATTCGGACTTGAAGAAGCTCTGCAAGCTCTCTGGAGGGAGAAGGTCAGCGTGGGGCCCCCTGACCGCTCGATGACGCTCAGGACTTTCAACGGCCGTAGTCCTTCCGCTGCCTGCGGGTTCGACGCCGCGGTCGGGAGCGTGAAGGAGGTCTCCCTTCTTCAGGATCCCGCCATTCAGACCACCCAGTCTGGCGCGGGTGTAAGTGGACGCGCTTCCCATCACATCCTCCACTGCGAGTCCACCTGAAAACGCAAGATAGACCATCGCGGAGTTCTCCCCGGATCTCAGCGCGAGGGTGGACCCAGCCCGGATTCCGACAGGGTTGTCTTGCACGGCATTCCCGTCGACCAGAGCGATGGCGGAGTTCCCCGAATGGCCGACCTTGATGTCCTCCAGGGCGGTAATGACGATCGGACCGTGGAAGACTTCCAAGGCCGGAGAATCGGGCCGGTTGCCCAGGCGGCTGTTCGCCAGGGAAAGGGAGTCGAGGTCGAGGGCGCCCGACGAAGGGACGCCGAACCGCCTGTACCCAATCCTGCCCGAATCCTGGACCGTGGTGAAGGGGCCGGGCTCGAGGACGCGGGCGACGGGGCGCGCCCGAAGCGCTGTCATTCGACCCTCAGAAACCTGACCCTGTCGCCCGGCAGGATTGTCGACGGAGGATTCTTCGCAGCATCGAAGGTCAAAGCCTGAAGCCTCCCGACTATGCGCCACCCGCCGGGGCTTTCCACTCCGTAGAATCCGGTTTGGTTCCCGGCAATGGCGACCGACCCTGCCGCGACCTTCAGGCGCGGGGTTTCCAGGCGGGGGGTGGCAATCTTGTCGTCAAGATTGCCGAGGTAGGCGAAGCCAGGTGTGAACCCCAGCATGTAGCAGAGGTATTCTCGCGACGCGTGGATTCTGATTACATCTTCCTCGGCGATTCCCGAGTTCCCTGCAACGAAGCCAAGGTCTGGGCCGTCGTCACCTCCGTACCTTACGGGCAGCCGGTGCAATCTGCCCGCACGCGCTGGCCCGGCAGAGAGCGAAGACGAACAGATTTCCTTCACCTCGTTGGTTATGGCTTGCGCGGAGGATCTTGTCGTGTCGACCAACAGGGCAAGGCTTCCATACGAAGGCACGGCTTCCAACAACCAAGCGGGCGGCCTGTCGGCCAGCGCTCCGTCCAAGGAAAGGACCTTCGAGTTGCAGTCTGGGTCAATCACATCGCAGAACTCTACGTACAGGACGTTCGAGAATAGGCGGATTCGCAATCTACAAGATCTCCTGAAGGGACTTGGGCTGAAAACCCGCCGACTTCAGGCGGCGGACCACCGCGCGTGCGATGAGCGGGGCTCCGGGGGTGTCGCCGTGGATGCAGAGGCTCTGGACCCGGATTTCGACCGTGCGGCCGTCGACTGTTTCAATTGGGGAACCTTCCAACATCCGGATGGCTCTGCTGGCGGCTTCTGCCGGGTCCAGGATCAGGGCGCCGGGCTTCCCCCTGGGCGCCAGTCTTCCGTCCGAGAGATACCCTCTGTCCACGAACCCCTCGGCCGCGAACCTCACTCCGGACGCGCGTGCGGAGAGCTCCACCATCGAGTCGGCCGGCGCCAGCACCGCTTTCCCGAGAGACTTGGCGCATCTCACGATGGCGTCCGCGTAATCCTCCCTTTTGCATGCCATGTTGTACAGCGCTCCATGGGCCTTGAGGTGGAACACGGACGCTTTCATGGTGCGGGCAAGCGCTTCCAGGGCTCCCACCTGGTAAACGAGCATCTGGAACAGATCCTCTTCGCCGACTTCCATCTTTCGCCTTCCGAACCCCTTCCTATCCAGGAAGGACGGGTGGGCACCGACGCTCACCCCGTTCTCCTTGCAGCGGGCGATGGTCGCCGCCATCACCGTAGGGTCGCCGGCATGGTAGCCGCAGGCGATGTTGGCCGAAGTGATGCACCCGATAAGCGCCTGATCGCCTCTCATTCCCCGGACGGAATCGGACTCGCCTACATCGCTGTTGATGTCGACCATCATCATGAAGTGTTCGGTCTCCTCAACGGTCCCGGTGTCGACTTGGGCGCGCGACGGCGAATCAGGCTTAAAGCAAGACGCGCTTTGGGCCCGAACCGCGCTAGGATTTCGTCATGCATCAACCTTGTCACAGAGCGGCCGTCCAGCGAGCAATAAAGTCGTTGGAGGCCGACTGATTGCGGCCGCTGCTTGGAGTCGCCCTGGAACTGGGAGCTCTGACCGCGGTCGCCTACGCCGCGTCGGCGCTTGCCAAGTGGTATCCGTTCTCCATCTTGGCCTTCCTGCTTGCCCAGGTGTCGACGATAGTCTTGGTCCACTGCCCCGCCCATTACATCGTCGGCAGGGTGCTCGGAATCAGGTTCAGCAGGATGAAGCTAGGGCGTTCAACCTTTGCTAGAGTGTTGCCCTCGTCGCTAAAGCGAATCGGTTCGCTCCTTGTCATCGTCACGCTCTCCGTGGACCCAGAATCAAGGAGAAACACTCCGCCGAAACGGTTGAGGGCGATGTTCCTGGCTGGAGTGACAGGTTCCGCGGGAGGCGCCATAGTCCTAGCATCTGCAGCGAGCCTTGCTGGCAATTACGCGGCCGGGCTGATCACTTGGCTCTGCGCGATCGCATATCTGGCATCGAACGTCAGGTTCTCGCCAATGGCCGGGGATCTGAAGCGGGCTCGGGCGGTAATGGCCAGGGCCTGACCGCCCGCGGAGTTCAGGCTACATCCTTGCTTCGCCAGAGGTAAAGGCAGGCGACCGTGGAGTACGGATGCCAGGGTCGTGCTATCTCTTCAATCATGCCCGGCTTCGGAAGCCGCCGAAGCCCGTACACGTTCCTTATCGCGGTCTTCACACCGAAGTCGTCGACTGGCAATACGTCTGCCCTCCCGAGGGAGAATATCAGGAACATCTGTGCGGTCCATCGTCCCACACCCCTGACTTCGTCCATGGCACGGATGACCTCCTCATCGTCCATCTTGGCCAAGCGGGAAAGCTTCAGCCTACCGTCGACCACCCTTCTCGCCAGGTCCTTGAGATAGGTCGCCTTCTGTGGTGACACGCCAGCCATCCTCAACTTGGCCCTCGAGACCGCCAGCAGCTTCTCGGGCGTCGGTCTCCCTGGAAGAAAGAGGCGGTAGGTCCTGGAGATTATCACATCGGCGGCCTTTCCGTTCAACTGTTGCGAGAGGATTGACTGGACGATCGAGTCGAAGGGTCTTCCCATCGGTCTGAACTCAATGGGGCCGTGCCGGTTCGCAAGCTCCCTGATTCTTGGATCGGCCCGCGACACGTGTTTGATTCCCAGCGCAATCGATTGCGGGCTGTCGAGCACGGCCCTGCCGGACGTGATTGGCGCGGGAGACAAGCGAGCCACCTGCGGAACTACTTCTCCGAGAACCTGCCTATACGCAAGAACGAAATGTCGAGCTTTGACGTCCCTTCGGTTGCCAAATCGGCCGCAACTTCTCCGATGACGCTGGAGAACTTGAAGCCGTGTCCGGAGCACGCGCTGACCACGAGGACCCGTTCGTCCTGGGGGTGAAAGTCGACGACGAAGTTCGAATCGGGAGTGTTGGTGTAGATGCAGGGCGCCGAAGAGAGGGGATCGGCGTCCAAGCCGGGCAGCCTTCTCTCAATGAATCCTCTGACGGGCGCCAGGTCGGTTTCCGTCACCGTCCTCTCCATCCTCTCGGGGTCCACGGGTGTCCCCCCATGGGTCCTCGCCACCTTGACGCCGTGACCGACGTCCGGAATGCCATAGAAGTAGTGCGAACCGTCCTCTTCCATGATGAAAACGGGCATTCTGTCAGCCGAGAAGCTCCCGTTCTGCGGAGGTTCGAACCAGAACTGGACCTGGCGCTCACAGGTCAGGGGCAGCAGGCCGGGCAGCAGGCTACCAGTCCACGCCCCCGCCGAGAAGACGAGCTTGCCCGCCTCGTAGACCTCCTTCTCTGTTTCCACCTCCACTCCTTCAGGGTGAGGCTTCCATCGGGTCATGCGTTCCGAGAAGTGGAACTCGCTACCCGACTCCCGTGCCAATCCGACGTATGAGGAGATGCAGTGGTCGGGAAAAAGAACGCCGGCGTTGTCTTCATGAACCGCGCAGTAGTCTTCTCCCAGCCTGAGCGCACCGAATTGGTCCATGACTTCGCCGGCGTCCAGCAACCTGTGGGGCAGCGAATGCTCCTTGGCGCTCCTGAGCACGCCTGTGACGAGCCTGTCTCCCTCCTTTCCAATCATGAGGCCCCCCGTCCTCCTGATTATCTCCACGCCCGACATTCTTGCAAGTCCGTCCCAGACTGAGAAAGCCCTCCGCAGCAGGGGAACGTATCGCGAATCTTCGAAGTATGCGAGCCTGATGACCCTTGTCCTTCCATGCGACGACCCGAATTCATGACTGAGCCCGAATCGCTCCAGTGTGAGCACCTTCAGGCCCCGGCGTGCGAGGTTGTAACTGACAGACGAGCCCATGGCTCCGCAACCGACTACGATAGCATCGAAGTGCTTCAAGGCAGCGAAGTCGCCTCCCCGCCTAGCACGAACGTTTCACTTTCCTGCCTCCCTTGCCTGCGCCACGAGAATGCCTCGGTTGACAACCGCTCTTGGTCTCCCATGCACCGCCAACGCCTCCGTCACACCTTTCTCTGAAAGGACGACTAGGTCAGCAGGACCGCCCGCGGCTAATCTTCCGGCGCCCGAGCCGATGATCTTGGCGGGGTTGGTCGTGATCATGTCGTACAGTAGTTCGACGTCTCCGGGGGTCATCCTCCTCAAGATGTGTGACGCAAGGAATGCGACCTCCAACATGTTGCACCTGCCGAAGGGGTAGTAGGCGTCCGAGCAGTCGTCCTGGCCCAGTGCGACCGTGACCCCGGACCGCGTCAGCAGGTCGATTCTGGTGTGAAGCGGCCCGGTGTGTGGGCTGCTCACCACCCCGACTCCCGCCCTCTTGCACAGGCGGGCCACTCTCAATGCGTAGGCTTCTGGATACAGCTGCATCGCCCTCGCGTGGCAGGCCTGGACGTTCCCGACCATCCCTTCTGCGATGGTCTTCGCAGCGAGCATCTCCAGAGTCCTGAGATTGGGGTCCCCAGCATCGTCCACAAGCATGGCAACAGGCTTGCTGTGGTTCCTTGCGATGGAGAACATCTTGTCGATGTGTCGCTTCTGCCTTGCTTCGTCCCTCTCCAGCCACGGAATCCCGCCGACGACGTCTGCGCCGATTTCCATCGCCCTCTCGACGTACTCCTCGGCTCCGGGGTCAGCCTCGATTCCCTCTTGGGGAAAGGCGACGACCTGGATCGTCATCTTCCCCGAGAACTCGGTTCGGAGCGCCATCAGGGCTCTGACGGCCTTGAGCTCGCTTACGGTGTCTGTATCCGCGAAGGCCCGCATTGCGGTCACCCCGTGCCGGAGAGCCGATTCAACCACAGGCCCCGCTCTCGACTGTATGTCTCTCTCGGTGTATCCCTCTTTGACCTTTGAAGCCAGCCTGATGCTTCTTCTTGTATCCATGGTCCCCAGCTGGTACGCGGCTAGGGCAGCGGGTTTCAGTCGGCTCGCTGTCATCACCTTGTCAAGATGAATATGGGCGACTGCATAGGGCTCCGTGACGAGGCTGCCTCCGGCGTCCAAGAGCTCCGACTTGCTTCCTCCGCCAGACCTTACGACCCGCGATATGCTGCCATCCTCGATCTCCACGTTCCACAGTCCTTGTTTGGCACGCAGTCGGGCATTGGCGACGCCGAGAATCCTTGTCGTGACGCCCGCTTGGGTTCCTCGGGTTCAAAACGATTTCAACGGCAAACCGAGAGGGGAAGACCCAGTCACGTTCAAATAAGCTCCAGCACCAGGAAATACCAATGCCTCAGCTGTCTCAAGCGAAGACGCTAGGCGGCATCGGCTCGATATTCATGCTGCTGTTTTTCGTACCAGCAGTCGGATGGTTGCTCGCAATAGTTGGTGCCATCATGGTCCTGGTAGCAATCAAGTACATCTCCGAAATAGTTCAGGACGGTTCCATCTTCAACAACACCCTTCTTGCCGTCGTACTTGGCATAGTAGGTCTGGTCGTCGGCGTCGTGGTGATACTAGGCACGGTGCTGGCCACCTTCGGCCTTGGAACGATCTCCAGCTGGTTCTCAACCGGTCTCCCAGGAGCCGCGGGAGCTCCGACGGTCCCGTCGGGAGGGTTCTTTGACTTGATCGTAGGGGCCCTGGCAGGCCTTGCAATAATCTGGGTACTCCTCCTCGTTTCGGCGATCTTCCTGCGAAGAAGCTACTCCTCGATGTCGCAGAAGCTGGGAGTGGGTATGTTCGGCACGACCGGTCTCATGTACCTGATCGGCGCCGCCCTCACCATAATCGTCGTGGGAGTGATACTCATCTTCGTGGCCCAAATCTTGAACATAGTCGCCTTCTTCTCGATTCCAGATCAACTGCCCTCTCAGCCGACGCCGCAGCAGCCAACGCCGCCGCCGCCCGTGTAGGGCGACTCTCCGCAGGGCGCGTACCGAGTCGGATGTACCGACCCAGTCCTGTTACTGCCGCCCGAAACCACAAACGCAGTTCCTCTGTTCCTATCTGTCACCGCGACCTCATTCGGCGTGTGCGGCCGAGGAAACCAGTCGGGAGCCTAGGGCAGACTTCCGTGCCACGTTGAAATAGGCCAGGGTTCTAGCACGAGTGGATGCCCAAGCCTCGACCACCTGTTGCGACCCGGCCGAGGATGGCCTGACCGACTTGCCGCTTGTCAACCACGGCGGATGGGATTTCTTTCTGGCTAGGGGAAACAGGCCCCTCGGCCTCGTTCTGATTCACGAGATCTTCGGATACAACGAGAACATCGAAACGGTCGCGAAGGATCTGGCTGCGGCCGGCTTCACGACGGCGGCCATCGACTTGTACAGAGGCAAGAGGGCTTCCACCTTGGAGGAGGGCTCCAAGCTGAGAGGCGAGGTTACAAAGGAAGTGCTGGACGATGGAATATCCAAGGGCCTGGAGCTTGTCCGCAAGGATGCCGCGATCAGAAGGGTCGGGACCATGGGTTTCTGCATGGGGGGCGGCTTCGCCTTGCAGTCAGCGTGCGACCTCGGCCTCGGCTTCTGCGTCGATTACTACGGCCTGATCTTGGATGAGGAGGACACCTCGAAGCTAGTCGGTCCCGTTCTGGTCATTCTGGCCAGCGAAGACGCCAGAGTCACACCTTGGGCCTTCCAGAAATTCCTGCCAGCGGCGATGAGACACAAGAAGAGGGTCGAGGTTCAACTCTATCCCAACGCGAGACATGCTTTCCACAGACCCGACTGGGAGGGCCACAATCCGGAAGCAGCGAAGGACGCCTGGGAGAAGACCATTCGGTTCTTGTCGCAGCTAGCCGAGGGCTAGTCAACAGGCTTCAATCAATTCGTGCGGCGGCTCCAGGGCCTGCCGGGCTCCCCGTTTGGTGTGG
Organism: uncultured Nitrosopumilales archaeon; assembly: GCA_964513805.1. GTDB lineage: Archaea > Thermoproteota > Nitrososphaeria > Nitrososphaerales > Gagatemarchaeaceae > DASPPF01. The sequence goes on from CAZENV010000016.1 coordinate 13,567, forward strand.
CTATAACCAGCGTTAAATAACTCCGCTCGCCAAGGAAGTCGTCGCGCGTTGGACGTGAGGAAGCTGGTCACCGCCGCCTTGTTCGGTGTCCTGATAACAGTCGTCAAGGGGCCGTTTCAACCGCCATACGCCGACTTTCTGATAATCATCGAAGCGCCCATCATCGGACTGAGCTTCCTTCTCCTCGGAAGGGGGGGTGCCACCTACACAGAACTCATCAACGGCCTGCTCCAGTCCGCCCTCAAGGCCTCCTTCTTTCCGCTCAGTCTGCTCGCCGCTCTGTTCTACGGGGTCCAGGTCGACCTCTTCTCTTGGCTCTTTCATGCCAAGGTGAACGGCAGAGCCAGCGCCAAGAGGATGTTCGCTTCTCTCGGTCTCGCCAGTTCCACGACCGGAGTCGTGGCAGCCTACATCAGCATAACGCTCGGGCTGCTACCGTACACGCCCTCGCTCTTCGTCATAGTCTACGTTCCGATAATAATCTGGGGGATGCTCAGCGGCGCAGTGGGAGGGGCAGTCTCAGCAAGGGTATGGAACAAGAATCTGAGCCAAAGGTTTGGGGCATTCGCCTCGGCGGACGTTAATCCGAAGGCCTAGCTCTCTGCCCGCCTAATCTCTCTGTTCAGTTTCCCAGTGAACCTGTAGAGCAGCGCGTAGAGGATTACGCCCAAGGCTAGGAACAGTATCCCAGCGATTGGGTTGACGAACAACAGGGTGAACACAGCCAGCACGATAATCAGCATCGCCGCGGTGCGGGAAATGGGGCTGACCTTCACCGACATGGGCTGCACAAGTCCAACGCCCTAGGCTAGGAGTGCTCCATGGACGAACCCCTTCTCTGCATTAGGGCTCCGTTGAGGATCATGGCTGCCCCCACGAGCAGCATGGCATACGACAAGGCGAGATTCATGCCGGGAACCAGGTAGCTTACTAGGGCCATGACCACGCCCAGGGCTTCCATCAGAAGCCCGAGTCCTCTCATGCTGCCGGCCATCCGTGGGAGCACAATCAACGCTCCACTCGACAGGACGACGATCCCCAATAGGAAGAGGGCAATCGAGATGGGCCCAGTGCTCCCCGTCATTCCTGCCGGAGGACCCATCGGAGCCATCGAGTAGGAGTAGCCAGAGCCGAAGTCAACGACTGCCCCCAGGAGACTGACCCCCAGGCCTGTGCGCGCCAGCCTGTTCATGCTCCGCTTCGCGGCTCCGTCATTTCCTCCCGGACTTCTCCTCTCTCTTCAGCATCTGGTATAGCCTGTACTTGGCAGCCTCACCAGGCGACAACTCGTAGCCGCACGTCCGGCACTTGACCCCTGCTTCAGAGCTGGCAAGCGAGAACCAACCGCACTTCGGGCACTTCATTTCCTGCTCGTTTGCGCTGGTTTTCATCCAGACAGAACCTGCAGCCTTCGCTTTAAGGCTGTGCGCATCCGGTCAGATGCGGAGTGAACGGATTTTGCTCAAAACGCCTGCCGAATTAGAGCCCGAGGGATAAAGGCCGTTGCGAGGCCGAGTACCTTCATAGTTGCCGTTCTCCGAAAAGTGGCAGTCCAGTAAGAAGGGACTGGGATTCATCAGCAGGGTAAGGGACACGGTCAATCCACCTGCGCCGATAAAGGTCAGAATCGACGCCGCCAGCAGGCAGATCAAGGTCCTGATTGCGCAGCTCGACGGGGCTGTGAACAGGATAAGGCAGCGTGACGAAGCCATATTCACAAAGGTGGTCGCATCTCTTGCGAAGCACGACAACGAGCACGCCTCGGTCTACGCGAACGAGCTGTCCGAGGTGAGGAAGATGGGCAAGGTGGTCGCTCAGGCGCAACTGGCGCTCGAGCAGATAGTCCTCCGACTCGGCACCATAACCGACCTTGGCGACGTCGCCATGACACTGGCGCCGGCAATCACGGTAATCAGGTCGATGAAGCAGGGACTAAGCAGCGCCCTTCCAGAGGCCGACAGGGAGATCGGTGAAATTTCGGGCCTGCTGAGCGGCATACTTGTCGAGGCGGGGAGCGTTGGTGGCGTCTCGCTCAACTTCGACGTCGCCAACGAGGATGCCCAGAAGGTGATGGAAGAGGCCGCAGCAGTGGCGGAGCAGCGGATCTCGGAAAGCTTCCCCGAAATACCCGCAGGCATCGGCGCCCGGCGACAGCAAGAAGACATCTCATCCTGAAGATCGCGAGAGGGCGGCGGCTGACCGCGGCCCAGTAGCCCCTGGCTGGCAGGTCAAAGCCTCGGCATTCATGGTCTTGCGACGAAGGGCATCACGCCAACGGCACAGGATAGCCGGCCGTCTTTCCCGCGGTGCCAAGGTTGCGGGTTCGTGGGGCCAAGCAACTCTTTAGGCAGACGGTCGTCGGGTGATGGCGTTGGCGAAGGAACAAACAAGCAAAGGCCTGAACCGGGCCCTGCTCCGCCTTGGTGCGTACATCATCCTCTATATCGTTGCGGGGGCGGTGACCAACGAATTCCTCGGCAGCACGCTTCCGGGCCTCGGTTACCCGTTCCCGGCGACCTACATCCTCTACGTCAACATCATTCTGGCGCTTTCCTTCGGCTACCTGATTGTCAGCGCCGTTTCCAACGTCGCCTATTGGTCATTCCGGTTGGGGGCCCCCCACTCCACGGCGTCGGCGGTCAGAAGCATGATCAGGATAATAGGGCTCGGTGCTCTTGTGGCCGCCATCGCTGGAGGCATCGCTGGGGGCGTGGCTGGAGTCGCGCTGGGCGGCTTTCTGGGGCTGGTGGTGGGGCAAGCAACGCAGAGCACACTCGGTCAGGCGATGGCTGGTCTTTTCCTGCTGATATCCAGGCCCTTCAAGGTAGGCGACAAGGTGACGCTCAACGGCGAAGACGGCACGGTCGACGACGTCTCGACGCTCTTCACGACGTTAGTCAAAGACGATGGAAAAAGGGTGCTTCTTCCCAACAACTCCGTCGTGGGAAACAAGATAATAATCCACCCGCGTCAAGGAAGCTAGTAGCCCGATACTACGATTGGGGGCTGAGCTTACCTCATGAAAGTTAGTCGGAGAGGCGTGGCTGCTGCGCGCGGGTTCGAGGGTGGGGAGGGGCGCGCAGACGGGGGGCCCCGGAAGGAAGTCGCGATTGGGCTCATGGCGCTGGGTCTGCTGCTTGCGGCCGGCTTCCTCCAGCTCTCGCCGGCGACGTCCAACGCCATCTCTTCAGAAATCACGCGGGTTCTCTCTTCCGTCAGAGTCTCCACCGGAACCAACTCGTCAACGGGCGCCTTCCCGGTCTACTCGCCGCTCATCTTGAACGGCGCCGCCAACATCACATATCCTTCCGACTACAGCGCCTTGGCTTCCTACACCGTCGGCCTGATCAACCAAGACAGGGCCAATCAGAGCGCGTCGCCTGTCACCCTTGGTACGAACCGGGCCGCACAGCAGCATGCGGATTCGATGCTGAAGTACGACTACTTCAGCCACTTCGACACTCAGGGCTACAAGCCTTACATGAGGTACACCCTGCTCGGCGGCGTGGGCGCGGTTGCCGAGAACGTGGCCTACATCACCTGGCAAGGCAGCCGCTTCACCTCAGCTTCAGCAGTGGAGGACTCCATTAGCACCCTGGAGCGCGCCATGATGTACAACGACAGCCGCTGCTGCAACAACGGCCACCGCCTCAACATAATCAACCCCCTGCACAACCGCGTCGCCCTGGGCCTCGCCTACAACAGCACGACGCTCTTCTTCGTCGAGGACTTCGAGAACTACTATCTGGACCTCAGCTACAACGTCTCGAAGGCCGACGTGTTCTCCTTGGCAGGGAGCAGGATCGCATCATCGGCAAACCCAGGCCAGATCTACCTGACGTTCGATGCTACGCCGTCTCCAGAAACGCCGTCGCAGCTCAACGCTGGTCCCACCGAGTACGACCCTGGCGAGCTCGTGGGGGGTGTCCTTCCGCCCTGCAGCGGAGGCTGCACAGTCTTCTCAACCGGCGTGACGGTCAGGGCCACGGTCTGGCAAGTCACTCCAGAATCGGTGGAAATAGCCTTCGACCTCTCGCGTTTCATCCAAGTCTATGGGGCTGGCGTTTACAACGTCTATCTGGTCACGGGCGCGGACACAGGCACGGCTCTGACTTCCATCTCGGTCTTCGTAAGCTGACCCGCCAAAGCAACGAATAACTAGCGCGCCCTGCGACGAGCATTCGTGCCCCGCGTCCTCTATTCTGTCTGGTGCGATGTCGACCCTGGCGTGGAGAAGGAGTGGGAGACCTGGATGAGGAAGGTTCACGTCCCGCAGGTCGTGGCAGCCGGTGCCTTCCTCGGCGCCAAGATGTATGCGCTCCGGGAAGGAGCAGCGGCGAAGTGGGTGACCATCTACGAGGCGAAAGACCGCCCCGCCCTGGACGCCTATCTGGGCGGACCCGCAAAGGGGCTGAGAGAAGACTACCAGAAGCATTTCGGCGACAAGAGCAGGCTCACCAGGATGGTCCTGGAAGAGACCTTCTCAACCTAGGGGATCTCTTTCATCTTCCCGCGTATGGACTTGGCCGTCGACTCCATCTCCTCCGAGCTGAACGATTTCCTTCCCCCGTATCTCCCCTTGTCCTCCATCATCACGGGTATGACGTGGACGTGGACGTGGGGGACCGCTTGGTTAGCCGCTTCGCCGTTGTTCTGAACGAACCTGAATCCGTCCGCGCCCACGGCCTCGACCACAGCCTTCGACACCCTGAACGCCGCCCTGAACAGGCCGGCTATGCCGGCTTCGTCCATGTCCCAGATTGTCTCTCCATGCTTCTTTGGGCAGACCAGCGTGTGTCCCCGCGAGAAGGGTTGGATGTCCAAGAATGCGACGTAGTCCTCGTCCTCGTAGACCTTGCGTGACTGCGCCTTTCCCGAGGCTATCTTGCAGAAGACGCAGTCTTCGGCGGGCACACTCGACGAGTTGAAGATGCGGCTCCTCCCCCTGCGTTCCAAGGTCATCGCCTTTCTCAGCACAGTCCTCTAAGGCTTTGGCCGAAGCCCAGCTTATTAGCTGAGGCCGGCGCCGTCGGACGGTTGATTTGCGAGCGATGTCGCGCCGGCCAGATGGTCGAGTATCACCGGAGGCTCGGCGAGGGCTCCAACACGGCCGAGATCATCGGGCGGAAGTGCGACAGGTGCGGCTTCACCGAGCTTGACAACGACGACGGCGTTTGGGCCGCGGTCGGTCTCTAGATGCCGGCTTCCTCAGCTACTGCCCTGTACGCCCCGATGAACTCCAGCGCGAACCGGTCTGCTTGTTTCTCTGTCCCCCGGTGCTTTCCGCTCGCTGACCTGAGGTGATGGTAGAACTCGTGGATCATCACAAACGGGTCGTACAGATACTCCCTCCGGGCAGCGAGTATCTCCTTCCTCTGAAGAGAGTACACTGCGGCCACTCCCTTTGTGCGTCCCTCTAGCACCCCGATCCCCAGTCTCGGCACCGTGACATGGTATCGGCGGCAAAGCATCTCAAGCGCCTCCTCCGTCTTGGAGTCGAGGATCATTGCGACGACCCTGGCCCTGAACCGCTCTTCCAAGACAGGGAGCGCATGCTCCGCGCCATTCGCCATCTTCTTCCTCAACTCGTCCGCTTTTCGGCGACTTCGCGCTGCGCGGTCCCATCACTCGGCTGCGCCAGCCACTCCATGAATGGCATCATTCAACGATCTGGCGCGCCCCGCCCGCGATTTAAGCGCTGGGCGTCGAAGTCATCTTCATTGAGCTGTTGGTCAGAATTCGTTGATTCCATCGTTCAATTCGGCCCCGCAGCCACTGGAAGCCCATGTCGATGAGAAGACGCCATGTAAGGTTGGAAGGCCCCAGGGTCGCGCGCCTGAAAGGACCTGCTACCCTGTTCTCATCTGGGTAAGGACGTCGCCCGGGCCCGGCTGCCGAGGAGCGGGCGCCTACTGCATGCCATGCCAGGGACTGGAACTTCCTGATCCTGGTCCACCGCAGAGACCGGTGTTTGCGCTGTCGACTACGGCGGCGTGCAGAGAGGAACGAATGTTGAGGGGTCGTAGTTGCAGTACGTCCAGGCGAAGTCCGAGCCGTTGTACACGTTGAGGTCGTCCGCGCCGACCGGCGGGCTCTGCCATTTGGCGGTGGCGTTCCAGTCCCAGAAGAACCACGACCGGTCCAGGCTCGGGTTGTTGGTCACACCGTCGACCCCCGTCACAAAGTGCTCACCGTACTGAGGGTACCATTGAGCATCCAACCTCCCCGACGTGAGGACCAAGGTGAGGATGTACAGGTTCCACCCGGGCTGAACGCCGGTGCCGTTATACCAGGTCTTCGTACCGTTTCCAAAGTCTATGACGATGTTGGCGGAGTAGAGGGTGGTTCCTTCCGGTTTCAGTTCTAGGTATGTCTTCCAGAGAGCCGCCAGCTCTGTGCTCGCCTGCTGATAGACCGGCGAGGAGGTGTTGAGCTGTGCCACCGATTTCGACAACAGGGAAATGCTCAGGTTATACTGGGCGAGGAGAACGTTATAATTCGTCGCCGTCTGGTTGAACCTGGAATCCGCGGCCTGAAGGTCCTTCACATACTGGCTCGAGGCCGCGGCTTGCGCATTGTATTGGGCATGGTAAAAGGCCGCGACAGTCCCGCTCACGACCAGCAGAGCAAGAAGGAAGACGGCCACTGCAACCGATACGCCCTTTCTTCGCATCCTTACTTCTCCACTCCCGTCGTCACTGGATAGGTGCGGGCAACCCTCTTCACGATAAGGTCCGAAACAACCGGAGCTACGAAGAGTCCGAGCAGGAAGTTCGTCCCTTCATGCACCAGGTCGAAGAGAAGGGCGGGTGGATTGAACTCCACCACAAGCAGACCAGTCAGGTTGATGCCCGACCCATAGTAGATCAACGCAGTGCCGAAATTGGTCCAGAGATCCCAAGCCACAGTCGAGAGCACAAGCACGCCGCCGAACAGCGCGCCGCGCTCGGCCAATCCTCCCCCTGCCTTTCTGGCCAGCCTCACCGCCACGACGCCAGCGGAGACATAGAGCAGTTCGCCCGACAGCAGGAATGGAAGCAACGCCGACCCCGAAGCTCCCCATGGGCTGACTTGGCTCCAAATCAGCTCAGAGAGAATCGCTATGGCACTGCCCGCTCCTGCGCCATACCCGATGGTGGAAGCGAAGACAATTAGCCCATCAAGCTTGGAATCTGGAAGCTCTGCCAGTGCAAAGTTGGAACCAACCACCAGTGCGACGAACACCGCCACTGTCGCAATGGTCCGAGTGCTGAGCACGAGGGTTGGATTATCCATCCAGATTATAAGCTGCGCGGTCTCAGCCTCCCCGCATTGCCAACGAATTATAGCAAGGCAGCAATCCCGCTGACTGGCATGCGCGAGCTTTCAGCGCTGATTGGCGTCGCATCCGTCGGCGGAAGGGGACCGCGACCCAGCTTCACACAAGCCCACTTCCTTCTTGCGTTCTTGGTAATTGGAACGAGCGGCGTGATTGGCCGCCAGGCCCTCGCCAGAGAAGCCGGCCTCGGAGAAGGCGCGACGAGGACTGTGCTGAAGCGGCTGCGCGACGGTGGCTATGTCGAGGTCAACGCATCTGGCGCCTTTCTTACGAAGAAGGGCAGGGAAGCGCTCAAGCTGCTGCGACGAAGCCTCCTCCCTCTGGTCGCCCTGGAGAACTCCAGGCTGACCGTGGGGAGCGAACAGGCAGCTGTGGGTGTGCGGGGAGGGAGAAGCCATCTGGGAAACGGGATTCCTCAGAGGGATTCCGCGATAATGGTGGGCGCGACAGGCGCCACCACCTACGCGATCCGTGGTCCAAAGTTCACGGTCCCGGGAGGGTCCACGGACTGCGAGAAGGATTTTCCGACGGGCGCATGGAAGATGCTCAGGAAGCAGCTCGCTCCCAGAGACGGCGACACAGTGATTGTTTGCGGTGCACAGGATGCGCTGAGAGCGAAACTCGGCGCCCTGTCGGCAGCCCTGACCCTACTGTGACTGTTCCGGAGGCTGTTGCTCGGGCTGCTGCGTTTCTGCGCCCGGCACCTTGTTGACCTGCCTGTTGATCGCGTCGGAGAAGTAGTGCCCAGTCACAAGGACCTTGACGCTTTTCACCCCCTTCACGGAAGCGATGCCGTCCTTCAGGTCCTGGGAAATCTTTAGCGCGAACACAGGGGGGCAGAACTGGGTTGTGGCGTGATACTCGACGTCGACGTTCCCTTCCTTGACGTCCAGCTTGTCGATGAGGTTCATTTCGACGATGGGCATTCCAATCTCCGGGTCCACTATCTTCGAAATCTGCCTCTGAATCTCCCTCATATCCACCTGTTCTGTAGACATTGTACCGGCCGACAAACCCCCTTTCCGCTATAAAAAACTGTCTCGCCTCTCGCTTTGGGGCAACAGCTAAACGGTGGCAGGTGGCTGCGACAGTCACATGAACGCAGACGATGTTCTGCGCTCCATCGAGGCTGAAGCTCTCACGCGGGGCCTCCCGATCATAGGTCCAGGCCGAGGGGCGTACCTCGACGAGCTCGTTGTGCAGTACAAGCCGAGGAGAGTTCTGGAGATCGGAACCCTTGTCGGTTACAGCGCCATCCGCATGGGCCGGCTGCTGCCCCGGGGCGGGCGTATCACATGCATAGACAGCAACCCAGCATACGTGCAGATAGCGAAGTCGAACATCGCAAAGGCGTGGCTCTCCGAGCGCATCAAAGTGATAACCGGCGACGCGGTGAAGGTGATTCCGAAGCTCACAGGCCAGTACGACATGGTATTCATCGATGCTGAGAAGCGACGTTACCTCGACTACCTGAGGGCGTGCGAGAGACTCCTCCGTTCAGGAAGCATAGTGGTCGCCGACAACGTGAAGGCTTTCGCCGAAGAAGTGGCCGACTACCTCGAACATGTGCGGGATTCCGGGCTCTACATCAGCACATACAGGGAAGAGAGATTCCGTGGAAATCCCTCTGCAACCGACGCCATGGAAACAAGCATCAAGAAGTAAGACTATTATCGAACCGCGGTTTCGCCAGAACAATGGACACCTTTGAGGCGATCGCAACCAAGATAGAGAGCAAGGAGTACGCCCGGAAGCCCGTCCCTGCCGAGGTGAAGAGGAAGGTGCTCGAAGCCGGGAGGCTCACTGCCAGCGGCATGAACTATCAGGAATGGAAACTGATCCTCGTCCAAGAGCCAGCAAGGCTCAGGAAGCTTGCCGAAGACAGCACCACCGGGCAGTGGGTCGCCTCGACGGACTTTGCTGTGATGGTCCTCATGGACCCGAAGTACAACTTCAACACGCTCGACGCCGGCAGAGTCGTCCAAGACATGCAGCTGGCTGCCTGGAACTACGGAGTCAGCTCGAGGATCTTCACCGGGTTCAACAAGGATCCGATGCAGAAGGATTTCGGGCTCCCGCCCAATCTCGCCCTCACAGTGGTGGTCGGTTTCGGATATCCGGCCAAGAAGGTCATGGGCAGGAAGAACAGACTTCCTCTGGACGAGATTGCCTTCGAAGACAGGTACGGCCAGAAGCTCAGGCTATAGAGGCCGGCGACGCCCTAGCCCTTGAAACCTGCCGCGAGTCTTCCCCATTCCCGGCTGCCATCGAACGGCTTGTAGAGTCTCACCCTGTCCACCAGACCTCCATACCTGGAATTCAGCACGGCGGCGGCGCCCTCCCAGGAGGCCTCGACCACAAACTCCCCCAGCACGTCGTCGCCTATTTCCTCGCCCATCTTCTCCCACCTTCCGCCAACCGAAAGCTCATGGAGTCTGTCGCAGATGTCACCCCATCCGTGGAGTTCCATCACCTTCCTGTATGACCTCGTGGACGCGTAGAAGGCGATCTGATTCCGGTAGAAGTCCTTCAAACCCTTCACCTCGGCTTCGTTGGCGCCTACGGCAGCGAAAACAGAAGCGGCGACCGAGAAATCCTTCCGGCCGCGATTGACCTTGGCCAAGCCGCGGGACAAGGCGGGAGTGATCACCTCCCGGAGGTACCTGGGAGTGTGAAGAGGATGGACGTGCAGGCCGTCCGCCACCTCGCCTGCCACTCTGCACATGCCGGCATTCACGCCGGCAACATACACAGGAATCTTCGGAGCGCCTATCGGGCCCGGGCTGAAGAACGGTGTCATGAGGTCGAGCTTGTAGAATCGACCCTGGAAGTCGAGCTTCGAAGAATTCTGCCAGGACTCCCACACGGCCCTCAGAGCCATCACGACCTCCTTCATCTTCGCCGCCGGGCTCTCCCACTTCACGCCGAACCTCCTCTCGATGTGACCCTTCACCTGGCTGCCCAAGCCGAGGATCATCCTGCCGCCCGAGAGCGCCTGTATGTCCCAGGCGGTGTAGGCAAGAGTTGTGGGGCTCCTAGTGAACGCCAGGGCGATTGACGTTCCGAGCCCGATCTTTCTGGTGGCCACGGCGGCGACGGCCAGCTGCACGAACGGATCGTGCTGCGTCTCGTTGACCCAGGCGCAGTCGAATCCGAACTCCTCCGCCCTCTTCGCTAGGGCAGGCACTTCTCCCGGCGCTGCCGCGAAGATCTCCGCGTCTACCTTCAAGGAGGGCACCTCCCTGCCGAATAACTCTTAAACCAGAGGAGCCGCTCCAAGCACTGGAGACTATTGTCCCTCGCCGGAAAGAAGGTGGCCATACTTGTTGAGAACCTGTATGAGGACTTGGAGTTCTGGTACCCGTACTACAGACTCAAGGAAGCCGGCGCCGAGGTCACCATCGTGGGCTCGGGTTCCGCCGAAGCCTACAAAGGCAAGCACGGCCTCGAGGCCAGACCCCAGGCAACGGCTGACCGAGTCTCAGCCAAGGACTTCGACGGGCTGGTGATTCCGGGAGGCTATTCTCCCGATTACATGCGCAGGAACCAGTCGATGGTGGGGCTGGTGAAGGCGATGAACGACGAAGGGAAGCCGATTGCGGCAATCTGCCACGCGGGCTGGATGCTGGTCTCAGCCGGGGTTGCGAAGGGAAGGACGATGACCTGCTTCAGCTCAATCAAGGAGGACGTGATTAACGCCGGCGCCAACTATGTCGACAAGTCTGTGGTGACGGACCGAAATCTGATTACGTCGCGCTTTCCCGCAGACCTGCCCGATTTCTGCAGGGAGCTAATCGCCTCCCTCGGAAGGCCGAAGCTTCCCCCGGCTCGAGCCTAGTCCTGGCCCGAGTCGCACCGAGGCTGTTCGGCGGTCAGCTGGGGAGACGCTCCGTTCTCAAGCAGCGTAGACCGACGGGTCCACAACTCCCGCATCCCTGAAAGCGAGCTTCCTCCTCCGGCAGTTCGAACAGGTTCCGCAATGAACGGGCAGCTTTCTCCCGCCCGCCTCCTTGAACCCGTACCCAGAATAGCAGCTGTAGGTGTACTCCCATGGCACGCCCAGTTCCTCTCCGAGCTTCACCACCTTGTCTTTGTCATAGGTGATCAGAGGCGCAAGGAGCCTGTAGCCTCCGTGGTGTGTCGCCTGCTCGCCGAGCCTGTTCATCTCCTCAAGGAACTCAGGGGTGTTGTCCTTCATCGCCACAGGCGTCTCTCTCCTGATGCCGATGTAGACATCGTAGCGATCTCCTTTGGAGATGTAGAACGACTCCGCGTGCGAAAGGCCCACCAGCAGCAGTACGGCGTTCCGGCAGGGGTCCCACCACTTCAGGATCCTCTGTCTTGCCTTCTCCGGGTCCCACAGGTCTGCTTCCTTCGTCTCCTTAATCTCCTTCTCCGGGTGGGTGAGCACCGAGGTGCTGATGTCGCCCAACCACTTCAGGTCGATTATCTTCAAGGGAAGACCGAGCTCTTCGGAAATCCGTTTTATGCAAAACTCCTCGTAGTCGTAGGTCCTCTGCCTGTAATTGCAGAAGATGAGAAGCTGCTGCTTGGGCTTCAGCCTCCTGTTGACGTAGTAAGCCGTTGTGACCGAGTCGACGCCGCCGGAAATCATGTTCACGGCGTTCCTCTCTCCGCTCGGCTGATTTCCGGATGTCAACTTCTGCCCAGCACCCCCCGTGACACCTTCAAGTTGACCATGGCCCGATACAACACGTACGGTAGCACAAGGTCGCTTATCAGAACGCCGGCGAGAAGCAGCGGAAGCAAAGCGAAGAAATCAGCTCCCGGCGGAACCACCGATATGAGCCAGGCCAAGTAGGCGCCGAGCAGGACCGCATTTGCCGTCAAGCCGGCGAAGAACGACTTCCTGCTCATCACGTAGGCAAGGGCCAGCAGCGCCGTCGAGACGGCGGGAGAAAGCAAGACATCGAGGAAGCCAAGAGGTGAGAAAAGGTAGTTGCCGACGACCACGGCTACGAAATTCCCCAGCAGGACCCCCGCTGGCCAGAACTTCACCATCCCCTTCAGCACGTTGGCTATCCTGACGTTGAGTTGGAGGAAGGAAAGGAAGGGAAAGAATGCGACGAGCGCCACATACATCGCGGCATAGACTGCCGCCGTCGTCACAACAACGCTTCTATTCACTATTTTCTCCTCCGACGCCGGGATTTGTTTGGCGGAACGGGCGGAGGCCCTCTCAACCCGCCGAACACGGCCTTCCGCCGGAGGTATTTAGGATTCTTCATCGGAGCGGCGCCTCTGCCTTAATACTGCGCCGGGCAGACCTTGAACCTAGCCGTCCTTCTTGTCTTCCCTCCCGATTATCGTAGGCCTCGTCACCGCAGTCTGCTGGGGTACTTCCGACTTCCTCTCGCGGCTGCAGTCCGAGAAGGTCGGACACTACAACACCACTGTGTACATGCACGTGACAACCTTGGTCATTCTGCTTGTTCTTGTACCAGTCCTGAATCCCACAATTCACTTCGTGGCTTGGCCGGTGGCCGTCCTAGCCGCGGCAGGAGTTCTGAACTTCCTCGCGTTCATCGCCCTCTACAGGGCGTTCCACAGGGGAGTTGTTTCGGTGGTGGCCCCCGTGGCCTACACCTACCCGGCGGTCACGACGGCGGTCTCGGTTCTCGTCCTCGGCGTCGTCCTCTCGACCACGCGCCTTCTCTCAATCGCAGCAGTGATCCTCGGCGTCGTCTTCCTCTCGATGCGCTATTCGGAGCTTCGGGATTACTCCAAAGGGAACGGCAGACCGACGCTAACGACCGGCGTGGCGGCCGCAATCGCCTCTTCCGTGAGTTTCGGCGTCGTGTATGTCGGATTGGGGTACGCCACCCCGGCTCTGGGCTACTTCCTCCCGGTCGTGGTGCTGAGGGCGGTCGGCACGGTCGTTGGTTTCGCACTGGCGCCCGCTTTCAAGGTCCGCCTCCGCCCCTCTAGGGTGACCTTCTCCCGCATAATCGTCGTCATGGGAGTCCTGGAAGCGGTCGGGTTTCTCATCTTCAACTTCGGCGTGTCACTCGGATCGGACTCGCTTCCAGTGGTCGCGGCGCTGTCCGGGATGGGCGGCGCGGTTGCCGCAGTCTACGGCATGGCGCTGCTGAAGGAGAGGCTGGAGCCGAACCAGCTGTTGGGGGCGTCCCTCTCGATTGTGGGGGTCTTTGCGCTCCTCTACTTCGGAGGTTGAAAGGCTCGGACTATTTCACGGCGGTTCAGACGGGCCGGGCCCGGGTGAAACGCTCTCTGGAGCTGCTCCAGGAGGTGGCCGGCCCATCCTACCCCGTCCTGTTTCTGAAGATGGGAATCCAGGACTGGACCCCTGTCGGTGAAGAAGAACTCTTCGTCCTCGTGCCCGGCAAGGGAGGTACCGCCGCCGTCGTGGTCTGCGATTCCGACGGAAACGCGAAGGCCATGTCGTCATGGTCAAGCCAGGCGGACGGCGAGAGGATCTCTCGCGCCCTGGCGTCGAAGGGTTGCCCCAGATACACCGGCGATGTCAAGCTACCCGTCTAGGACATCGGTCCTGGCCGCCGGGCGCCCTCGAGTCGGTCTCCGGATCAGGAGACTGGGTTGTCCTTCCGCTTCACCGCCTCTATTACAAGATGCAATGGGACTTCAAGGAACCCCGCAGCGGCGATCGGGTCTTCCTTCTCTAGCAATTCTGCAGTGGGTTCGGGCTCTTCGAGGGCGACTATCGAGAGGCCCTTGGAACTGAGGACTCTCGCGTACCAGTTCAGCGGCCTGTGGAATCCCCTGGTGTACTGTCTCTCCTTCTCCCCGACCCTCCAGGGTATGTCCTCGGAGAACCGGTCTCTGTACGCCCTGATCTTCCTGAAAACTCTGGCCGACTGCAGCGTCGACTTCTCTGCCATCCAGCTCGAGTTTGAACCATTGTCGAAGCACGGGTGAGAGATGCTCGCTACGAACCTCCCCCCGTCCTTCAACACCCTGCCAACTTCGCCGATCGCCCCCTCGCCGTTTTCCATGTCCATCAGGCTCATGTTGGCGAAAACCAAATCGAAGCTGGCGGAGTCGATGGCTGTGAGCCGACCTGCGTCAGAGACGACGTACCGGATCTTGGACGGGTTCCCAGCGTCGCGGGCTTGGGCGTTCTTCACCATCCGAGGGGAGGAGTCGACGGCTGTCACCCTCGCTCCGCGTTTTGCGAGCAGCCTCGAGAGGTAGCCGTTGCCGCAACCCAGGTCGAGCACTTCCTTTCCGTCACAATTCCCTATGACCCTGAGGAGCGTGGGGTCGATGAGGGCCCGATGCCAGAGGTCGCCTCCGTCACCCTGCTTGCTGTCATACCAGTCGGCGAGAGCTTCCCAGCCGTCCAAGCCATGAAGTGCTCGGGCGCGTATTTATTAACCAGAACGAGTATCAACACCTACCAATTCTGCCCGGTCTCAAGCTCCGAAGACCCTCCAAGAGTTTTGCGAAGCGGTCCGTGCTTTGTTGGACAAAAAACACAGGTGAAATGAATGGCAAGATGCTCGGTCTGCAAGGCACACGCTGTCTCCAAGTGCGCCGAATGCGGAGCCGTCGTCTGTATGTCCCATAGCACCACGATCTTCGACGAAACCACCAGGGCGATGAAATCCTACTGCGGCAACTGTACCGCCAAGAGGATGCCTCTGTGGGTCGCACGAAGGCGCTAGGCCGCTACTAGCTCGGCAGTCGGGAGGAGAATTCGTCGAGGGCGTGCTCGAATCTGTCTGCCGTAAGCTTGAGCTCCTCCTTCGTATGAGCCAGGGAAACAGAATAGCGTCCAGTGGGCTTCAGGTAAACGCCACTGCAGATTATCGCCAAGTCCAGAATCCTTCTGGATTCCAGATCAGACTCTTCCGCGTCGCGGTAATTCCGCACCGCACCCGAGGAGACGAAATAGCTGAACATGGCGCCCTCCCCCACCACTGAAGCTCGAATTTGGTGGCTGGAGAGGGAGGCGGCGAAGCTTCTCTTCAGGGCTTCAGTGTTCGCCAGGATCTTCTGGAAGTTCCCATCCTTCATGAGCGTATCGACAGTCGCCTTTCCGGCGCTCAGGGCCAAGGGGTTCCCGTTGAACGTCCCAGAATGGAATACCGTCGAGCCTCTGGCGCCTCTCGGGTCCAGCAGCCTCATGATTCTCTCGTTCCCAACGACGGCGCCGATGGGCAGACCGCCGCCGATTATCTTCCCCAGGCAGGTAATGTCAGGGACGAGGGAGTAGTATTCCGAGGCACCGCCGATCCTCAGCCTGAACCCGGTCTTCACTTCGTCATAGATGAGCGGGATACCGAGGTCGGCTGTCAGCCCCCTCAGCCTGGTCATGAAGCCGCGATCCCCCGGGATCACGCCGTCTTCGAACGGCTCCATGATCACGCAGGCCAGCCTGTCAGAATTCGCTCTGAGGAGTCCCTCCGTGGACTCCCAATCGTTGAAAGGAAGGACGAGGGAATCTGCGAGCCTCGGTCCGTCTACGTCGAGGCTGTCGCTCACGGATGCGGGGGACTTGGCACTGCCCGCGGACGACAGCGGAGGCTTGTAGCTCACCAGCAGCTGGTCGTTCGCTCCGTGGTAGTGTCCTTCGAACTTGGCCACACACCTCCTCCCGGTGAACGCCCGCGCCAGCCTGACGGCAAGAAGGGTCGCCTCCAGCCCCGAGTTGGTGAACCTGACGAGGCCGGCTCTGTTGTACAGGTCGCGGAGCATCCGACCATACTCGACTTCGATCTCGCTCGGCGTACCGGTCACTGTGGTGCCCACGTCTGCGAGGACCGACTCCACCGCATCCTTCAGCACGGGGTGGCCGTGCCCCAGGATGAGGGCGCCGTAGCTCATGAGGTAGTCGATGTATTCGTTGCCATCGACGTCCCAGATTCTGGGGCCTGAAGCCCTCTCCATGAACAGCGGGTGCGGCGGGAAGAACTTGATGCCAGCCATGACTCCGCCGGGCGAGACTCGCTGAGCCCTCTCAAAGAGGGCCGCTGAGCCTAGCGTCTTCGCCTTGAATTTCTCGACCATGGCCGACTCGTCCAGCTGGCGGGACTGCACGGTTGACGCATGGCACGCCCAGACTTTAAGAATGATTGACTCAGCTTACGGTGAAGTACAGCCTTCGGTTCCTCTTGCCCTTGTTCTCCGTCCGCAGCCCGACGACTTCGCCTATCTCGCTTGTGTTCTTCACGTGCACCCCGCCGTCTGCCTGCGTGTCGACCTCTCCTATCTGCACGATGCGGAGCATCTCCACAGAAGGGGGAGCGGCGTTCGCGAGCTTCACCAGGCCGGGCATCTTCATCGCCTCCTCACTCTTCATGAAGAAGCTGCTCACCTCAACAGCTCTTCTGACCACAGAGTTCACCTCGTCGATGTAGGCTGACATCTTCTCCTTGTCGAACTGCTCGACACTGAGGTCCAACCTAGATTCTTGTGGGCCAATCTGGTTTCCAGTTATGAGCGCGCCCGTTTCGCGGTGCACGATGGCGCTGAGGATGTGGGCGACCGTATGCATTCTCATGATCCGGTATCTCCTTTCCCAGTCGAGAGTGCCATGAACAATCTCTCCCACTTTGAACTGAGGCTGACCCTCGCAAACGTGATAAATCTCCTCGCCCTCCTTCACCACTTCCGTTACTTTCTCTGGTCCGATGAGACCTTCGTCTGACAGAAGACCTCCACCTCGAGGGCAGAATGCAGTCTTATCCAAGACCACTTTATTTCCGGCGACCGAGACAACTGTCGCGTTGAATTCTCGCAAATATGCGTCCACCCAATACAATTTCTCGGTCATTCACCTGCCGACCTCATTGTGACCGTATAACCTTGACTTTTCAGTAGCTGGTGATCTTCGTCTGGGTCAGCTCCCTGGAGATCAGAACACTCTCGCTCACCCATTTGGAGCGGGGTATCCTGAACTTGGCGAGGGCCGCAACCATGGCGCTCCTGAAGGCGTCGTGCCTCTCGTAGGGTTGCTTCATCAGCGCCCTGATGCTCTCCCTGACGTTCCACACGCCGAGAGGCATTATGTAGCCAGGATAGGTCTCCCTCAGGACAATCGCAGCCGCCTGCCTCCTCTCCTTTGCCAGGGCTTCTCCCACCGCAAGCCGCGTCGAGTAGTAGCAACCGCCTACCCGCGCGTAGGTGGTCCTGCCAAAGTGCTCTTCGTAGTCGCCTATCATGTATGGTGAGCCCCCGAACTGGTTCCACGTGGTGTTGGGGAACCAGGCCTCGATCCACTCGAACCGCCACGGCTCGGGCAGGAGGATGGCGACGTACTGGTTGTCGTAGACCGCGAACGAATAGACCCTATATTCGTCGATGGTGGGGTAGTGTCTAACCTTCTCAAGGAGGCCGAGGCTCAACGAACTGTCAACGGCCGTGATGCTCCACCTGGTTGGCACGACTCGCCGCCTCGCTCCCTCCCCGAACATGCCGAGGCTGAACGCCCTCTGAATCCTCGTGACGAGGACGCCCCTGGAGTA
>CAZENV010000017.1:0-9320 GCA_964513805.1 uncultured Nitrosopumilales archaeon
ACGTCTACGTGAGCAGGATCTTCGGGGGAGCAGCCGGCAGCATCCTTTCCTTCATGGGCTACACCCTTGAGACCACCGCCTATCTGGCCCTCATCGTGCTTTCTACGGTGTTCGCCATTGGTTCCGTCGGCCTCTTCTTCACGTTCGACCCCAACCTCCTCGGTCTGGCCGTCCCTAGCGGCTCGGGTCCAGCGATTCCTTGGCTCCAGTTCTTGGTGGGTGCTCTCGTCTTCACGGCACTGATAGCGGTGAACGTTCTGAAGCCGAAGGCAGGCTTCAGGCTGGTCTCCGCGCTCACGATATTCGGCTTCTTCGCCCTGATTCTCTCGATGGCGGTCCTCTTGGGCGCGGGCTCCACGGGCATTCAGAACTACGTCAACAGCCCGAGCGGGGCCTTCTCGATCAACGGCACCAGCACGTTCAAAATAGTGTCGTCTCAGTACCCCGGCGGCTTCTTCAGCTGGGGACCGACCATCTTCCTGCTTCCTCTGATGGCGGCCTTCGTCTACCCCTGGCTCAACGCATCGCCGGCGGTCGCAGCCGAAATCAAGGGCAAGAAGGCGTTGAAGTGGAACGTCCCGATCTCCTCCTTCCTGGTGTTCGCGTTTCTCACGTCGTCATTGGGAGTGATGTACCTGACCGCGGGTCAGGCATTCACCAACGCAGCGTACACGAATCCGACCCTGGTATTCGAAAGGTCGTTCAACTTCTGGACCCTCGCCATGGGCGTCTCGGGCAACTCCGCGCTCGCCTTCCTGATAGGGCTCGGCTGGATACTCTCCAACCTGAGCGTCCTGGCATACGGCATAATCGTGATCTCGAGGTACCTGCTCGCCCAGTCTTTCGACAGATTCCTTCCAGCACGCATCTCTAACGTCAGCCCGAGGTTCGGCTCGCCCATAGTAGCCCATCTGGTGGACCTGGTCCTGACTCTCGGCCTGGTGGGCATCGCGGCCTTCTACTACATCGGAGGTGCGGACGCGCTGTTCGGCGCCATACTCGCCTCGATGGTGTACTTCATCTTCGTGGGCCTCGCTGCCGCAATCCACGCCTTCAAGAAAGAGGTCGGCGGAACCAAGGCGGTTCTCGCGTTGTGCGGCATCCTCAACGTCGGCATCTTCGGCTTCCTCTCGTACCAGTTCCTCAGCTTCCCAGGAGTCTGGGCGCTCAATACTCTCACCTACTACTTCATCCTCGGCTCTGTGGTGGCGGGCGCGCTCATCTACTTCGGCTCGAAGTGGTACAACGCCAAGAGGGGAATAGACATATCCCTGGCGTACAAGGAACTGCCTCCCGAGTGATGGTCGGTCCCATCCAAGGAAGAATGGACAGCGTCCTTCTCGACGATTGGCACGTCGTCTGTCGTTCGTCCGACCTCCAGGAGGGACAGCTCTCAAAGGCGAGGCTCCTGGGCGAGGACATCGTCATCTGGCGCCTGGGCGGAAAGGCAAACGCGTGGCAGGACCTCTGCGTCCACAGGGGCTCTCGGCTCTCGCTAGGCCGCCTGAAGGACGGCCTCCTCACGTGCGCTTACCACGGCTGGACGTACGACGGCGCCGGCCAGTGTGTCAGGTTCCCGGCCCACCCCGACCAGAGGCCCCCGACCACGGCCCACGTGAAGACATACCGCGCGAACGAGGCCTACGGTCTCGTCTGGGCCTGTCTCGGGGAGCCTTCGAAGGGAGTCCCGACCTTCCACGAGTGGGACGACCGGTCCTATCGCAAGATTGCCTGCGGCCCGTACACCTACAACGCGAGCGCTACCAGGGCGGTGGAGAACTTCCTGGACGTGGCGCACTTTCCATTCGTGCACGGCGGCCTTCTCGGCGACGAGGCCCATGCGGAGATAGAAGACTACCAGGTCGAGAGCAGCATCGACGGAGTGACGGCGAGGAACGTCAGGGTGTGGCAGCCAGACCCCGACGGTACGGGCAAAGGGAAGATGGTGAACTACACCTACAAGGTCCTGCGGCCGTTCACGGCCTACTTCATGAAGAGCACCGACGAGGGCAACTTTGCCATACAACTCAACGTCACGCCGGTGGACGAGACCAGGTGCGTGGGTTGGATGTGCATAGCACTCAACTATGCGGCAGACGTGCCCGAAGGCGAGCTTCGTTCATATCAGGACAGGATAACCGGCCAGGACGTGCCCATCGTCGAGTCGCAGAGGCCGGAACTCCTCCCGCTGGACCTCCAAGCAGAGCTCCACCTCAGATCAGACCGGATAGCCGTCGCCTACAGGAAGTGGCTGAGGAAGCTCGGCCTTTCCTTCGGGACAGCGTAGGGCGCCCTCAGAGCGTCATCTTCAGAAGGACCGTCAATCCGCCGAACTCGAGGGCGCCTATGGCTAGCAGGAACGGAATCGCCTCGGCTCCGAAGAGCGGGGCCATGGTCACGTAGGCGAAGACAGTCAACAGGTTGTGCATGAGCAGCAGGACGGCGAAGAGGGCCAGGCCGACGGAGTACATCGCCCTGGTCTTCACGGCGATCCTCGAATACAGGTAGAGCAGCCCTAGAAGCAGGCAGGAATTGGCCACAGCCAGCACCACGGCGACCTCCATCATCAGTTCCAACTTTCTCTGGCCAGCGCCAGCCGCCGAAAGGTATAATCTTTTTTCAACATCTCTTAATACAAACCGGGAGGCCAGGCAGAACCCGACCATTGCCCGACGACCCGGAGCTGCGCAGACTCCTCTGGTATCTTCTTGGGGGGACGAGGGGTGGCGAGAGCAGGGTGAAGATCATACGGGCGCTGAAGGAGCGGCCCAGCAACATGAACCAGTTGGCGGTCAAGCTTGAGGTTCAGTACAGGCTGATTCAACACCACATCGATGTCCTGAGGCGCAACTCGCTGGTCACCGCAACGGGCGAGCACTACGGAATGACATACTTCCTTCATCCGTGGCTCGAGTCGCACTACGGAATCTTCGAGGAAGTAGCGGGAAAGCTGAAGCTCTTGAACTGAAGACAGGGCACCGATGTGTAACAGATTTGTAACCCAACTCGAAATCTCTCTAAATAGGCGCCGCGGACCCGCACGGACCATGCGTCCGAGGCGGGCGGTCAGCAGCAAAGTCTTCGGTGCCACAGTCGCGGTTCTAGTCCTGGTCGCCGCAGCGGGCTTCGCCCTCTACCTGTCCAGGCCGACAATGACGGAGACCACGACAGAGACGATGACCTCGTCCGTGACACAAACCATGACCGAAACGAGTCCGTCGGCGGGCGCGAGTCAGGCTGTCCAGTTCACTCCGGCCGCAGGCATGATGCTCCACAGCGCTTGGTTGGTGGTGAGCATGACCGAGTCCGGCCAGTACGCCCTGTCTGTCTACGCCCAGGGCCTGGAACCGAGCCAGGGCACCGGAAACGACTACATCGTGGAGGGGGCCCAGTCCTCGGGTTCGATGGCTGTTGTTCCCGTGGGGCCCAACGCGACGGCCTCAGAATTCGAGGTCGGAAGCAACGGCGTTGGCAGTTATTTCACGCTCCTGAATCAGAACCCCTTCTCGAGCTTCGAGAGCATCGATATAGTCTACCTGCCAGGCATGCAGATGGCCAACGCCACCGTTGTGGCCACGGCCTCCCTTTCGATGATGTCTCACTGAGGCATGCTGGCTCTCAACCTTATTATCAGCCAGAGGGATTCCAGAATCTAGGAGTGTGCTGACCTTAGCCTCAAGAGCGCTGTCGCTCTTCTCCGCTGGATTCATGGCTGGCATCGGCGCTCTGGCCTTCAACTTCCTCCTCAGGCTCGAAGGTCTGGCGCCCTTCCCTCCCGAGCCGGCCCTGGCGGCCTTCATCAGCATAGTCCCGGCCTCGATCGAGGAACCCATGGTTCAGCAGTTCGGCGACATCGCTGGCGAAATCGGCTTACTGGTTGCGACCGTCGTGGCGGCCGCCGTCTACGGGGCTCTGCTCCTGCTCTTCGACAGGCTCGACCTTCCTCATCTGAGGTCGACCAGGCTCTCATCCTTCGAAGGCCTCCTCGTCTTCTCCCTCTTCCCCTGGGCGCTCTTCGGGTTGGTGCTCTTCCCTCTCCTCGGCGAGTCCGCCTTCGGGACAGCCGGCGCCGCGTCAGCTCCGGGGCCGTGGACCTTTCCCGCGACTCTTCTCCTGGTGCAGGCCTTCTTCGCACTCCTGCTCCTCCCCAAGTTCAAGGCGCTGACAGGTCCGACAATGGCTCCGGCTGCTGCCCGGCCCCCCACCCCGGGAAGGTCGCGCAGGGAGTTCATCGAAAAGTCCGCCGTCGGCCTCCTGGCCGTGGGCGCGGCAGCAGTGGGCCTCGCCAGCCTCGGCGCGGTGTTCGCGCCGCAGGTCCAGCCCTCCGGCGGAAGCGCGCCCGTGGACCTTCAGGACGCTCCAGCGATATTCAGGGATTCGAGGCTCAAGATGCTGGTCGACTCCGAGGTCACTCCCAACGACAGCTTCTACAGGGTGGCCATAGACATCATCGACCCCACTGTCGACGCTTCCAATTGGTCGTTGACAGTGAACGGCCTGGTTGCCAATCCGAAGACATACACATACGCCGAAGTCCAGGCACTCCCCCAAACCTCACTTTACAACACATTCGAGTGCGTCAGCAACCAGATTGACGGCAACCTGATCAGCAACGCGAAGTGGACCGGCGTCAAGCTCTCCGACCTGCTGGCGGACGCAGGGGGACCGCTATCCAATGCCAGTTACGCGGTCTTCTATTCCGTCGACGGGTACAGTGTCGGGATCCCGCTGGACAAGGCTCTGATGCCCGACAGCATGGCCGCCTACCTGATGAACGACCAGCGGCTCCCCGCGCGTCACGGCTACCCCCTGCGCGCAGTTGTGCCTGGTCTCTACGGAATGATGAGCGCGAAATGGATCAACCGAATCTCCCTTCTCGACTCGACCTACCTGGGCTATTGGCAGACCCGCGGATGGTCCAACGTCGGGACTGTGAACACCGTAGCCTTCATCACAACGCCGCAGGGAGGGAGCCAGGTAAGCCTCGGGCGGAACGGCGGCTCGATCATCATCGCAGGATATGCGTACGCCGGAGACAGGGGCGTGTCGAAGGTGGAGGTCAGCTTCGACGATGGAAAGACGTGGGAAGAGGCCCAGCTCAAGAAACCGCTTTCCAGCACCACCTGGGCGCTGTGGGCCTACGAATGGCGCTCCCCTCCCCTGGGCGAGAACTTCGTCTACGCCAGGGCCACGGACGGCTCCGGTCAAGTGCAGACTTCGACCATCGCTGGCACATTCCCCAACGGAGCGACAGGCTACGCCAGCGTGATCTTCCGCGTGGCAACCTGATTCGCCGAGCAACGTTAGTAAGCGCTGAAGCGGGACCTTCGAGCGTTGGATTTCCAGAAGACGGTCAAGCGCAGGCGGATGGTCAGACACTTCTCGAGCGAGCCTGTTTCCGCGGGGACGGTCAATCACATCCTCGACCTCGCCCAACACGCCCCCAGTGCCGGGTTCAGCCAGGGAAGCGCCTTCGTGGTAGTCACCAGGAACGAGACAAGAAGGCGGATTGCCGAACTGCAGGGAGAGGAGAACTACGCCGCCGCGGGATTCCACAAGTGGATTTCTGAGGCACCGGTCAGTCTCGTCCCATGCGTGAGCGAGAAGCTCTACCATGACAGATACAACGAGCCTGACAAGCTTGAGGATGGGAAGGAGATTGAATGGCCCACGCCGTATTGGTTCTTTGACATCGGCGCAGGTTGCATGATTGTGTTGCTGGCTGCCGTGGACGCGGGCTTGGCGGCTGCCTTCTCAGGAGTTTTCGATGTGAAAGGAATGCGGGCACTGCTCGGGATACCTGCGCACTTCCATCCCGTCGGGGTCATCTCCATCGGCCATCCGATGAAGGATGTCAGGTCTCCATCGCTGAAGAGGGGCAGGCGTACCTTCGGCGAGTTCGTCCACTACGAGCGCTGGTGAGTGCGGAAGGAAACGACGACGCCTAACCTTCCATCGTGTCTGTCTTGGCCCTGCCAATCACGATGCATCCCTCCTTCATCACCTTGGAAAGGCTTCGTGAAATCAGAAACGGCGTCGCCAAGAGGATGGGTATGCTGAGCGCTATGAAGACAGGCTGGTAGTAGCTTAGGAGCGCAGCAAACGAGACCGCACCGGCGCCTCCCACAAAGTTCGCGAAGAAGAGGCCGGCGCATGTGGGACACCCAGTGAAGAGACCCACCACGGCACCCAACCCGCCGACCCAGCCCCTCCCTGCTGCTCTGGTGCGGCGGGTGAACGCGAAAGCGGCAAGCGCGAAATTGAGGCCAACAAGGACGGACACCACCAAGAGAAGAATCATGGTCAACGGGATTATGAGGAGACCGACGTGGTTGGTCAGGTAGACGGTCAAGATGGGCGCGTACAGCGGGGGCCCGCAGCAGGGACCGACGAGGACCGACGGGAGTGCCACATGGTATGCCTGTACGAAGTCGACCGTCGGCTGGTACACGATGATGCTTGTGACAAAGGCGTAGAACAGGCCGTAGACGAAGGTCGACAGGACGAAGTATCTTCTGAAGCGCGACTGCGAAAGGACGTAGGGAAGGATCCACCCCGGACCCAGGGGCGAGAAGCCTTGGCGCTCCGAGGCTGCCACCCTCCTGGCGACGATTTCTCTGACCCCGAACGCCACCAACGCCCCGCCGGCGAACATGACTGCGAAATAGAGGTAGGCAAGCTGTGCGAAGCGCACGGCACTCTCGGGCGTGACGAACGACATGAAACTCTCCGCATACGAATAGAGAAGGGTGGCCGCCGCGGCCAGAGATGCTCCAAATATGGCGACCGAGGAACCGGCTCTTGGATTCCGACTCAAGTTGTTCGTTCCCAACGTTCAGCGGCGTTGCTCCAACGTTAAGCATTTCGAACTTGCATCAGAGAGCCGGCGGAGGGCTTCGCGCCTGCAGAAGCAGGTATCGATCTGAGAAAAAAGTGGGTGACCAAATACTGGAGGCTTGTTTCAATGTGATAGCTCCTGCCCAAAGCCCCTCTAATTCTGAGGCAAATGGAATTTCCAACACGCATACACTCGAGCGCACAATTCGACCTATCTGTCCTTCGTTTACGGCAACATCACGGCGAAACCGGGAATGGCCTGCAAAGTAGACGAGACTTCCTATGCCGAATCTACTATTTATTGGGATGGTTGGTAGGCGATGCGGGCAAAGGGTTCACACGCGAAGAATCCTTCAAGGCCCGAGTGGAGATTGGTTTGTGCAAGGGTCATGCAGAAAATCTTCTCGGGCAATACGTAATTGGTTGCCTGGAGCGCTTGGGGGTGCAAGGAAACAGGATAGGTGATGGGCCGCTCAGTTTGTCCGAACCTCACGGGGCATATCGTTGGCAGTCCAGGTATTCTTGGATAGTTGCCTGGCTACACACAGCCTGCTTGGGCCTCAAATGGAATCAAAGGACAACTCGTGACCCTGTCCGGATGGGTTGGATACTTCATGCGAATCCAGATTGTCTTACATGGTTCATGCGGGGCATTGCCGATTCTGACGGGTCGGTCAATGTCAGAAACCGTGGAGTTGTGATCACAAGCTCCCCAAACACAGACCTTTTCTTCTCAATATTCCACACCCTTGGAATCAAGGCAGACAAATGGTTCTCCTATAGGGTCGGCTATGTCGGGATCTCGGCAATAGAGGCCTACAGGCTTCGAATATTCAATCCACATGTAATGACGCACAAGGGATTGCTTCTCAGACGATTGGCCACAGCAAGGACGTACGCCTCCCACTGGCCGATATGGCTTCAAGCTGAAGTAATCCAACTCTTACGAGATGGGCGAGACTGTGCCTCGGTTCGAGACATACTCCTTTCTCAGTACGGGACCTATGTCAAGTTGAAGACTCTGAAATCGAAACGAAGGATGCTAGAACTAGCCGGCGCCGAGCTTTGATCTCGGGACCCCACGCTTACGAGGCGTCTGAGCCCTGAAAGGTGTGCTCTACTAGGCTGAGCTACGCCGGCACGCACTCGGCCTCCTAGGACACACAATAAAGTCTTGACCTCGTCACAGAAGGTCGAGATACTTCAAGCCCGTCCCCGTGTTGTACAGAAGGACCTCCTCGTCTTGGTCGATGACGCCCTTTTCGCGAAGGCTGTTGTATCCAGCAAGCGTTGCCGCACCTTCAGGGCAGGCGAAGGCCCCTTCCTTCGAAAGGAATCGCATCGCATCAAGAATCTCCATGTCCGGGACCTTCACGGCCCCACCACGGCTCCCTCTCAGCACCGAAAGTATCTGCCTGCCAGCGAAGGGTCTGGGGACCCGGAGTCCCATCGCTACGGTCTTTCCATCGGGATAGCCAGGGTCGGTGGTTTCCATCCCAGACGAAAAAGCGTCCACCACGGGAGCGCAGGCATCCGACTGGATAGAGAACATCCTCGGCCGCTCGTCACCTATCCACCCGAGCTTCTCCATCTCCTCGAACGCCTTCCACATCCCGATCAGGCCGGTCCCACCTCCCGTCGGATACAGTATCGCGCCAGGCAGGCTGAGCCCCGTCTGCTCTGCTATCTCGTACCCCATCGTCTTCTTCCCCTCGAGCCTGTAAGGTTCCTTGAGCGTGGACATGTCGAAGTATTCGTCTATGCCTGCCCTCATCCTCGACCCAGCCTCGCTGATGCTCCCCTCCACCTGCACTACCTCGGCACCGAACGCCCGGCACTCCTTGAGCATCGAAGGCGGAGTCTCGAGAGGCATGAACACCTTGGCCGAAACGCACGCTCTTGCGGCATAACAGGCGAGGGCCGCCCCCGCGTTTCCCGCCGAAGGGACGGCCAGCTTCTTCAGGCCCAGTTCCTTCGCCTTGGACACGGCTACCGACATCCCCCTGGTCTTGAACGTCCCCGTGGGGATGATGCCGTCATCCTTGAGCAGCAGTCCGTTCGACAGCTTGACGATCGGAGTGAGCCCCTCGCCCAGGGTGACTACGTTCGCCGGTCGAGGACCGGAAGGACCTCTTGGTATCTCCAAAGGCTCTTCTCTCGCCCCTCTACGGGAAGCGGTTTGAAGCTCTCCTTCGCCCTCTCGAGGTCGTAGGCGCAGGCGAGCATTGAACCACAGTCGGGGCAGGTATTGTACGGGACGCGGAAGTCGAAGGTCTTTCGGCAGGAAGCGCATTGTAGGCCCGTGAGAGTCGAACCCGTTGGCCGAAGGGAGGAGCTTGGATCCTGCAAAGCCTCATGGGCTTCAGGGTTTCCGTCCTAAAGTCTTCGGAGGGTTTTTAGAACGATGGCGATTGGCGGGGCTTCGCGCGGGGGTCGCCCAGCATGGTCAACGGCGTGGGACTGAGGCTCCCATCCCTTAGGGG
>CAZENV010000018.1:0-34066 GCA_964513805.1 uncultured Nitrosopumilales archaeon
CCTATTAATCTACTCGAGCAGTCGAGTAGGCCACATCCATCAAATTGAGGCTCTTACTCAAGCTCATACCAAAGAAATCACACGCCTACGTAAACGACTACCATTACCACCTCCAAGCGGCAATTTACTCCCTGATTCGCGGTTAGAATCGAACTATAGTAGGATTGAAAGGAAGTACGCCGGCGAGAAGCTGGACCTCTTCGCGGTGTTAGAATCGAACTATGGTAGGATTGAAAGAAGGGAATCCGATTTCCGAACCCATTCAGGTGCTAATCCCACCGGGCCCGCTGCTGAAACTGAGCCTAATCACATCCGGACCCGAGTTGAACCGTGTCACTTGAGTATCCAGCAATATTACTGATATTACTGGTATGTCGAAACGTAAGGATAGGCTGGTCAGGACAACCATCACCATACCCGCGTCGCTGAAGGAAAAGATGTCGCAAGCCGACGTGAATTGGAGCGAGGAGATAAGAGAGATGGTGACCCAGAGATTGGAAGATGAAGGCCAGCCGGACATGGCAGAAGCAACCATACTCAACGAGAGAGTGAGGCGGTCCGCGCCGAAGGGTTGGAGCAGTCTCAGGGTGATCAAGCAGTGGCGGAGAAAGACGAGTGCGTAGTCGATTCGTCGGTCGTCACGAAGTGGTTCGTCGGCGAACATGATTCCGACCAGGCGATCCGAATTAGGGATGATTTTGCGACAGGCAAAATCAAACTGGCAACGCCGACGCTCCTGTTCTACGAGGTGATGAACGCGCTGCGATTCACCGGTGCCTTCAAGGAAGACGACCTAGTCCTCGCATCCAAGTCGCTCAGCAAGTATCAATTCGAGGTGTGGAGGCCCCGGGGGAAGCTGTTGGAGCCCTCGACGCGACTCAGCGTCAGAGGGGACGTGACTGTTTATGACGCGTGTTACGTCGCGCTGGCTCAGAGAATCGGTTCGAAGGTCATAACAGAGGACAAGGAGATTCTCGCCAAGTTCCCGAAACGCACGATGGCCATGGACAGACCAAAATGATAGCTTGGGCTGATTACGCCTGGAAGAGGTTTTGAGCCCAGATAGAGAGCAACTCCCAGCTGTTTCGCGAGAGTCCCTTGCTCCAGCCGGCAGCTGAGCGGCTGGAATTGCAGAAAGCTGCAAGGAAACCCATAGCAGGAGGTTTCCGCTGGGACTTTGCAGCAAAGCGGGGTGAGAAGCCCCATGCGGTTGCTAGTGCAGAGGATTCTCAACGCTTTTAGCCACGCAGTCACACGCGGCTCTCGTTGAAGACAACGACCGGCAGCAAAGCCCTGATCGGCTTGGTGCTCTTGTACGCCTGTGTCTCCTACGTCGCCGTCCAAGTGGTCCCGGTAGTCGCCCCCGTCTCGGCGGCGATAATCCCGGGGACCGCGTCCCCCATCGGGAACGCGCACTCCGACGGCACGGCCTGGTTGCACGACCCGGCTGGCGGAAGTCCTGGACTACCAGAAGCAGACTAGGGCCGGCTGTAGGTAGGACCGGCAGTTGGCCGAGCCCAATCGTCTGATGGACGCAGTGGACGCCAGGGTTCTCACCGCCCTGTCTCGCGACCCCATCGCGAACGAGAGGAGCCTCGCAGTCGCGTCGAACCTGAGCCGAGCCGGACTCGCAAAGAGGCTGAGGAAGCTAGGCGAGGCCGGGGTGCTCTACCCGGGGTTCGCAAGGGCCCAGGTCGCGTATCCTGCCGTGGGTCTCGAAATGAGCCTCGTCTTCGCCGGCGTCCCGAACACCGAACGGCAGCGGTTCGAAAGGGCGTGCGACCTCCATCCGTACACCCAGTTCAGGATTCGTTGCATGGGGGAGGTGCAGGGGAGGAGCTTCTTCACGCTCTTTGCCTATCCTTCGTGTTCCAGGCACAGGATGCTGGCCTATCTCGACGCCCTGAGGGAGGAAGGCGTGGTGGACTCATACTGGGCGGAGGTCCCTGTAGCCGCTCCGAAGCGTCGGGAATTCGATTTCACGTTCTACAACCAGGAGACCGGGCGCTGGAGGGTGGACTGGGGGAAGTGGGAAGGCTCGATTGGCGACCAGGGGGAGGAGCTCCAGGACCTGGTCGGTTCGTCGCTTCACCTCCTCGACTCGAAGGACATGAAGATCCTCAGGCTGCTGTCGATGGACGCCAGGGAGGAGAAGAGCAGGATAGCCGAGAAGGCAGGCGTAAGAGACTACGAGCTGAGCAGGAGGCTCGCCACATACCGGGAGAGGGGCGTCATCTCTGACTACAGGGTCATCCACGCCAAGAGCATCTCGAGCCTGGCGATTACCGTGGTCGCCTTTGCGAAGGCCTCAGTCAGCACGACCGAGAAGATATGCGGAGCGCTGGGCAGGCTCCCCTTTCAGGGCACGGTCTACCCGATCAAGGGCGGAATGGTCTACCTGGGGAACGTGCCAGCCAGCGAGCTCGCGAACCTGACCAGGTCGCTCGAGGCCAACTCTGACGGCGTCGAGGTAGGGCTGTACGACTACACCACCAGCATGAGGTACATCTTCGACAACGACCCCTCCAACTATGTTGACGGAGCCGGATGGAAGGCTGACAGGGAGTACATGGTCGGCACGCCGATCGCGGCCCTGGGCCCGTCGAAGGCATCCGTGAGAACGGACCGCAGGGATTGAGCGGGCGCCATCTCATTCCGGCGCGCGGGCCTCTTCGGTTCCGCACTCCGGCCTTCGGGAATCGGGCCCGCCCGGCGGGCACTGGGAGGGGCCAAAGGCAGCGGGCGGCGACCCTTTCTGGAAGTCGCGTGCGAACTTGCTCGGCCCGGCGCGGACGGTTGCTCCCGGTCGAGGCTCAGACGGCTTCTTCCACTTCTGTGCCCTTCCCCTGCTGAGCCTGGGCGGTCGAGAACCTCGCGTCCTCCCTCAGGAGGGTGTCCGCCACCTTCTGGCTGAAATAGTCCACGACAAGGTTCAGGTTCTTCCTGTGCTGGATCTTCGCGATCACCTGCGGACTCCTGCCCAGGCCCCCCTGCTCCCTCGGGAGCCCCTGGTGGGTGGTGTTCGCGTACCTGAGGGAGTGCGTGTTGAACCCCAGGTGCCTGCGGCTGAAGTTGACCATCGACTTCGCCGTCACCCCGTCGCCGAGCGCAGCCCTCACCGCGCCCAGGTCCGCATCCTCGACCTCGGCTGGCACGATCATCGTCCTGGTGTCCGCCGAGGGCAGCTCGGTGAACTCGGCTGCGTGCCCAGTCTGGGCGAAGTGCCTCTCCACGGTGTTGACCCTGGCCCTCTTGGAGTAGGTCCTGCCGCACTCGTCGCACCTCCTGAGCGAGCCCTCCTTCCTGGCCCTCACCTGGTGCTCCCTGGCCCCGTCCTTTGCCCAGGCGTCGACCGCGTCCCGGGCCTCGGAGACCCTGGAGCCGTTCTTGAGCTGGGTGAGAAGTATGGCGTAGGAGGCCACCCTCTTCGCCCCGAAGACCCCCGTCGTGGACCTCGCCTTGGCCAAGCCGGCGACCAGCGAGAGGCGGGCGGCGTTGTAGTCCACTCCCATGTCCCAGGCGTACCTGCCCATTTGCCCCCGGACCAGCCCCAGCGGCTAATACCTGACAGGGAAGTCCCGGCTTGACAAACTGGTGGACGTTTATACATACTGCCACAACTCTGGTTTATCGACGTCGTTATCAACGTTGATTATCTACATGGATACCCTCATCTATCGCTGGGGCCGTATATGGCATTGAACGGTGTGGACTTGGCGTGGCTCGCGGGGACCTTCGAGGGAGAGGGATCTGCTACGAAGAACGTTGACGGAAGGGGGAAGATTCAGTTTGATAACACAGACCGGACTATGCTCGAAGCGGTGGCCGCCGCACCTGGCTACGGCAACGACAGAATCCACCAGTATCGATACTCTGCATCGACAATCAGCATGTCCACTACGAAGGGGTACTCTTCCCGAGGTATCATGTTCAGACTTTACGTGGTGGACCCAGAAATCGTGAAGAAGCTCTATCCGTCCGTGCGTTCGCGGGAAAAGAGGGAGAAGCTCGAGAAATGTTTCCCTTTCCTTAGTGCTTGACGCGGCAAATGCTCGAGAGTGTGCTTCGTGGCCTTTGGGGGCAAGGTGTCACTGCCTCCGAAGATGACCACCACGGCGGGGACCCGGCGGCCGCGCTCTAAGGGTACTTGTTGCTCCTGAAGGCGCCTACTATGAGCGCCAGTCCCACGATGACCAGCAGGGCAGGCAGGAACGGTACGTTGATGCCGAAGAAGATTATCGGTGAGTAGACAATGGTCAGCAGGATGCCAAGCCCCGTAGTGAGGATGCTCAGCTTCAACCTCATGGTGGACCTGACGAGGTTCAGAAGGAGCAGGAGCAGCCCTGTGCCCAGGGCGAAGAGCGGGGAGTCGACCACGTCGAGGGGGTTGCTTCCCAGATGGGCCCAGAGGACCCCGAACCAGATGAGAAACAGGCCCCAAAACACGTTGGTCAGTGTTTCGTTCTGCACTATGCCGAAACCTTCTCGAACCCGTCTTAAATGGGTTGATGCGGCTCAGACCGAGGCCACGGTGGCGAGGGTGCCTATGACGACCGCCACGACCCCTATCACAAGCGTCACGGCGTAGATGTTGTTCCTCTTTGCGAACCGCAATGCGGCAGATATCACGACCAGCCCGACCAAAGCGGCCGTGACGACCGCGAGAACAACCCCGGCGGGGTCGACCGCAGCCACCGCGGTGTTGATCTCGGCTCGGCTCAGGAGTATCGTGGTGGCAAAACCTCCGAGGGCCGCGGGGATGTAGGCCAGATAGGAAAGGCGGAACGCGTCCCCGGGTTCCATGCCCATGAAGAGCATGGTCGAGACAGTCATTCCAGACCTCGACACACCCGGGAGGGCAGCGATTCCCTGGGCAACGCCGATGGCGATGTAGTGTTTGAGCCTCATGTCCTTCAGACCCGCCATGCGAGGGGCCAACCGTGAATACCTGATGTAAACCGAGTCGGAAACCAGGATTGCGCCCAATATCATCATCGGTATGCCCGGGCTGTATGCTGTCGAAAGCAGCTTCTCGGCCACCACGTAGAGCGGGACGCCGATTAGACCCGTGAAGAGGGTGACCACCACCAGGTAGAGGAGCAGCCTCCTGTCGTGAAACAGCGAGATGATGTCTCTGCGGAAGTAGGCGGACGCAGAGGCCAGGGAGCCGACCTCCATGAAGAGACCGAAGGCAAAGGCGGCTTCGACCGGGAGCCCGAACAGGTAGTTTGAGACCAGAAGGACCTGGGTCTTGCTGCTGATTGGCAACCACTCCGATATCCCTTGCACTACGCCGACCATTATCGCGTAGAGGAGATTCGACAACTGAAGCGGCCCGTTCAGGAGTTGATACATAAGGGATTGCGAGGCTCGCTGCGACGACGCGCCAGGTGAAGGACCCCTCCATGGCATCCTTGCGAGGCTGGTCCGGTTGCGGGTGGAAACGATGATAGGGGATTCCTCCTACCAGTAGGAAAAGTTGCATATCACATGCATGGGCCAAGCCAAGTCTCGCAATCGAAAATGAGAATCCGCGCAAGGCATATAATGAGACCAGAGGGCCAGGCCTTCATAGGCGCAGAATGCCCCTCCGCATGCTGACCCTGGATGACGTGGACTTTGAGGGGAAGCGCGTGTTTCTGCGGGTCGACATCAACACGCCCGTCCATCCTCAGACAGGCAAGCTGATGGAGCAGGAGAGGCTCGAAGAGGCCGCCTCGACCATAGCCGACCTTTCCGAGGCTGCGGTGGTAGTCGCCTCTCACCAGGGGAGGGTCGGGCGTTCGGACTACATCGGGATGGGCGCCCACGCCAAGGCCCTGGAGCAGATCCTGGGCAGAAAAGTCAAGTTCGTCGAAGACGTCATGGGGCCCGCGGCCGCGAGGGAGATGGACGACCTCAAGACCGGGGAGATCCTCCTCCTCGACAACCTCCGCTTCACAGCCGAGGAGAACCAGGAGTACAAGCCAGCAGACGCGGAGAAGTCGGTGTTGGTATCGAGGATAAGAAAGCACGTCAACATGAGCGTGCTCGACGCCTTCTCGACCGCCCACAGGGCGTCCCCCACCATCGTGGGTTTCGCCGGGCTGATGCCGACCTGTGCCGGCAGGGTGGTGGGCAAGGAGCTGCGGAAGCTGGACAGGATCTCGGCCGTGGAGAAGGGACCCTACGTGACCGTACTGGGAGGCGCCAAGGTGAACGACAGGCTGGAGGCTATAGACGCGCTGGTCGCCAACCACAGAGCCGACAAGGTGCTCCTCTGTGGCCTGGTGGGCCTGGTCTTCCTCAAGGCCGTGGGCAAGCTCAGGAGCGACCTCGGCATAGACTCTGAGCAGAAGTTCGTCCAGAAGGCAAAACAGCTGGTGGAGGAGGAACCCGACCGCTACGGCATCCCTGTAGACGTGGGGGTGAAGGTGGGCGACGGGAGGAAGGACATGGACGTGGCTGACCTCCCCCAGGGGGCGCAGGTGCTGGACATTGGAGAGAAGACTGTGGAGAAGTACGCACGGCAGATCAAGGGGGCGGGAACGGTGTTCATGAGCGGGCCGCCGGGGGCATTCGAATGGGAGGGATTCAGTTCCGGGACGGAGAGCCTGCTCAGGGCCATGGCCTCCTCGCTTGGGACCACGATCATAAGCGGTGGGCACCTTTCCACCGCGCTCAAGAAGTACGGCATAAACGACGAAATCGACCACGTGAGCACCGCGGGCGGGGCCCTGGTGCAGTACCTGGCGGGGAAGAGGCTCCCGCTCATAGACGCCCTGGAGAGGTCGGCGGAGAAGTGGGGAGACAAGCGCTGACAACAATTAAGAGCGCAGGGGAACGGCGGAGAGAGGCATGATCAAGGTCGGAGTGAACGGATACGGGACCATAGGCAAGCGCGTGGCGGACGCGGTCCTGAAACAGAAGGACATGGAGCTGGTCGGCGTCACCGCGATGCATCCCCACTACAAGTACGGGATAGCCCTGCAGAAGGGGATAGGGCTGTACGCCGTCGACATGAAGAGCATGGAGAGTCTGAAGGCTGCTGGTTATCCGGTCAAGGGCATCGCAAACGACCTCCTGCAGCGGGTGGACGTGGTGGTTGACGGCGCTCCCGACGACATCGGGGCGGAGAACAAGAGGCTCTACAGCCAGGCGAGCGTCAAGGCGATCTTCCAGGGAGGCGAGGAGCACTCCGTGGCCGGGACCTCCTTCGTGGCGCAGTGCAATTTCGAAAAGGCCGTTGGGAAGCAGATGGTGAGGGTGGTCAGCTGCAACACGACCGGCCTCTGCAGGACCCTCCACGCCATTGACGAAGGAGCGGGGGTCTCAAGGGCGAGGGCCGTGCTCGCGAGAAGGGCGGCGGACCCGGACGAGGTGAAGAAGGGACCCATAGACGCCGTTGTCCTCGACCCCACGACGCTCCCGTCCCACCACGGGCCAGACGTGCAGACTGTGCTCGAAGGGTTGAACATCACCACCATGGCCTTCAAGGTCCCCACCACCCACATGCACCTCCACAGCCTCATACTCACGCTCAGGAAGCCTGCAACCAGAGAGCAGGTTGTCCAGTCGCTGGAGAGGGCGCCGCGGATGCAGCTGGTGGACGGCAAATCGGGCTTCAAGTCGACGGCTCAGGTGATGGACCTGGCGCGAGAGATGGGAAGGCCGAGGGGCGACACCTACGAGGCGACCGTTTGGAAGGATTCGGTCACTGTGATTGACGGCGAGGCGTACATGTTCCTTGGGGTCCACCAGGAGGCCATCGTCGTTCCGGAGAACATCGACGCGATCAGAGCCTTGGCGGGAGGCTACTCGAGAGAAGAGTCGATGAAGTTGACAGACGAGTCCCTGGGCATAGTGCACAGGTGACTAGGGCTCGAGAGCCTTCGGCAGCGACTTCAGCACGTACTTCGGCTCCCTGAAGTTCTTCACCAGCGACCTCACCCCTCTCTTCACGAAATCGGCTGGCTTCTTGCCAAGCACGACCAGGCTGATCAACTCCGCCACCTCCTCCATCTCCTTCCCGCCGTAGCCCAGACGGGTCAGCTCGGACGTCCCAAGCCTGCCGCCGTTGTCAGAGATGATGTTCGCCTGCTCGAGCCTCTCCGCGATGAACTTCAGCTTGTCCTGCGGATAGTCGAGAAGCACCTGATGCGACTTTGTGAAGCCGACCGATGCGCCCCTGACCTTGACCCCTCTGCCGTCCAGGCCCTTCGCCAGCCGCTGCGAGTTCTTGACCACGGCCTGGGCGTAGGCTTTCCCGAACTGCATCATCTCGATCAGCGTCACCGTGAGGGAGGCCACCCTGTTGAGGTGTATGTTGTCCACGATCCCCGGGTGGATGTTCCCCGAGACCTTCGAGAATATCTCCTCGTTGTTCGACAAGATGATCCCTCCCTGGGGGCCCGGCAGGCTCTTGTGGGTCGAGCCTATGAGGAGCGAGCAGCCCTCGCGCAGCGGGTCCTGGAACTCCCCGCCCGCTATCAGGCCGAGCACGTGGGAGCCGTCGTAGACGAAGACCCCGTCGTCGTGCGAAGAGGTCAGCTCCTTCGTGGGGTGCGGCAGCGGGATGAAGCTCGAGCCGAAGAAGACAAGCTTCGGCTTCTCCGCACGTATCATGGCCCTCGCCGGCTTCACATCGATGTTGATTGCGTCATCGTTGTAGGGGAAGTAGAGGTTCTTCAGTCCCATTATCTTGCCGAACCCGAGATGCGTGATCCCCGGATAACCACCGTTTTCGGGTGCAACCGACAGCACCTTGTCTCCCGGCTCCGCCAGCGAGAGGAGGACCGCCATGTCTGCGGTGTGACCCGAGAGGGGCCTCACGTCGGCGTAGCGGGCGTTGAACGCCTTCCTCGCCACCTCTTCCGCGAGGGATTGGAGCTCATCGAGGAAGCGCGTTCCTCGGTAGAACTTGTCGGGAGCATTGTACCTGTTGCCGATGTCGGTGGTGAACATATGCCTGGACAGGGGGCTGCTCCAGTTCTCCGAGGGAATCAGGTTGAGGCACTCGCCGAGCCTCCAGTCCTCGTGCTGCTTTATCGTGCGCTCGAGCCTGTCGAGATACGCCTGTGACATTCTTTCCAACCAACTCTTGAAGTCGAGACGCGCTCCCTACTGCCTCGCTGCGGAGCCAGTTTGATGGGTGTCGAGAAATTCCCTAGTCGTCAACGAATCGACAATTTCTGGGCGGTCGGGGAGCGATACTTAGGCGTTTCTCGGCGATTGGACGGGGCTGTAGTCAGCCTTGTGCGTATCGCACGCCGTGTCCGTCGCGTTCGTGGCGGAAGAGGACCATCTCGGGAGGGCCTATGGCGCCGCAGGAACCGCAGCCGACGCATGCGACGTGGTCGAACCGCAGCTTCGCGCTGGCAATCTCTTCACTGGAGAGCCGGAACGCCCTGCTCCTCAGGCTGGACGGGTCTTCCTTGCTCTGCGAGAGCAGATGGAGATTGTGCTCGAAGAGGTCCTTGAAGGAGGCGAAGATCCCCTTGGGGGTCGCTATGGTGTAGCAGTTCACCGGGCAGACCGGGACCCACGGTTTGGAGATGGATTTCGAAGCCAGTTCGGTGTCGACTGCGATGTGCGAATAGTCTTCGTCCTCCTCGTACTTCAGAAGGCTGGTGCCGTCCTGGACCCGCTGCACGGCGCTCCTGGGTGCGGGGCGGCCTGGGGCCTGCTTGAACCTGTAGTCGCGCGCGAGCATGGGCGTCCCGAGGACCAGGGCAGGGAGTTGGTGGTAGACGAAGGAGCTCTCGGAGATGAAGCTGTCCCGTCCCGACCTGTCGACGTCTTCGTAGATCGGCTGGAGCAGGTCCCTGTATCTCGACAGGTTCCTGCCTCTGAACGACCCCGACGCCTTTGCCTCCATGTAGGCGGTCGCCGCCATCATGCCGGAGGCTATGGCCCGCCTCATCCCGTCGATCATTGGACCTATCTTCACGAAGGAACCGAGGGCGTCGCCGGCCACCATGAAACCGTCTGCGTAGGGCCTCTTGAGCAGGCACTTGAAGCCCTTGGGGACGTTGTGCGCGGAGTACTCTATGGGCTGGGCCCCGTCCAGCAGCTCTGCGACCATCGGTTGGCCCACGAAATCGTCTTCGATGTCGATGAGCTTGCCGACCTGGTCGAACCTCTCCGTCGTGGTCCTGATGAGCGAGTCCATCGAGACCACCAGTCCGACCGAAAGCGAGTCCTTGTTCGTGTAGATGAATGCCCCTCCTCCCACGCCGTGCATGAAGCTGCCGATGAAGAAGAGTGCCTTGCCCTCGCCCGGGTTGGCCCTGAACCTCCTCTCGATCTCTTCGCTGTCCAGCTTGTAGACGCGCTTGATGCCGTGGTACAGCTGCCGGGGGACCAGCCTCCCTCGGAGGCCCGCCTCTTCGACCAGGTTCGAGGTGACTCCGGACGCGTCGATGACCGTGCTAGCCCTCAGCTCCTCCCTGCTGGTCCTGACGCCGACCACGCTCTGGCCGTCCTTGACGAGCCCCTCGGCCGTTGAGCCCACAGAAAGCATCGCGCCGGCCTCGACCGCCTTGTTGGCGAACCAGCGGTCGAAGGTCCTCCTGAGGACTGTGAAGTCGTGCCCGGTCTCGAAACCCATCGGGAGGAACCCGATTTTCGCCGCCAGCGAATTCTTCGTGAATCGGTAGTACCTGTTGGTGCCCTTGGCCGGGTCCGGCTTACCCAGGACGACCACGTCGTGGGACACGATCCTGCGCTGGAGGGGGGCCGCCTGCTCAAAGTCGGGCATCAGGTTGATCATGCCGAAGCTGCCCTCGAAGTCTCCGTAGAGGACGCCCCCGGTCATGCTCCTCTCTCCGGGGACCTTCGCCTTCTCGAGCATCAGGACGCTGACGCCCTTTCTCGCAAGAGTCAGCGCTGCGGCGGCGCCCGCCGGACCGGCGCCGACGACTATGACGTCGAACTCAGGCTGCACTTGCGCCCGCTCCTATCAGTTCGATGAGTCTAGGCAGCTCCTCGTACAGGTCGCCGACGATCGGATAGTGAGCGACCTGGAAGATCGGCGCTTCCGGGTCGGTGTTGATGGCCACTATCTTGCCCGACTTTGACATCCCGACCTTGTGCTGAAGGGAGCCGCTGACTCCTATGGCGAAGTACACGTCAGGCGAGACGGTCGCGCCCGTCTGGCCCACCTGGTTCTCCTTGCCGATGAGGCCCTCCAGTTCTCTGAGCCCCGCGTAGATCAAGGCCCTTGTCGCTCCCAGCTCCACCTTCAGCTTGTACCTCCGCTCGACGGCGCCCTTGAGCCCGACGGCGAGGTCGTAGGCTTCCCTCGGGTCCCTGCTCTTGCCCGACTTGTCGCGGAGGATCCCGAGGCCGAGGGTGATGACTACTTCAGCCCCGCGCAGGTCCACGGCGGGCCTCGGCAGTTCGACCATCCCCTTTACGGTGGCAGGATAGTCCTTCGGAGTGGGTGAGAATCGCTCCAGGGCTCCCTTCCTCCCAGGATTCCGCTCAAGCTGGGTGAAGTTGCCTGGCCTAATCGTGGCCATCTGGGGTCTCGTCCGCGGTGTGTAGATTCTGGCCAGTCTGGTCCCAAAGTCAGGCCTGATCTGTATCATCAGGTTTCTGAAGGTGAGGTTCAGTTGGGGATTGAAGTAGTCCTCGACCGCGAGCTGGACGTTGTCCGTCGCGAGGCCAGTGCCGAGCCGGTATGCGACGCGGCCGGCTACATCCTTGCCGAGCTCGTTGGCGACGAAGAGGAAGGCGTAGGGTCTTCGGGCCACCGCCATTTCGTAGATGGCATCGGCGTACCTGAGGTTGAGATACTCTTCGTAGGCAGGACCGTCCACGTAGAGGACTCTGTCCGCCCCGTATTCGACCGCCTCGCGCGCGACGCCTTCCACGCCATTGCCGATCAGGACTCCGACCACCCGTTGCCCGAGCTTCTCCGCGACCTGCCTCCCGGCGGCTATGGCCTCCTTGGACTCGGACGTCAGACCCGCCCTGTCGTGCTGCAGGTAGACCCAAACATCGGCTGGCTCCGCGCTCAAGGAAAGAGATCCTCCAGCAGAGACTGGTAACCGAAGGTGCCGACCTTCCCTTCGGTCCTGAGCTGCTCCGCCGCTGCCGGCGGCAGGACGGTGGCAAGGTCTCCTCTGTCGAAGGGGCCGAACTTCTTCCCGCCCTGGTCGAAGGCATCCACGTGCTGCAGGAAGACCAGGCTCTTGCCGACGGTCTTCTGGACAGGCGGCTTGCCGATGTCTATCCCGGGCCCGACGATGGTCGGGGACCCAGCGAACCCCAGCCTCTTCACATCGGCGCCGAGGTCGTCGGCTGTCCATTTGATGACCTGGAGCATCTTCCCCTTGCAGTTGTTCAGCCTCGCTTCCGGTTGCACCGAGGCTTCGACCCCTCTGGGCCTGTAAGCTTCGTAGACCGTCAGGAGGGCTGGAAGCTGCATCTCGACTGTCTGGAGCAGGTGGCCAAGCCGCCTGGCAGCCACGACCGTCCCCGTTGTCTGGTCTACGTCGAGGTCTTCGACGTAGGTCGCGTGCGGGACGACCTTCCCGGTGAGCTCGGAGACGCCCTCGGACACCTGCGGTCCCACGCTGCCGGTCTCCCCGTCGGTGGTCTTCACGCCAGTCACCACGATGTACTTCTCGAGCGAGTCGCGCACAGCCTTCAGCTGCGCAATCGCCTCGACAGCCGAGAGCTCGCCACTCATGAACCTCTGGATGATGCTGCCTTTGACCGAGGGGAGCCCGGTGTAGACCCGGTTCGGCAGCAGGTTGGCCTCATAGAGGCTGGAGGCCTTGGAGACAAGCGTGTCGGAGTAGCCGTCCTTGTTGATCGCCTCCACCAGCTGGTCGATCGCCGTCGTGTGCCGTTCGACGACCTTCTTGATGCCCAGGGAGACGGCGTAGGACGTGGCCAACGTGTCTGAGCCAGCCATCTTCCTGTCGCTCAGGACGCACTCCTCGTCGACGCCGAAGACCTCCGCGTCGAACAGTGGTTTCATGATGGGTATCAGTTTCATCTCCGGCCCCATGCTGAGGGCGACGACCTTCCCGCCCACCTTTCGCTTCACGAAGTCGGCGGCCTCGACCGCTTTCGCGTCATGAGGATTGAGCACGATGTCCATGGCCTCTCTGTTGAGCACACCGCCCACCTCCACGACCTGGGTCGTTCGCGCGGGGACGCCCTTCAGCAGGACGATGATCAGCATTCGATTCGACGCCGCTTGGCTCAGTTTTTTAGCCTTCTGATTGCGTGACCGGGTCCGCCCGTCGGCTTGCCAGCCCGGTGCGCGTCAGCTCCGAGGGCGGCCCTTGCGGCCTAGAGAGGCGGCAGGGTTGCTATGGCCTCACGGAGGGTGTCCGCGCCCTTGTTGAACCAGTCTCTCTCCCTGTCCGAAAGCTTCAGCTCGTAGATCCTCTCGATGCCGCCCCTTCCCAGCTTCACAGGCACGCCGATGCAGAGACCCCGGATGCCGTACTCTCCTTCGAGGTAGGCGGACGCGGCAAGGACCTCCTTCTTGTCTTGGATCATCGCTTCTGCCATCCGTGCGACGGCCCTTCCGGGGGCGGCTATGGTCGCTCCCTTCTTCGATATCACGTCGGCCGCGACCTTGCGCGTGTCCTCTATGGCCTGCAGCACCTGGTCCTCCGAGAGGAGGTTCGATAGTGGCACTCCGCTCACGTGGGTGTGGCTGGCGACAGGGATCATGTTCTCGCCGTGCTCTCCCATCACCAGCGAGGTGACGGACGAGCGCGAAACGTTCAGCGTCTTCGCAAGCACGTACTTGAACCGCGAGTTGTCGAGGACCCCACCCTGGCCGACGATGCGCTGCTTCGGGAATTCGGTGGCCCTTAGGGCGACGTAGGTCATGACGTCCATAGGGTTGGTCACCATCAGGATTATGGTGTTCGGCGCCTGCTTGGCGACTTCCTTTGCGACCGGCGCTATGATCGCGGCGTTCTTCTGAAGCAGGTCCATCCTCGTCATGCCGGGCTTCCTCGCCAGCCCCGCAGTTATGATCACCAGGTCGGCGGTCCTGAGCGTGGTGTAATCGGACGAGCCGGTGACACGGACGTCCACACCTGCGTCCGAGAGCCTGTGACTGATGTCCAGCGCCTCTCCCTCCGCAAGGCCAGGGATGATGTCGACCAGGTTGATGTCGTCCAATCCCGCGGAGGCGATCTCAAGCGCAGCCTGGGCGCCCACCTTGCCCGCTCCCACCATGCCGATCATTGCTGAAAAGGGGTCTTCGGACCGCTATTAACCGATTTCCCCAGCGCACCCCGGCCCCGGTGGCGGGGGTTGCCCGCCGATGGGGGCCCGGCTAGAGCTCGTATACTGTTCCAGGTATCTTCGGGAATGGCTGAACCTCACCTATGTGCTGCGTCCCGGCGATCCAGCCCACAAGCCGCTCCACGCCGATGCCGGCTCCCGCTGATGGAGTCAGCCTCCCTTCGCTGGCGAGCTTCAGGAGCAGAGCGTAGTTCTCCTGCCTTACGCCATCCCGTCGCATCTTCTCCCTAATCCTGGAGTATTCCCATTCACGCCTGGCCCCGGAAAGAATCTCGCCGTACTTGGGCACCAGGAGGTCGAAGTTGTCCCATCTTCCCGATGCTGGGTCTTCGAAATCGTAGAACTCCCTCGGCATGTTGGTGACCCACGCGGGCTCGGAAATGTGGAGGGGCAGCTTCTTCTCCCAGTCATCTCCGAACTTGTCCGCGAGGGCCTCCCTATCGTACGCCTTGAACGGCCTGACAGGGGTTCCCAGTGGCACGTGCCGCCTCAGGGAGGCAAGGTCTCCCCCGGCCCTCTTCTTCAGGTGCCTGATCAGGCCCACGATAGTCTCTTCGACCAATAGCCTGACATCCTCAAAGCCCGCTCCCCTCATCTCGAAATCGAGCTGGGTGAACTCGTAGGAGTGCCACCCGGTCGCTCGCCTCTCCCTCTTCTCGACCCTGACGTTCGGGGAAAGGACGAACATCTTGGGGTAGGCCGTCGAGCAGGCCACCAGCTTGTGTATGATCATGCTTAGCGTCGTCCTGACCGTCTGCCCGTAGATCTCCGCCTCGACCCTCTT
The DNA here is from genome assembly GCA_964513805.1 of uncultured Nitrosopumilales archaeon. Lineage (GTDB taxonomy): Archaea > Thermoproteota > Nitrososphaeria > Nitrososphaerales > Gagatemarchaeaceae > DASPPF01. Next base: position 15,047 of record CAZENV010000018.1, read on the forward strand.
CTCAATCGAGGCCCCGGGGTCGGGCCAGAGCGGGTCGGTTGATCTTGAGAGCACGACCGGGAGCAGCCAATCGAACCCCTTGCTGGCGAAGGCTTCGGTGAGATACCTCAACGTCTCCGTCGAGATCCTCGCCAGCTGGTGCTTCCTCGCGAGCTGCCGCCCGGAGAGCTCCTCGAGGGGCCGCGGAATCTCGGGGCCCTCGGTCGTCCGGACGATCTTCGCCACGGAGCCAGGGCGGCCCCACGGAGTATAAGCATTCGGACGAAACTTCCGACGCTTTGACGGAATGTAACTCGTATAAGGGGCCGTTTTCCGTCATTATGCTGGGATGCTCGACAGCAAGGACGAGAAGATAGTGGGGCTTCTGGTGGAGGACGGAAGGAAGTCTGTCGTGGACATCTCCAAGGAGCTCGACCTTCCGAGGGCGACGGTCCAAGAGCGGCTGAAGAGGCTGGTCGACTCGGGCGCGATCAAGAGGTTCGTCGCCATCCCGGACTATTCCAGGATCGGAAGACAAGTGACGGCATACATCTTCGTTTCTTTCAGAAGCGAGGGAAGCCTGTCCCAGCGAAGGCTGGCGGAGGACATTTCGAGGATAGCGGGCGTCTACGAAGTGGCCGTGATCTCCGGGGAGTGGGACATGCTGCTCAAGGTCAGGGCGGCCTCCGTGGAGGAGATAGGCGGGCTGGTGGTGGACAAGCTCAGGGCGATGAAGGGAATCGAGAAGACCCAGACCTGCGTCGCGTTTCAGACCATAAAGGAGAGCTTCTGACTAGAACGGCAGCGTCTCCTGCGCGCCCGTCTCGGCTCTCCTGCGGAGCATCTCGGCGTCGCAGCCTCCGTCGAACGGCTGCAGCACGCTGGCGCAAGCCTCTGCGAGGAGTTCGACGTAGCGCCCGCGGTCGTAGCCCGACTCGCCCTCGAAGTCGGCCGGGACAACCCTCCTTGGGCCGCTCGACCGATAGTCCCTGATCACGTACCTGATTCCTTCGCCGGCGTGAAGCTCGACCCCTTCGTCCGCCAGTTGCCTGACGGCGGAGGCCTGGATTGTCCTGTTGGCGTATTCCTCGGGTTTCTTCGAGAGGTTCACAGAGAAGACGAGCTCCTCAGCAGGTACATTGTGGTCCCGCAGCGCCTCGGCGTACCTCAGGAAGACTTGGACGCACATCGGGACCCTCCCTCTCGCCTCCTCGACGGAGCCTGCCTGTGCGAGAATCTCTAGCATCTCGATCTGGCACCTCTTGAAGAGCGGCGGAGTGTCATGGCGCCTCGCCTCTATCCCTCGCACCTTCAGCTCCCCGCTTTCATAGGCCCCGAAGTACCTGTTCAGCACCGGCAGCCCGGCGTCGACCTTCGATGGTAGGAAAGCCACCCACTTGTAGATGCCCTCGAATGAGAGCGGGAAACCTGTTTCCTCCTCTATCTCCTTCTTCAGCTCCAGGTAGTCCGCCTCGTCGGCCCCTTCCCTCTTGAGCCAGAGCGAGTCGACTATGCCGTGGATGACCTCGTAGCCCCTCCTCTCGGCGATTCTCGCAGCATCAATCAGTATCTTCCTGTCCCAGGCGCAGACAGCTATGTGGGCGTCTATCCTGCCGAACTTCGCGTTGTTGAAGCCGAGGTACCCGAAGCAGTTGTGAGCGAGGACCAGTCCTTCTCCGGTGAAGAACCCCGGGACTTCGCCTTCAGCCAGTTGGAGGCAGTAGACATACTCGGGACAGGCATCCAACCGTGTAATCTTCCTAACCCGGACGAAGCCGAGGTCGCCGTTGAGGAGTCTGGCGACGTTCGACACCTGCTCGCTCTGTGCCTCGCTCAGCCTCCTAGAACTCATTCGTTCAAGCTTCTTCTTGACCTGTGCCGGGCAAGTGCGAGACCCATCGAATACGTGCGGTTCTGAAGAGGTTCGAGTGGACTTGGCCAGTGAGAATAAGCCTGATTCGGCGGTGGGGAGCCTCACGTACCTAGCATGAGTACAGGTATCGGGAGATTCTCTTGACCAAGACTGAATCGTAGCTTTCTGATTTTCCTTGAAGTATTCCCAACTCCCGATATTACCGAACGCCTCCGGCCCTATGAAATTGACTGTGTACATGGGATTGCTTCCCCCGCGAAGGGTACTCAGGCGATACGTCAATCCCAGCCTGGCTGCTAGGAATGCAATCTGCTTCTGGAATTCTTTCGATGCCGTGGCGATATCAACGAACCTGCGCTCCTTGCTGACGTGACCGTCGCCAGCTATCAGCCCAGCGACGAACCTGCGAGCTACGCCTTCTCTACAGTTGAATATGATGTCTGGAACCTTCAGCTTTCCCTTTTCTGCAGAACCAGGGAGGCCGAAGACCTTCTCTAAGATCTTGACAAGACTGGAGCTGTTTATCTGAGCGACGTACATCCGGGCTTTCCTTTCTTTGTAGATATGCGCCGAGATTCCAAACAGCGATTTCGCCAACTTCTTGGTGGTCTCCAGTAGCTCGGTCTCTGATGATGCTATATCCAGTCTGACCCATGTTCTGACAGCGCTGCCGTCTGACACGTAGAGGCCCAGAAAGAAACCGAGGTTCTCGTCTATCTCAATCACAGCCGGCAACCAGGCAATCCTTCCCCCGAGCCTTTTCCCAACCCCTATCCTCAGTGTCGAATGGATTTCAGGAGTGAGGTCGAGCAGTCTCAGGAATCTTAGAGGTATGATTCCGCTTTTGGTCCATGCAATGACTGCTTGGTAAGAATACCCTTCAGAAATCGCTGACTTGAGGAGGCTCTTCTTCTTTTCAAGGATCTTTTCCTTGAGGTGCTCCCCAGAGACTCTCCACAGAAGCTGTTCCTCTGCACTCAATTGCCTTCCAAGATTTTCGATCAGATCAACCCGGTCGTTCGCTCGAGTTAGAGATGAGATTCTTCTCGCAACAGGAATGGCTTCGCCCACTTCCAGCCTCGAAGCCTCGACCACGCTCAATTCTCCTCCCCGAAGAATGAAAAATGGGTGGTCGGGGGTGGCGACGACCTTCCTCCCGTCCTCCATTTCTATCGAGAGCAAATCCTGGCCGTTGGGCTTCTTGATGAGGTTGGCCACCCTGCAGTATTTTGCCTTGTAGTTCGGTCCTACTCCCGCCACGAACACATCTGGAGGGCATTGTATCACACCTGTCCGTTTTCCCGCCATGCTGTCAACGAAATCACCGATTCTAACGCATCTTTCGGAGCCTTCACGAATTACAAAGACTGGCGACTCCTTTGGTAGGCATGTTACCCCGATCCACTTGAGGACAGCCTGGCACTGGTCGTACCTGTCGTAGTCTTCGCCCGCGGCCGTCTTCTTGAGCTCCTTGTACTTGAGGCGCTTCTCCACTATGACCTTCATTGATCTGGGGACCAGCCCCTTCCTTTTCTCGCAGACGTTCCAGCCAAGCTCTGGGACCCTGTTTGTCGAGTCTGGACAGCAGGAGCAACCGACCGTCTCCGCTGAGATGTTCTTCTTCAACATTATACTCGGAAAAAGCGATGCGAAGTCCAGCTCGGCTACTCCTTCGTGGAGCCCCATCTTCGGCTCGAAGATGAAACCACCTCTATCCGCGACCAGCAGTTCTGCCCTGTCCTTGAAACGCTCCGCCAGCGTTGGCTTCCATGGTACGAGCAGGTCCATCTTGAAGGCCTCGTAGAACTGAAGGCTCGACAGTGCCTTGCCTATGCTGGCCCTGCTCGCAGTCTGGAGAGGCATCCTGCATATTCTACTCAGCTCGAATAGACCATGGAAGCCCGCCTCGGAATAGGAAAAGGAGGTCGAGGTGTCAACGTGAATCCTCCCATACAGCTTGACCGCTGAGGGCCTGTAGCATATCTTGCCGTAGCTGAAGAAAGACGTGCCCTTCCGCCTCGGAAGGCCCAGGACCGTGCCATCTCTGTCCAGAGTTAGGCGGTTTGCAACGCCGTTCGCCTCGGCTCGCCTAATGAGGTATGGGAGGAGGAACGCGTCGCCGTCGCTTGTGGTGACGAAGTCCGGGTCGAGCGCCTTGACCACCCTGACCAACTCGAGTATGTTGTCTGCTTCCGAGGCGCCTTCGATGACGAGTTCCTCGATTTCGTTCTTCAGTCTAATCTGCTTTATCCCATCGGTGTCCTTCGGTATCCTCCCGAGCTTATCTATCGCGACATCCACGCTCAGTTTCTTCAGTTCAGGAGGTCGATAGTTGCACTCCATGACATCGTCCTGCAGGTCCCACTCGAGCCTGTCGCCACCGCCGTTCACCTCGCAGTAGGCCAGCGGGAAGAGATCCCGCTCGTAGAGGTAGGACTGGTTGGGCGGCAGGTCCACGTTGTACAACCTGTAGGTGCCGAAGGGGCCGAGCCTCTCTATCCTGCTGGCCAGCCGCAGCACCTTCCTGGCGTCTTTCACCTTGCACTCGAGCACCTCGGACTCGGCCTGGTCGGTGATCCTCTCGCGCTTCTGGACGACGCGAGTCCAGGCGAACTCGTCCCCGACCATCTTGAGCGGGACGCCCAGGTCGGTCCTCTCGTCGGCTGCTATGTAGATGGATGGGGACCAGCGGTCAACCAGCCGGACAGCTTCGCCCCTCTCGTCCTTGAGCCAGACGACCATCTCGCCCGGCTCGCCGGCGTAGAGGTCAAGTATCCAGCCTCTCATCTTTCTCAGCCTTCAACTTCTCGACCTCCTTGGCGAGCCACCGGATAGTCTTGTGCTGCACCAGCAGAAGTGCCATGAAGAGCGACTCGCTCGGCGCCGGGGAGTCCCTGGCCTGCATCGCAGGGACGTACTCGTAGCAGAGCCTGATCATCTCCCTGAACAGCTCCCTGTCCTCCGCCCGCAAGGCGTCTGCGAAGCGCCTCCAGCTCTCGATCTCTTCGACAATCTCCGAATCAGAGAGGGCCATGCAATGCGTCGTTCGTCCGCCGCGGAGATTTAACGGTAGACGGCGCAGCGGAACTGTTCGAGGGAGGGAGGCGAGCGAAAGTATCCGAGAACCTGGAAGGGGTCGACGAGGCCGTTAAATAGCAGATGCTCGTTTCATGACAATGGCGGGTGTCGAGAAGGTGGTCGAGAAGGTCCCTGGCTGGGTGGAGAGGCTACTCATACCAACGCTAGAATCCAGAGTCAGGGCGGCAGTGAGAGAGGAAGTGGGGCACCTCGAGAAGACGATGAACGCAAGGTTCGACGCGGTGAATACCATGTTCGATGCGGTCAACACGAAGTTCGATGGCGTGAACACCAAATTCGACGCCATGAACACGAAGTTCGATGCGGTCAACGCGAGGCTCGATTCTCTCGAGCAGCGAATCCCGATGATGCAAGACATCGCGGACCTGAAGGCCCGCCTGACGAACATCGAGAAACATGCCGCGGGCTGATTCTCTGGCTGGACGCTTTGTGAGCGACTTGACGAGGTGTCTTTGCGCACGAGGACGCGCATGATTGCGAGCGCTTGCAGTCCCCTCATGGCTCAGCGGCTGGCGGCCCGTCGGCGCGGAGGAGGCCTCGACTCTAAGGTCCGTCGAGTGGGACAGACTGTCGAATCGACCCGGATCAGAACGGTCTTCGGGCTAGACCAGCAACCTGCCGGTGTCCAACACAGCGCGGCCACCAATAACCAGGGTAGCGCGAGTAACCGTCCCCCACCAGTCGCCCTTGCCGCCGTTCCTCCCGCCCCTGCTCAGGTTCTCGCCAAAGTTTAGCTCGACGGCCCCGAGAACCTTGTCGTCCTGAGCGTAGCCTAGAGACAAGCGAGAGTTCAGACCCATCCCGAAGAATCCGAGACGGTCGGAGTCCTTGCCCAGACTTCGGAGGTGCGCCCCGAAGTGGCTGGTTCCCGAACTCGCGCGATACTCGGTGATCCTTCCACGCTCGAGGCCGAGGGTCAGCCCCTCCACCCTCCCCTCCGGGAACGAGATTGGGCTGTCGTAGGCGATGGTCCCTTCGGCAGTCTTCTCGTCGATGGTGGTTCCCACGTAACCGGCCGGTAGAAAGGTCACCCTCCCTTCTTCGGCCACGCCGTCCATCGATTCCACGGTGCGGTTGTCCAGGCTGAAGGTCAGGTTGGTGCCTGACGGGGACGATAGGGAGACTGCTGACCTGCCGCCGAGCGATCCCGAGAGCCTCTTCGCGGTCCTCCTCATGCTCAGTGGGTCTTCAAGGCAGCCTGCGAACATCGCGCGCCGCCAAGCTTCGCAGTCGAGCCCCCGAGCTCTTGCCCTCTCCGGCGTAGCTAGCGTCGCTTCTATCCCGAGCATCTTGACGCCCCTTCTCTTCGCTACTCTCATCCATCGATTCACGAAGGGGTTCTTTTCGAGGAACCAGACGGTCACCAGACTGCGCCGGTCGGCCGGAATCTTGGCCCAGTTGATTGGTCTCCTCGGTCCGAGAGTGAACACGTATACATCAGCCTCATTCAGAAGCGTCTCCTGAAACGAAGACAACCGTCCCAGACCTTCCTTTGAACCAGCGCAGATGGAACGGAGCCACGCCTCCTCCGATTGCATAGTGGTAACCACCTCGCACCCACGCTTCCTGGATTCTTGCTCCAGGGCGAAGACCAACCCGACCGCGTGGTCCCAGCCGTTAATCCAGACCCTCTCCCTGGGCCTGACCCGTAATGAGCAGTCTAGAATCTGACGGCACAGAGCCGAGTACGCGTTCGCCGACCTGGCGCCCTTCATCTTCCTCGCGGAATCTCCTTGCGCATCAGGACGCGGCTGGTCCCGAGGGGCGCCACTCTCGAGAAGCCCTCCCGTTCGAACATGCGCGGCGTCCCGAACCACAGCCATTCAGGAACTGCGGCCATCTTCTTGGAAACCACCGGGTAGGCCTCTACAGTCCCGCCGCCTTGCGTTCCGATGGAGGCGAGCGCCGCGGCGAGTCCCGCCCTCGCCACTCCCTTCTTCCTGTGTCTCCTATCGACGAAGAAGCATGTAATCCTCCACAACCTCCCTCCAGAGGGCTGCTTCAGTTTGCGGTAGAAGCGCCCCCGGTCGATGCGCGGCAGCTCCTCCTTCGGCCCGTACTGGCACCATCCGACAGGCGATCTCCCATCGTAGACCAATATCGCGTGGGCCCTCCCCTCTCTTACGTACCTCTCCTTTTCTTTCCTGTTCCTGCGCACTAGATCCCTGTCTGACCCGCCTTTCATTGGAGCCGCCCGCTGGTAGTACATGCACCAGCACCCGCCCTGCTTCTCAGCGAGCGACTCGAAGTCCCTGTAGGTCCGCAGGCTGAGCTCCTTGGTCGTGTACGCCATCGCGCCGGACCGCCGTCACTGACCGGGGGGTCCGGCGGTGCCGCTGCTCGCGGGTCCGGCGCCAGCCAGCATGGGACGCATCAACGCGCCGGGATTCAGAGAAACGAGACCCCCGGAAGGCTTCTCAGGTCCTCGTCGCTCGTATAGAGGGGCGCAGCGAAGTGCCTCGCCGTGGCGTAGACAAGCGCGTCTGCAAAGTGAAGGCCCAGCTCGAGGCTGTAGTCTGCGGCTTCCAGCGCGAGCGACTGGTCGACGTCCACTACTTTCGTCACCCCGATGGCGGCCACGGCCTCCAGCGCAATCTGCTCGCCCCTCTCCTCCTTGACCCTCCTGTAGACCTCGTAGACGCACACGACCGACGTGAGCACCTCGGCGGGCGGCGTTCCGTCTATCACCCTGTTGTACTGCGCTGACTTCGGACCAGCGGTGAACCTCTCGATCCACCCGTAGCTGTCGACGCTGATCAACGGCGATCTGACTCGTCTCTGATTCCCTTTGTCCCCAGGCCGGGGATGAGTCCCTTGGTCTCGTTCAGTGCCCTGACCGGGACGTACTGGAGGATCCCATGCTTCACGATCACCATCATCCTATCCCCTGGGCTGATTCCCGCATCTCTCCGGAGCTTCTCCGGTATCACCACCTGATACTTGCTCGACACCTTCACCGTTTCCATCGTTGTCGCTGACGTTGAACGGTGGCGGTATCGATATAAGTGTTCTTCGTCGGGGCACATGGTCTTCTCCCTGCGTCTGAGCGCCTCGGTCAGGCCCTTCCGGAGATCGCAGCGGCAGGGCCTCGGCGCACTGTTCCAGCAGCCGCCTGTGGCGGAAGATTATGGCCATGGCCATCCCCTCGAACCTGGAGGTCCTGACTGCCGCAGACGAGGCGGAGGTGTAGAGCCTCGCCGTACTCAGCATCTCGTCGAAGACTTGCCTCTCCCTCTTTGGGAGCGCCCTCCTGAAGCCCTTCCATTCGCCGAACTCCTGGGCCTCTGCTATCCTGAAGGACGGCACAGTCCTGCCCATGGACCCTTCGAGCCCCTCCCTCGCATTTAACATCAGACGGCGCGATGAAACTATTCATCAGAAGGGGATAACCGAAAGTACTAGGACAAAGGGCAAAAACTGCTGAACGTGACTCGGCCGCAGTGAAAGAAGGACGAAGCGGCTGGGCTAGGGTCTGATGCTGAAACCTGCCTCTGCGAAGCGCTTATCGAGCGCGTACGCGTCACCAACAGAGAGCTCCCGCATCGGAGCAAAACTCGTGCAGTCTGTGAAGCTCCAAGAGTGATCTTGCGGACCTCGAAACAATTCGACCGCGTTGTCGAACACTTCTTCGCTCACCCAGAAGACTTTGACGCTTCGGCTTCCTCGAACCTTGTCAATGAAGGTTGAGGCCGCTTGGAGTCCCCTTCTCATCCTGAGCAGAGTCAGGGTCTCGTCCAACACGTAGTCCGTGGTCACTGAAACGCCATAGCTGTTCGAAGACAGCTTGCCCAAGAATCGCCTCGCTTCGACGTGATGGGCATCGTCCTCTACCTCGAGGGCGTACCATGCACTGGTGTCGACGAAGATCAAGCTTTCCCGCGATAGAGGTACTCGCCATGCCGTTCTGAACCGTCGTCCGTCTTCCCGGTCTTCTTGGCGGCCGGTGGCTCGGTGAATATCGGGTCGTCGCGATTGACGTCAGCCTCTAGGATCCTGCGGGTCGCCATCCTCAGGACTTCCTTCACGGACTTTGAGTTCTTCCTCGCGAACTCCTCCAGCAGCTTGTGCTCAGCTTCCGCCACCGTCGTCTGGACCACCTTCATCCTGCATCTTTCATCTAAGATGGCGCATCTTGGATAAGAGCCTTGACGGGGCTTTGACCCTCGCCGCTTTCTGCCCACCGAAGACGTCTCGCGGTTCCGTTCAACCTCGATTCGGTCTGGCTGGTTGCCGCCCGAGGACTCTTGGTGGTGAGCCGTCCTGCTTTTCCTCTCTCGTGCATGTTCCTCCTCAGGAGGTCTGTGACTGCGAAGGTCGAAGTGGAATTCTCCTTGGACGGATGTTTCAGGAGCTGTGCGCGGACCTTCTCCCCGTCTGATAGTTTGACCAGGGTGTCAGCCCAAGGCGTTACCTGTTCGTCATAATTGTTGGGCGAAGTTAGAGTGGTGATTACGAGCGCCTTCTTCTTGACGTCCGCGATGCCACGCTCTATCCCGCTCAGAAGCCTCCTCGCCTCCCTTTCGTCGAGCTCGGGTTCGTTGAAGGTCCCAAGCAGGTCGGAGATCACGACAAGTTTGGCCGCATAGTCCTCCACCGCGGGCGCGAGATATTCTGACACGAGCTGGGCGAGTTGGTACATGGTGAAGACCCTGCAGGTGGTGACCCTCCTGAGGGCGTCCCCGGGGTTGACGCCGTACTGCCTCGCGAAGGATGCGAAGAGGTAGGGGTCGGACCGGTTCCCGCCGTCGATGAAAAGCACTGTAGAGTTGAGGCCCCCCTTCTCGAGCGGAAGCTGGGCCCTGAAAGCTGCAAGTTCGCTGACTGCGGAGGAGCCCGGCCCCATCAACATTACCAGCCTTCCAGGGGAGAGGGGCCTGAGGACCGAGTCCAGGGGCGCGAAGCCGAGGGAGAAGTGGACGAAGGACGAGGCGGGCTGGAAGAGCGGGCGCCTGACGGCCGCGGCCCTCTGGGGGGCCAGGTCGATGGACGACCAGTCCTCTGGTATCGGGATGAGCCTGCACTCGGTCGCGCCCCCGAGCCTCCTCCCGCAGCCGGGGCACACCCCCTGCAGCGCGTCGACCAGATCGCCGACAGGCCTCAGTTCCTTTCCCACCCGCAGGACGCAGCTGCAGCTGGAGCAGAGGTACACGAACCTCTCCCTGGAGCCTCCCTCGTTCTCGTAGATGTAATGTAGGGACTGCAAACGAGAAGTGGATAATCGGCCGGGATGATATAATCACAGGCGGCGTTTCATGCGGTCCCAGCGAGAGGGGGGCGGGTGAAAGTGCGCGCAGGGGAAAACCGTCGGGTCTACGTCGAGCCGGACGGCATCTTGATGTGGTTGACCCGCATGACCTGCTGGATCGGCAGCATCACTTCAAGGGTGGTCGGTTCCCAGTTCTCGGTCGGCGCCCTGATGGCCTTGACGTCGAACCTGAGCATGCCGTTCTCAGTCTTGAACTCGTCGGTGTAGTAGGCGGTGCCGCCTACGGACAGAATCTCGTACTTGAAATTCTTGGGGACTGGTCTCGAGCTCACGCCTATTCCTTACTCTATAGCCTCAGACCGAAAGACTGCGCGAAGTGCTCGAAGTTGGAATAAGCCCCAAGGAATTCGATGCCGCGTTCGGAGATCATGTACTTTGATATCTTCTCTTGGTTCATCTCGAGGAGAAGGCCAGCGCCCACCAGCTCGGAGAGGAGCTTGGTCATCCTCGTGTAGGACATGTTCCCCTTTCTGAGAAGCGTGGTGATTCCGACGCCAGCGCCCTCCGTATTCATGTCTCGGGCGGTGCTGAGAACGTCAGCGATTATCCTGACCTGTGTCCTATACTGTGCCATTGAGCTTTGCTCCTCCTAGTGTGAAGTTCAGGACCGGTATGAACAACACCATTAAGCCTATCTCTTTTGTAATAATTTGAACAAGTGAAAGAAGGTCGACTTGGAAGTATAACAATGATAACCATTGGATGAACGTCCCCATCCCTATCAAGGCGAGCCCTCCAGCTATTAGGAGTGTGTCTGGATTCCTGTTGCGTGCGTAGGCGAACAGCGTCTCGACTACGCCGTACAGGACGAAGTAGAACGAGAGGATGCTGAGCACGTCCGACAGCTGCGGACCGGTCAGGCTGATCATCGGGAATATCAGCAGCGCGTAGCCGAGCCGCTTCGAGATCATGACGTCTATGGCATGTGAGAACGCCAGGAAGAAGTATCCCGTGGTCTCGAGCAACAGGCCAGCCACGACCACTGTCGTTGTCAGCATCGCAAGCTGCGGATAGTAGTAGCTGGCGCCCACGAGCGCCTCCACCAGGAAGCCCAATCCCAAGAAGACGAAGGCCGTGGCAAGCCTGAGCAGCGACGTGCTCTCGGTCTGCCTCACTCCCCGGAAGGAGACGTAGGCGATTGACAGCGAGACAAATGCGCCAATAAACTGGAGAATATCCTGAATCAGGGCCATATTGGCGTCCGCTGGCATGTTCTACGACTGTGGCGGTGCCGTTCGCATATAAAAGCGTGATGTGCGCCGGTTCGAGTTCTGATGCGTTTCCTGGGTTTCCGCTTAGGAACGCGGGCTGCGCGAGTCCAGCCACTCTAGGACATATTCGTAGATTATGACTCCGCCGAGGCCGGCCAGGAGCCACACGACTATCGAAGGAGCGAAGAACAGGTCCGCCAGCACAAGATACAGGAGGGTCAACGCCAGGAGAGCAAGAAGGACGGCGGCAACTTGGTTGACGACCTCCGTTCCCGCTCGCCGACCCTCTGTACCCGCGGTGTCCGTCTACTTCGTCACCAGGGTTATGACGTCCTCGTCCATCAAGAGGTGGGTCATTCCCACCTTCTGGCCGCCGAACTTCACGCTCTTTCCCCAGATTTGGGCGTAGCGGAAGTCGTCCTTCATCGCCCTGTGCACCTTGTTGCACACTTCGAGCACCGTAGAGCCGTTCTTCACGATCATCGGTTCCTCGAAGTCCGTCTCCCCGGTCCGCCTCCTCATGTATATCCTGACGAAGTCGAGCTTCCCGTAGATCTCCTCCCTCAGGGCTGCGATGTTGACGTCGCCTTCGGCCGAGATGGGGACGAACTTGAAAGGAAGCTTCCGCGCGAGCTCGTTGGTAAAGCCGGCGTTCACCAGGTCGATCTTGTTCATCACGGTCAAGGAAGGCACGTAGGTCCGGTTGCCCGCTAGGACGTCGATCAGCTGGTCCGGGGTGATGTCCTCCCTGACAAAGACCCGCGCGCTGCTGACGTCGTAGACCCGCAGCATGTCCTTGATCAGCGCCTCGCTCATCTTCGTCATTCTGCCCTGGACGCTGACTGCGATTCCGCCTGCGCTGGTGGTCTCGACGACCACGTTCGGACGCCTCTGGTCGACCCGGATCCCGGTGTTCCTGAGTTCCTTCTCGAGCAGTGCCCTCGCCTCGGGCTGGAACACGTCAACCATGAAGAGCACCAGGTCGGCGTGCCTCGCCACCGCCAGTACCCGCTTGCCGAGACCCCTCCCCGAGGACGCGCCAAGTACGATCCCCGGCAGGTCGAGTATCTGGATCCTCGCGCCCTTGTACTCCATCACCCCCGGAACCACCTCGAGGGTGGTGAATGCGTAGGACGCCACCTTTGACTTCGCGTTGGTCAGCTTGTTCAGCAGGGTCGATTTTCCGACGCTGGGGAGCCCGATGAGCACCACGGTGGCGTCGCCGGACTTTTTGACGTCGTAACCCTTTCCGGTGCCGGATTTCCTTGACTGCTGCTCCTCCTGCTCGGCCTTCAGCTTGGCCAGTTTCGCGCGGAGAAGGCCGACGTGGTGCTCGGTCTTCTTGTTGACCTGAGTCCTGAGCAGGTCCTCCTCGATCTTCTTGATCTTCTCAGGAACGCCCGTGCCCCAACACCTTGCAGCCGCTGTTTCGAAAGTCGGGTTTAAAGTTGTAAACGGCATTCGGGCCGGGCGGTCTGGCGCTTATATCAGCCGCCGAGCACGCCCCAGAGTCCAAGGGATGAAGTCTGTCCTCCTGAAGAACGGCCCCGAGGGCAAGGGCCTGAACGCCGTGGTCTCAGACGTCGGAGTCCCTTCCATCGGTGAAGGGGAGCTGCTGGTGGAGATGAGGGCCTGCGGGCTCTGCGGGACAGACATCGAGAAGCTCAGGGGAGAGTACACCGCCGCCATGCCTGTGTTGGGCCACGAGGCCGTCGGAGTCGTGAAGCGCGTCGGCGGCAGAGCGGGCGACATAGGCGTGGGCGACCGTATATTCCCCCATCACCACGTCCCCTGTCTCAGCTGCTACTACTGCCGGAAAGGGAACGAGACCATGTGCGACAGGTACAAGACGAGCAACCTGGACCCCGGCGGCTTCTCAGAATACTTCAGGGTGCCCGAGTGGAACGTGAGCCACGGAGGCGTCCTCACGCTTCCTGACACGCTCAGTTTCGAGGAGGCGAGCCTCATCGAGCCGATCGCCTGCTGCATGAGGGCGCTGGAACGATGCGAAGTCCAGGGGGACGAGACCGTCCTCGTTGTCGGAGCTGGGCCGGTGGGGATGGCTCACGCGCTCCTCCTGACCTCGATGCGAGCCAAGGTGATGATCAGCGACGTGAGCGAGGATAGGTTGAGATTCGCAGGAGCGGTGAGCGCCGGCACAGTGCTGGACGCGGGAAAGCAGGACGTTCCAGAGGAGGTGAAGGCCAGGACCGAAGGCCGAGGCGCAGACCTTGCCATAGCCGCCTCCGGGAGCCAGCGGGCAATCGTCCAAGCCCTCCGGTCGGTCCGCAAGGGCGGCAAGGTGTGCATCTTCGGGGTGCCTCCCAGGGGGTCGGTCCTCGAGTACGACATCAGCGACCCCTACAACTCCGAGGTCACGATTCTGTCGAGCTACGGCGCGAGCGACTCGGACGCCGCGAATGCTCTCCGACTGGTGACCAGCCGCAGGGTCGACTTCGGGTCCCTGATCACACACAGGTTCACCATCGGGGAGTTCGGCGACGCGGTCGAAGCGGCGGCCTCGGGGAAGGCCATGAAGGTAGTCATAACGCCGTAGCAGTGTTCGGGAGTCCACTCAGTTTAAAACGGCGCCGAAGCGGTTGTCTGCCCGAAGGGGAGAGCATGGACTGGGGCATGCAGGACAGGTTGTCGAGCATCATCAGGCCGGGCGGCACAGTCATGCTGGCGGTGGACCACGGGTACTTCCAAGGACCCACGACGGGCCTCGAGAACCCCAGAAAGACAGTCGCACCGCTGCTCCAGTACGCCGACTCGCTGATGCTGACGAGGGGAGTCCTGAGGACGTCCGTGGAGCCGGGCACTGGTCTTCCCATCGTGCTTCGAGTTTCAGGCGGTACGAGCATCCTGAAGGAACTCTCCGATGAAGTGATCTCCACGTCCATGGACGACGCCATCAGGCTCAATGCCTCGGCCGTTGCTGTCTCAATCTTCGTGGGCGCAGAGAACGAGAAACAGACGCTGCAGAACCTCGCCCAGCTCGTGGACGAGGGAGAGCGGGTGGGCATGCCGGTCCTGGCGGTCACAGCTGTGGGGAGAGAGATGGAGCGGGACGCCAGGTACCTGGGGCTGGCCTGCCGCATTGCCGCCGAACTTGGGGCTAGGATAGTGAAGACTTACCACTGCGAGGACTTTCGGAAGGTAGTCGACTCGTGCCCCGTCCCGGTGGTCATAGCAGGCGGGAAGAAGACCACGGAACGGGACGCGCTGACACTGGCTTCAAGGGCGATGGCAGACGGAGCCTCCGGGGTTGACATGGGCAGGAACATCTTCCAGTCGTCGGATCCGGTGGGCATGATAAGGGCGGTCAGGGCTGTGGTTCACGACAAGGCGTCTGTCGATGAAGCCTTCCGGTTGTTCGGCGAGCACTCTGGCGCCCATGGCATGGTTGCAGAGCCGAAGAGACCCACGGCGAACCGCTGAGCCTACCTCGGCAGCCCGGAGACGTCCTCACAGTCCAACAACGCGCCGCATTGCGGGCACCGATACTTGCATGCCTGGATCTCGACCATCGCGCTTCCGCATGCGTAGCAGATCTCCTCGGGCACTCGCCCAAAGGCCCTCCCGACGGTTTTAAAGCGTCGGTCCCTTTCGCCCGAAGGACGTCCGGATGAGCGACCCTCCCGAGGAAAAGCCGAGCATGACAAGGAAGAGCCCCCTTGCGCCCGTCGTGAAGCTCTGCCCGAAGTGCACTGCGCCCCTGCAGAGGGGCAGCGAGTTCGGCGGCTGGCTGATCCCGCAGGACTACTACTGCGAGAAGTGCGGCTACAGGGGGGTCGTCTATCTTGAGAGGCCCCTCAGCAACGGCGAGAGCGAATGACGAGCGAGGCCCCACGGCAGGGCGTCTCCGCGGCCGGCAAGCTGATTTCCTTCGTCTTCGTCATCCTTCTGCTCTTCACAGCTGCTCTCGTGGTGGCTTCCTTCCCTGCCGGGTTCTATACCGTCTTCTTCACCAGCCTCTCGGACCAGTTCAATGCCGCTTCCGTCGTGCAGGGAGTGTACCTCTTCATCGGACCATTCGTCACCTCAATGCCCCTGGCTGGGAGCATGGGCGGGTTCTTCATCGCGCTCAGCGCCATCTACGCGGGAATGCTGGTGCTCTCTGCGCGCCAGGGCCGGGGGATGGTCTCGTCGCTGAGGGGGGCGTTCACCGAAGGGGTGGGCGCGCTCTTCGGAAACACCTTCTTCGTGACTCTGGTTTCCATCTGTTTTCTCGGGTTCACAATCCTGATGATCGATTCGGTGGAGACCTCGGGCGGGGTCCCCATAGGCGGCCTGTCAGGCGACGCCATGCAGCTCTTCATGAGTCTGACAATAGCTCCCCTCCGGGAGGAGTTTGGGTTCAGGATGATCTTGGTCGGGCTTCCCGCCCTGGCCCTCTGTCTCGGAAGGTCGTGGAGGCTGGCCCTGAAGTCTCTCTGGCGCCCTTCCGCGTCCTACGAGGGCGAAGTCAATACCACGTTCCACCAGGTGGTCCTCGCAGTGGCGGCCGTGGTGAGCTCGTTGCTCTTTGGGCTGGTCCACGTCTACTCCGGGTCCGGGTGGGCGGTCGGGAAGCTCCCGGAGGCGGCCTTCGCCGGCGTGGTGCTCTCCTACCTTTACATCAGGTACGGCTTCCATGTCGCAGTGCTGACCCACTGGGGAATCGACTACCTCGACAGCGTATTCTCCTTCTTCGGCCAGGGCGTCTACGGCATCCCATGGACTGCTGACAACGGATACATCCTCCAACAGGTCACGGCCTTCGACATCGTGGCGCTGTTCGGCGCTGCAAGTTTCCTTGCCGTGTGCTACTTTGGGACGAAGGCCTGGATTGCCCGTAGGGCTTCGGCAGCGGACTTGGGGGCATAGCTTTGAGTAGCTTCGGCTCAGCAGGCAGGCCGTCGTGACGGTCCTGGGAGCGTCGGTGCTGAAGGAGCTGGTGCGGAAGTACAAGGTGATCAGCCCTGCGGTGGAGGGTGCCTTTGACGGCGACGGCTACGTCCTGACGGTGAGGGAGGACAGGACCCTGAACTACCTTGAACACAGGAACATGATCTCCAAGGAGATAGTCTTCACTCCGCCCGACTGCGTGGCTCATCTGACCTCCAAGAGCAGGTTCGGGAGGCTGGGCCTGTCGTTCCTGAACTCGGTGAAGGTGCACAGCGGGTTCGTGGGCAGGCTCGCCCTGGAGCTGGTCAACCTGAGCAACGAGAGGACTCCGATCACCGTCAAGGAAGGGGACCCTCTCATACACATAGAGTTCCTTCGCCGGGAGGGCGAGCCCTCGCCCTACAGCGGCAGGTACATGTTCCAGTACATGGACGAGGCCGAGATCGAGACTTACTTCGAGGTGCTGACCCAGGAGTTCCCGCGAGTCTTCCGGAGGCCGGACCTGGAGGCCATACGGAAGGAAAGGCTCCTTCGGGACTCCGACCCCAATGCCATGGGGTAGCGCTAGTTGATCCTCGCCAGGGAGACGTAGAGGTTGCCTCCCTGCACGAGGACTCCGAACTCCGGGAGCGGCGAGGGGGGCGGGCCGCTCTGAACGCTGCCGTCGACTGCGCTGAAGTACGCCGAATGGCACGGACAGTAGAGGGACTGGCCGGATGGCTCCACGCTGCAGCCCGCGTGCGTGCAGACTGCGCTGAAGGCGCGCCACACCCCGCCCGACTGCATCAGGATCGAGCTCGAGTAGGTGGGGTGGTTGAAGTACGCGTAGGACTTGCCCGCCAAGGCCGTCAGAGGCGCCAGCAGGACATAACCGCTGGGAGCGACCGGTCCGGCTGAGCTCGTCGACTGGGCCGATGTCGTCGCAGTGGAGGTGAGGGTAGCGCCCTGGGTGGCCGCAACGGCATTCGCCGTACTCTGGTTTCCGGTCACCAGCTCCAGGACCGAGACTCCCCCCATGGCTAGAAACGAAGCCCCGAACACAAGCCTCTTCAGGAATTCGCGCCTGTTCGTCGCTGGTTCACCTCAGGGTTTCCCTCATCTTGGAGATGTGGTACCCGCCGTTCAGCACCGCGACTACGGCAATCGAGGCCAGAACGACGGGCATGATCGGCGAAAGAACCGCGGAGGTCGTGGCCGCATGGGCGAGGATCAGGGCCAGCAGGACGATGGTCAATTGCCCGTGGAAGACCAACGAGTCGCGCACCCGCTCGACAAAGGCGCTCCCGGTGAGCCAGACAGCCGTCCCTGCTGCGAAGGCGCCGTAGCCCAGAATCACGCCGTTGGTCAGCGGGAAGCCGACGAGGAGGGTGACGTGCAACGCGAGAGCCGCAGCCGCCCCAAGCGACAGGGCGAAGTGCGCCCAGCGGACGGTGGCTAGCCTCGTCCCCCCCAGAAGGAACCGTCTTCTGAAGGCTATGAATGCCGAGGATGCGCCCAGGAGCAGGAGCGCCGTGACTCCGGATGCATCGGCCAGCTGGAGCTCTAGGGGCGTCATGGGCGTCCCGCTAGTCGTCCAAGCTGTTGGGTCCGTCGTCTCCAGAACCGCCCGACCCGGTTGGGGGCGGGCTGGTGAGGAGAGAGGTGCTGTTCTGCTGCTGCGGGGGTTGAGCCGCGTTCTGAACGCTCGCCGGAGCCTGACTCGGTCCGGGCGCAGCGGTTCCATGGATCGGACGCACCATTGCCTGCCCAATCAGGAACGCCGAGGCGAAGGTTCCCAGCACGATGAGAGCGATTATTGAAGCCAGCGTGAGCCTCTGCACCCTCCCCCGGGCGCGGGGACGCATCATAAACCTAGGCTATTGAAAGCTCGCGACAGCCCCTTGAAAGCGGCTACTGCGATGTCTGACCAAGCCTGGACTGAAGCTGCCCGGACCGGACGCCTCGCCCTGAAGCTAGATTCCCAGCGCGGACCGGAGGCCCTTGTACCTGTTCCGGATGGTGACCTCGGTGACTCCCGCTGCCTCGGCGACGTCCTTCTGCGTCTTGTCCTCGCCTTCCAGTGTGCACGCCACGTACAGCGCAGCTGCGGCCAGTCCCATCGGGTCTTTGCCGGCCGAGATCCTCGTCTCCTCGGCCCTCTTGAGGATCTCGAGCGCCCGCCTCTTCGTCTTCTCGGTGAGCTGTGCCTTGGAGGCGATTCTAGAGATGCACTTTGTCGGGTCCACCACCGGCATCTTGATGTCCATCTCCTTGAGCAGGAGCCTGTAGCACCTCGCGATGTCCTTCTTCTTCACGTTGCTCACAGCCGCGAGGTCCTTGAGAGTCCTCGGTGTCTGAGTGTCCCTGCACGCAGCGTAGAGCGAAGCAGCGATTATCGCAGAGATGGACCTGCCCCTGACCAGGCCGCGTTCGAGCGCCTTCCTGTAGACGTAGGCGGCCTTCTCGACGACGGCGTCGGAGACAGACAGCTTGTCGGAGAGCCTGTCGAGCTCGCTGAACGCCTGCCTCAGATTCCTGTCGACCGGCTCGTGCACCTGGCTCCTGCTGTCCCAGGTCCTGAGCCTCTCCACAGTCGCCTTCATCGAAGCAGATAGCGACTTTCCGGAAGCGTCCTTGTTCACTCCTCCTATGACCGTGGCCAGGCCCATGTCGTGCATGGCGATCGAGGTGGGGATCCCTCCCCTGCTCCTGTCGTCCTTCTC
>CAZENV010000019.1:0-34192 GCA_964513805.1 uncultured Nitrosopumilales archaeon
GAGCCCCTAAGCAAGGGAGCCAAAGGTGTGTGACCGAGGACTCAAAATCAGCCGACTACAGCGTCACATGAGCGTTTCCGCCATAACGCCAACCTGAGAGCCGTTCTGGTCGAGGGCCGGAGTCTGCTCCGAAGGGGATTCCGATAACTGTTGACTGGCGTACCTAGGAGGGATTAGCCAAGGTCTTCGAGCCCAAGCCGTGGGAGAGCTGGAGACAGATATGTTTGGACGTGCGGCGCCGCCGCTATTCGAACGCGGAAGGACTCACCTCCACATGGGTCTCAGCTACGTCCCGCCAGGGCCACCTTCGCCCTGGGGTCAATTTTCCCCCATGTTCATTGGAAGCAATCCTTCAAGCCTAGAGCTTGGGAAGCTGCCTAGTCATGCGCTGCATGTAAGGTTCGATGGTTCCTTCTCTTCTTGTCCTCCAACTCGGATTTGATGCCCCCGGGTCTCTCGATTAGCCTGTCGAGCCTTGGCTTTCTGCAACTCTAGACCATCGTCAAGCGTGAGGCTTTGACCTATCAATCACTCGATCTCCTGATCTTCTGTCGTCATTGGGTCATTCATGGGCCGCGCATTCGATAAGTTCGAGACGCGACTGAAACTGAGCTGGAGAGAGCGGGTGAGGCGATGCTATTCGCAAATGGTATAGACCTAGAAGGTCGTTCAAAAAAGAAAGAGGGGAGAAGGCTGTAATCAAGCCGCAACTCTATACCGATGGCAATCGTATAGCCTGAGAAATCGGTCGATGAAGTACACTAGGACCAGGGGATCAATTCAGCGGGAGGGCTATACGGTTCGAAGGGGAGACAAAAATGAGACAAAGCGTGAAGGTTCCCGAGGCAAGAACCCAAGCCCTCGGGATGGAGCTGACACCTCCATGGACGTCTAGTCCTTCGGGGTTCGAATCCCCGGGCCGCCGGACGTCATATTCTTCGAGGCAACCTGCAGAGGGCAATTTCGGTAAGAAGTGGGAGAGTGCATAATTCAACCGTAACGCAATACGGCTGCGATCCTGGATTCGAGGCACTTGATGGCCTTGGTATCCTGGGATACCAAGGTTAGGCAAAACTTTGGCTGGGGTTTCTCATGCTGGACATTCTTTGCTGCAAGATGGACATTTTCGATGCGAAGGCGGACATCCAAGCCACAGAAACTAGGGCGAGATGTCAAGCCTATGTCCACCCTTGCCAGGGAAATGTCTAGCTTGCTACTAGGAATGTCAACCCCAGGTCAAGCCTTAGAGGGCCTCACCTCAAGGAGAGGGTATAGACGCTACAGGGAATCGACTCGGGTTAGTGAGAAACCTGCCGGCACGTTCCTACTGGAGCGAGCCTCTGCCTGTCGATCCTGTCACTTTGGACGGGACCATTCGTTCTGTGAGGGGGTTGTTGTTTTGCTAATTGCTTAGCAACGATAGGCTCGGCTAAGCTTCCTAAGAACGTGGCGTAATCCAGCTTACCCATTGTTCTGCTTTAGTCTGGCACTATTAAGGTCACCACGTTGGGGGAGAACTTGTCTTCTGGTGTGACCCGGTAGCGGATAAGCGCTTTGCCGTCCATCATTCGGTCTTATCTCGCGCTTGAGCAATTAGTGACAACAGAATGTCCTCACCTGTGGCCCCACATGGGCGCACGGCCCGTTAGCTCCCAGGCTAGTTTGTTGACGTCCCCCAACGTGAACGGTACCTCGAAACTATTGATGAGCCCCTAGGCTTCCCTTTGCGTGAGGCTATGGCCCCCAGTCAACTAGGAGGGCCTTCCCTAGAGCCAGTCTTCTCTCTGAGCTCCTTCTCTCTGGCCCTGATCAGGTCCTCCATGTCTTTCTTGAACTCAACGAAGCGCTCCTCCCAGGAAGCCTTCTCCTTGTCGAAGTTCTCCCTGTCAGCGTCGAGCACTCGCACCTTCCCCTCGAGCTCCTCGATCTTCTTGTCCCTCCCCTTCAGCCTTTGTTCGTAACCGCCTTCAGCCTCCAGCTTTGCCCTTTCCACCCCACCGGAGATCAGATTGAGGAACCTGCGGGCCAAGCGGTCATAGCCTTCCAAGAACCACTGCGGGTTGTCCTTCGGACTCTTATCGTAACCGTCCTCGTCGATTTCGTGACCTGCCATGAAGTCCACAACCTCCCTGTCGACGCCTGCCTTCCGGCTCAGGGTGATGGCTACATCTCTGACCTCATGCGAATGGAAGGGATACCTCCTCTTTTGCGGTATCCCTTCGAAGCTGGGCTCGTTGACTCCGGACCTCTTCCCCGAGCGGTTGAATATGATCGAGACATATGACTGGCGGATGGGCCTGACCTCCTTGGACCTCGAGACGTAAATCGGGTCGGAACGCGGCAAGGTCCCGGGCTTCGCCGGGTAGATCTTGATCGGTCCGAACTGCCGTTCTCTCGTCTTCAGCCAGGCCTTGGGCTCTGTTATGGCGTCCCTGTGCAAGGCAGTGAAGTGAAGTATCTTGGTCTTGGTGCGCTTCAGGTCTATCCTGACGGGCACCTTGTTCTCGTCCCAGAGGCGGAAGTCCTGCGTCCCGAAGTGCCTGGCCAGCTGGGGGAAGGCGACGTAGTTGAAGATCCTACAGAGGGTCTTGTTGTCCATGAAGCCTTGGACCTTGGTCAGGACTATCGACCTGTCCCTTATGGAGAGCTGCCCAGAGTCCACAACGCGCCTCGCCAGCTCCAGGAACTCGGTGGCCGTAGGCTCGTCCGGGATCTCGCTCGCCTCCTCCTCGGACTCCGTGACCTGGAGTGTGCCCATCGGAAGGTCCACGAGGTTATGGCGATAGAACGACTTGACAGCTTTGAAGTACTGCTTCCGGGAGGAGGCACCAGCGTACTTCACGTCCTCGTCATCTCCCTGGAGCCAGTCCAGGAGGACCTGCAGGTGGGCAATCCTCACCTCGTTCGCCCCCTTCCTGACTTGGTCGACCATCTCGTCCGGGTCGTGGCCCAGGTTCTGCCTCCTGCGGTAGAGGAGGAACCTGTGAAGGACGTTCACCTGTTTGTACCAAGAGTCTCGCTCGATGCCGTTCAACCACCTCTTCACCGAGGGCTTGTCGAATAGCGCGTCTCGTTCGGCCTCGTCCTTGACGTGCATTGGGTTGGGCCTCCTGAGTTTTAGGTATGGGTGGGTGGCGTAGGGCGGCAAATTCAAGGGATTGAGGGTTCGGGAGTTAATTAATAGTTGACGTAATTCCCCATGGAGTTCACCAACCTGATTGCGCCCCTCAGGGACTACGCCAAGGAATCGGACAAGGACAAGAAGTAGGCCCGGAAGGGCTGGTCCAGCGCCGCATAGCGCCGACGGGGGAGACCTTAGCCCAGTCTTATATTGCGACTTCAGCAAGCTCTGATGCGAGAATCATCTCTTGTCCGGTCCCGAAAGTGAGATGCAGGCCAGGAGGAGGACGATAGTTGTTCTTCAGGACGAAATGAGAAGGGTCCTAGACGCCTCCCGAGTCCTCCTAGAAGAATACGCAGCGATAGCGAAGGGCGACAAGACGCAGGTGGGCTCTTCCCTAGAGAAGGTGAGAAAATCTGAGGAGGACGTGGTCACACTCAGAAGCGCACTGATCAGAGAGCTGTCCCAGGTTGGGACTCTGCTCGTCAATCGCGAAGACGTCCTCCGGGCGGCATTCGCTGTGGAAGACATCTTCGGGCACGTGAACGGCGTCGCCTTCAAGATGTCGCAGCTCACCAAGACCACGGCCAAGGACAAGAAGACCGGTGAGATGGTCAACACGCTTCTGGGGCTGCTCATCGACGGCATCTCGAAGCTCAACGACAGCATGAGGGCCCTTTCCGTCAATTCGGAGCAGGCCATTCTCATGACCGCCCAGGTCCAGCAGATCGAAAGCTCCATCGACAACAAGTACAGAGAGGCCGTAGCCTACGTGATCAAGGCCACAGAGTCGATCAAGGAGCTGATTCTGCTCAAGGACGTCCTCGAGGCCATAGAGGGATGCGCGGACGCCATGTTGGGCGCCTCCGACGCGAGCACGATACTCGCGCTGAGCCTCTAGACCGGTCCGACGCCGGCAGAGACAAGGCATTTAACGCTCTGCAGGCGCGGCCACCCAGCGATGTCAAAGACGGTGGGGCGTCTCTTCGAGAACAGGATAGTGGTCTGGGACGTGCCCGCGTCCAGGAAGCTGTTCAAGGAGGGCTACTTCGGAAAGCCGCTGGGAATACCAAAGCCCAAGGACTTTGAGTTCGACGCGCCCCTGATCCTCGACCTGATGGAGGGCTACTACCTGATGAAGAAGAAGACGATCTCCCTCGAGAGCGAAGGGGGCGAGAAGCTGACTGCCAAGCAGCTCGAAGAGGTCTGCGAGAAGTCCTATTCCGATTTTGGGGAGAAGTTCATCGTTTACAAGAAGCTGCGGGACGCCGGCTACGTCGTCACCCCAGGGATAAAATTCGGCTCGGACTTTGCCGTCTACGAGCACGGGCCAGGCATCGACCACGCCCCCTACATCGTCCAGGTGATGTCGCCGCGCTCCACAATCACGGCGACCTCGATGGTCCGGTCCGGGAGGCTGGCTACAACTGTCCGGAAGCAGTTCATCGTGGCCATCTCGGACACGGAGAAGAACTCCGTGGACTTCCTGAGGTACGACTGGTGGAGGGCGTAGCCTTCCCTTGAGCAGCGTCGAGGCGGAGACCCCCGCGGAAGCAATCTCGCAGGACTCGTACGTCTTGGTGTACAGGGACAGGAGGCGCAAGTGGTTGATCAGGCCCAGGGACACGCCCAAGCTGCACACGCACCTGGGCATCCTCGACGTCTCTGCCCTCGTCGGCAAGGAGTTCGGCCTGAGGGTCACCACGACCCTCGGAGACGAGCTGGTGGTCCTGCGGCCCACCATCGAAGACCTTGTGCTGAAGCTTTCCAGGAAGACGCAGGTCATCTACCCGAAGGACCTCGGGCTGATGATGGTCAAGCTCGGAGTCAGGTCGGGGTCGAGGGTCATCGAGACCGGCACTGGAAGCGGCGCCACCACGGCCCTGATGGCCTACCTTGCTCAGCCGGAAGGGATGGTCTACACATACGACATCAATCCAGAATTCCAGGAGGTGGCCAAGAGGAACGTCTCGAAGCTGGGCCTTGAAGGATGGGTCACGTTCAAGATAGGCGACGCGAAGGCCGGATTCGAGGAGACCGGGATGGATGCCGGGGTTCTGGACGTCGGAGACCCGTGGGAGGTGATCCCGAGCATGAGGAAGGCGCTCAAGCCGTCAGCGCCCTTGGCGGCGGTGACGCCTACAACCAACCAGGCGGAAAGGCTGGTCGCCAAGATGAAGGAGGAGGGTTTCGCAGCGATCGAGACTGTGGAGATTCTGATGAGGCACCTGGAGGCGAGGGTAGGGATGACCAGGCCCTCCAACATAATGGTCGGACACACCGCATATCTCACATTCGGAAGAACCACAGTCTCCCCGGCCGCGATATCATAAATGGCCGTGCCACCGGACGGAGCACCAGAGGGTGGCCCCTTCGCGGTTCGCCCCGGGCAACAGTTTTAAGCGGTTCAGGGTCGCGCTGGGCGTTTGATGAACAGCGGCGGCAAGTACGAAGACGCCTCCACGATGCTGTTTCTGGTCCCGTTCATCGCCAGCGGGGCAGACGCAATCTACCTCTGGGCCACGTCAGGGTTCACTGCCATCCTCCCGTCGAGCGTCTATCTCGGGGTGACGAGGGACCCGTACGTCTTCCTGGCAGGCATCCTCGCAGTCTTGGTGGGAGTGGTTCTGGACCTGAGCGGCGTGGCGTCCCAGAACAGGCGGGAGAGGCTGGCATGGACGAGCGGATATCTTCAGAAGACAGCCGCGGCTTGCTTCGTCATATCCCTGCTGATGGCCTGGTACGCCAACGGATTCGTCGACATCTCGGGGGCCGCCCAGGACTTCGTCGTCGGGCGGTACTCGGTCGTCTTCCCAGCCCTGCTGGTCCTGTTCAGCTACCTGGTCAACCCGTCCCTGAAACTGCGCGGAGCCGCCAGCTACAAGTTCCTGGGCTTCCTCGCCATGCTCGCGGTCCCGGCCCTAGTCTACGAAGTCGGAAAGCGCAACGCCGTGGTGGGACTGGCATCGGCGGGCGTCCTGATGATTGTGGGGCTCTACCTCCTCTTGAGGACTGGCCAGAAACCGGAAGCCGAGGCCTCGGGCGGCCCCTCAGCTTAAAACCAGTCCGGGAAGCATTTCCGCGCAGGAGCGGTGTGTGATACAAGCGCTTGCCAGATGCAGCAGGGTTCATCGGACCGTTTCTGACAGTCGCTGGCACGCTCTTCATAGTGGAGTTGACCGACAAGGACGCGCTTCTGCTTCTCTCCCTTGCCACCACAAAGAGGGCATGGATGGTCTTTGCTGCCGGGGCAGTGGCGTTCACATTGACCTCAGCATTCATCGTGCTGGTCGGGTCAGCGCTGGTCTCCTACGTCCCGGTCTCCCTGGTCAAGATCGCCGGAGGAGGAATCATGCTGGCCTACGGGGTCTGGAGCTACGCCAGAGGCCCGAGGGCCGAAGGCATCGAGAGGGAAGAGGAGCATTTGCTGGCGAGAGCAGGCAGGCGACAGTTCGCCGCCTTTCTCGTGATGGTCTCTTCCCTGGCGCTGCTGGACCTCGCGGGTGACGCCACCGAGCTGGTCACGATCCTATTCGTGGCCCAATACCGGGACATCCTCCTGGTCTTCGTGGGAGCGGTGGTCGCACTTGTCTCGGCCAGCGCGCTGGAGGCAGCCCTGGGCAACAGACTGGGAAGGATTCTATCCACTCGCGGTGCAACGTACCTGTCCACAGTCGTGCTTCTGACAATCGGGACGGTGATAGTGGTTACGAGCGCGCTCGGACTCTGACAGACGACCCTAGGTCGGGAGTCCGTGCGAGGCATCAGCGGCGGGCAGCGCGAGAGGAGCCGAGTTGCCCAGCTCACGAAAGGGCAGATTCATAAAGTCAGGCAGTACGCGAGGGGAGCGTGTCCAGGCAGAGCCCCGAAGGGATCACTGCGAAGAAGGCGGAGAACTTCGACGAGTGGTACACCCAGGTCATCCTAAAGTCTGAAATCGCCGACTACAGCCCGGTCTCCGGATGCCTGGTCTACCGACCGGCTGGATACGCCATCTGGGAGAACCTACAGAAGACGGTGGACTCCGAGTTCAAGAAGGCGGGCATCAGGAACAGCTACTTCCCGATCTTCATACCTGAACGGCTGCTGAAGAAGGAAGCCGAGCACGTTGCAGGATTCTCGCCCGAGGTCGCGTGGGTGACGGAAGCGGGGCAATCGAAACTCGAAGAGAGACTGGCGATCAGGCCGACGTCCGAGACTGTGATGTACGAGGTCATCTCGAGGTGGGTGAGGTCCTGGCGTGACCTGCCCCTGAGGCTGAACCAGTGGAACAACGTCGTAAGGTGGGAGTTCAGGCATCCCACGCCCTTCCTCCGCGGCAGGGAGTTCCTCTGGAACGAAGGGCACACCGTCTTCGCAACCAAGGCTGAAGCGGACGCCGAACGCGACGAGATACTGGGCATCTACAGGATGGTCACGGAAGAGTACCTCGCGATACCGGGATACACAGGCAGGAAGACAGATTCGGAGAAGTTCGCGGGAGCAGAGGCCACTTACAGCATCGAGCACCTTCTTCCCGACGGGAAGACGATTCAGGGACCCGACTTCCACTCCGACGGCCAGCGCTTCGCCAAGGCCTTCGAAATAACATTCGTCGACGAGAAGGGCGACAGGCAGTTCGCCTGGCAGAACACGTTTGCGATTACCACGAGGGAGATAGGAGTGATGCTGGCAGTCCACAGCGACGACAAGGGCGCTGTCGTCCCGCCGAAGCTGGCCGAGGTCCAGGTGGTCCTGGTGCCCATCGTGTCGGATCAGAACAAGCAGAAGGTCCTGGCCGAAGCCAGGAAGGCGGCCGACAGGCTGGCGAGGAGGTTCAGGACGAAGCTGGACGTCAGAGACCATCTGACTCCCGGCAGGAAATTCAACGAGTGGGAGCTCAAGGGAGTGCCGATGCGGGTGGAGCTGGGTCCCAGGGACATCGAATCCGGCCAGGCAGTCCTAGTCAGGCGGGACACGGGCGGCAAACGGGTCGCAAAGCTCGCCGCCCTCGAGGAAGAGGTGGCGAGAGACCTTGAAGAGATGGGGAGGAGTCTGCTGGAGAGGGCTAGCGAAAGGCTAAAGGCCGACACCCACATGACGACGTCCTACGACGAGCTGAAGAGGATAATCAAGGAGAAGGGCGGAATAGTGAGGGCGCCCTGGTGCGGGTCTCCAGAGTGCGAAAGCAAGCTGCAGGAGGAGACAGGCGCCAAGATCATCAACATACCGCTGGACCAGCATCCGTCGGATTCCCGTTGCGTGAAGTGCGGCAACCACGCCGAGACCACAGTCAACATCGCAAAGTCCTACTAGGTGCTTGTGAGGCTGTGGCGGCAGGCTCGGCTATGCGGCTCGAAGGCGGACTGCTCACCGTAATCGGAGCGATAAACTGGGACATCAGCGTGTTCGAGGATCGGTTCGCCAGGCCAGGCGAGGAGGTGCCCGTGAGGCAGGTGGAGGAGTTCTCCGGAGGGAAGGGGGCCAATGTAGCCGTGGCCGGCGCGAGGATCCTCGGCAGAGGCAAGGTAGCATTCGTGGGCGCACTCGGGGAGGACGAAGTCGCCGCCAGGCAGCGCTCAGCCCTGCGTGAGGAAGGCGTGCTCACCGACGGGCTGGTCGAGGTGAGAAGCGCCAGGTCGGGAAGGGCATACATCATAGTCGACTCGAACGGGCGGAAGACAATCCACACCCACTTCGGCGCCAACGAGATGATCTCGCCTCGCGACCTCTCTTCCGACGGGATCTCCAGCATCCTCGAAAGGACAAGGATGTTGATAGTGATGGACCCGCCGACGCCGGTTGCGCTGGCCATCGCCCGCAGGGCGAAGGGGAAGAGGGCCAAGGTGGTCTACAGTCCGGGTGTGCGCTCGCGGCAGGGCATCCGCTCGATAGAAGGCGTCGTCCGACTCGCCGACTACGTCGCCCTCGATAGCCACGAGGTCAGGAACCTCTACCCCGCCGGAGACGAACAGTCAGCCGCCGAGAGGTTCAGGAGAGCTCACCCGAAGACGACCCTGGTCACCACGCTCGGGCCTCGGGGATGCATGGTGGGAAGGAACGGTGTGACATCCACAATAGAAGGAGTTGACCTGTCGCTGCTAGGCAAGAGGGCAGTCAACAGCACCGGCTCGGGCGACGCTTTCCTGGGAGTCTTTGCCAGCTACCTCCTGCTGGGCGGAAGCCCGCTCGACTCCGCGAGCCTCGCGAATCTCGCCGGAGCCCTGAAGGCGACCAGGTACGAGACCAGGGGGAGCCCGAGTCGCGGCGAGCTGGAATCTGCCAGGTCGAAGCTGGAGAAGGTCAGACGCTCCCGACGGGGCTAGCCTGGGCGTAGAGGCGCCTCGCCTGGTCGTCGACGCTGATGGGCAGGTCGAGTTTGGCGAGTGCGATCATGTGGAGAGAGAGCGAGGACGCCGCGATGCCGAAGCAGGCGCTCCAAAGGAAGTCCCTGGTCCGGAGGTAGCTTGCGACTACGGCGCCGCCCAAGATGTCGCCAGCCCCCGTGCTGTCCAGCACCTGCACCCTGGGAACTGGAACCGAGTAGATCTTGTTTCCGTCCAGAACGAAGCACGTGTCAGCTCCCTGGGTGACCAACGCCTTGCGCACTCCCATGGCGCCAAGTTTCATGAGCGCTTCCTTGGGGCCGGTCATCCCCGTCAATGCCGCGGCCTCATCCCTGTCCATCTTCACGGCGTCGACTGCCTTGAGCATGCTGTGGTCGCTGAGGGGCCCGTAGGTGACCTCACCCGACGGCCCGAAGCGCCTCAGGAACCCTTGGGGGTCGAGGAAGGTGAAGTCCGACTTGGCGGCCACCGAGTTTAGAAGAGCTGGCGAGACCTCCCCCGCGACAGGGCTGACGACGGCTGCGTTGAAATGGGTCTCCGGGAGCTGGTCTCTGGACAGGTCCTCGCACCTGCTGAGGAGGGTGAGGGTCCTTCCGGAGCTGCTCGTCTCGATCCTGAACCTTGTCGTCTTCCGAGTCTGGCTGAAGTCCGCCGGTCTCAGGGTTATCCCGTTCCTTGAGAGCCAGACCGTCTGGTCGGGCGGGAAGTCGTCCCCGACCTTGGTCAAGGCAAAGACGTCGAAACCGAACCTTGCGCAAATCAGTCCGCCATAGCAAGGCGGGCCTCCGATGGAAGTGACAGTCCTGATTGAGAGCTTGATTGTGTCGATGGTTATGAAACCCGCGAAGAGCGCCCTCAAGCGGGGCCTGCTCCAAAGTCAGACCTCTTAAGAAGTCTTGCCTTTTTCCTCGGGAGACACAATTCGGTTTTGGTTGTTTAAATAACTTGATGGCGAGAGGTCGAGCCGAAGATACTTGCTGATGCATACTAGAAAGGGAGTTAGCACTACTGTCGCAGTAGCAGCCGTGATCGTCGTGATCGTGGTTGCTGCTGGGGCATACTACTTCTACACAACCATGACGCCCTCGACAGGGACGACCACCTCATCGGGCGCCTTGCCGGGCAAGGGCATGTCCATAGGGGTCGTCTTTGACGTGGGCGGTCTTGGCGACAGAGGCTTCAACGACCTCGCCTACGCAGGCATGATACAGGCGAACAAGACCTTCGGGGTCAATTACTTCTACAAGATATCGCAGAGCACCAATGACATCCTACCCAACTTCGAAGCGCTGATTGCGCAGCACGTCAACCTCGTGGTCGGCGTCGGCTTCGACATGGACCAAGCCATCGCACAGGAGGCCGCGAAGTACCCGACCCAGAAGTTCGCCCAGGTCGACGGGGACATCTACAACGTCACCAACGTCGTGGCGGTCAAGTTCCAGGAGAACGTCGGAAGCGCCCTCGTCGGCGCCCTGGCTGCAGCCATGACAAAGACCAACAACATCGGCTTCGTAGGCGGGATGAGCACCGGAATCATCTACAAATTCTGGAATGGCTACAAGTTCGGCGCCGAATGGGCTGCAAAGGCCCTCGGCAAGACGGTAACCATCCAAGAGGCATACACTGGACCAACACCCTCTGCATTCAACGACCCCAACACCGACAGGACGATTGGGCAGACAATGATGACCCAGGGGGCCGACATAATCTACGCGGCTGCCGGAGGGAGCGGACTTGGCCTCTTCGACGCTGTCGGCGCACACGACCAAGCGGCCGGGTGGAACTGGAGCAACAGTACGGCACCGCCGGTCTTCGCCATTGGCGTGGACGCGAACCAGGACTACTACGGCACTTACCAGTACTTCGTCCAGCACGAGAACCAGACTTCGTTCACCGGATACACTCCTCCGTCATTCGTACTCACCTCCGAGATCAAGAAGGTCGACGTGGGTGTGTTCAACGTGATGAAGGCGGTGGTGTATGGCAACTATAGCAACATCTGGAACAACCCCAACGTGTGGGGCCCATCCTTCTACAACGGACAGACCAAGCTCTGCGGAGACACGGGTGACCAGCCCTGCAACGTCAAGAACGTGTACGTTCTAGGCCTCGCCCAGGGAGCTGTCGGACCGACACCAATGCAATACACAATCCAGTACGTTCCTTCACAGGCACTGAACCTCATGAACCAGCTGAAGCAAGGTATTCTCAACGGCACGATCACGGTGCCTGAGATATACACTGACACAGGGTCAAGCTGCCTACTCTCGACAGGGTGCTGAATTCAGGTGAGTGAACAGCTCACCTCCCTCTCCTTTTTGGGGTTCTAGCCTTGAGCGAAGTTATGGTCTCGATGGCCGGGGTGAGGAAGGAGTTCCCCGGAGTCGTCGCAGTCGACAACGTGGACTTCTCCGCGCGAAGGGGCGAGGTGATGGGGCTCCTTGGCGAGAACGGCGCCGGCAAGTCGACGCTGATGAATCTGCTCTACGGGATGTACAAGATGGACGCCGGGACGGTCGAAGTGGACGGGAAGCAGGCCAAGATAAGGAGCTCCAGGGACGCCATAGGCCTGGGCCTCGGGATGGTCCACCAGGCCTTCACGCTCGTCCCCAACCTCACAGTCGCGGAGAACATCATCCTGGGGTCGGAGCCTTCGAGGGGGGGCCTGCTTGACTGGGCCGAAGCAAGGAGGAGGGTCTCTGAGCTGGAGGACAGGACCGGGCTGAAGATGGGCGCCGACCAGCTGGTTGAGAACCTTCCGACCGGTTTCAAGCAGAGGGTCGAGATACTGAAGGCGCTCTACAGGGGGGCCAAGCTGCTCATCCTCGACGAACCCACGGCCGTGCTGACGCCGCTCGAATCTGAGGAGCTCTTCAAGTCGGTGAGGAGGCTGAAGGAGGCGGGGTCGACGGTCATCTTCATCACCCACAAGCTCAAGGAAGTCATGGCGGTGACGAACAGAATCACCGTGATGAGGAGGGGGAAGGTGGTGGGCACCATGGACACAAAGGACGCGACCTACGACGTCCTGGCGAACATGATGGTCGGCAGGGGAGTGGAACGGAAGTTCAAGTTCACCGAGTACGCCCCCGGCCAGACCCTTCTCGAGGTGGACAGACTCGTGGTCTCCACGAAGCTGAAGCAGTCCGCCGTGAACGGATGCACGTTCTCTGTGAAGGAAGGCGAGATCGTCGGCCTTGCCGGAGTCGAGGGAAACGGCCAGTCTGAGCTCGTGGAGGCTGTGACCGGGGTGAAAAAACCTGATTCGGGCAGCATCAAGGTAAGGGGCGAGGTGGTCAACGGCCTGGGCGCAGGCAGGGTGATGAGACTCTCTGTGGCGCATGTGCCCGAGGACAGGGCGCTCAGTGGCTTGGTCCTCGACTTCACTGTCGCCGAAAACACAGTGCTCGGCACGGTCGAGAGTCCGAGGTTCTCAAAGTCGGGCGTGATCTCCCTGAAGAAGGTGAGGGAGTTCGCGGCCCGGATAGTGAAGTCGTTCAGCGTGGCGACGCCAAGCGTGGACATAATGGCCAAGAACCTCTCGGGAGGGAACCAGCAGAAGGTCATAGTCGGGAGGGAACTGTCGGGAAACCCCAACCTCATAATCGCGCACCAGCCCACCAGAGGACTGGACGTCGCGAGCACCGAGTACATCCAGTCGCTTCTTGTGGAGGCCAGGAACTCCGGCAGGGGGGTGTTGCTGGTCAGCGCCGACTTCGACGAGGTGTTGGACCTCAGCGACAGGATAGTGGTGATCTACGAGGGGAAGATAATCGGCGAACTTCAGAGAGGGGCCAGCATAGGTGAGCTGGGCAAACTCCTCGGAGGGGTGGCCTCGTAACGAAGGGCGAGGGCGGAGAGCGCGCTCGCAAGCTGCTCTCGGGCGCCGTCCCTTCACTGATAGCGCTCCTGCTCGGGTTCGTGGCCGCGGCGGTCATGATCCAGCTCTCGGGCGACAGCCCCGTCGTCGTCTTCAGACAGATGTTTTCCGGGGCGCTCTTCACGCAGTCAGGCCAATCCTACGTGATAAGCTACACCAGCACGCTCATCCTCACGGCTCTTGCCTTCCTCATACCGGGCAAGGCGGGAATCTGGAACGTGGGCGCCCAGGGGCAGATCTATCTCGGCGGAATCACCGCTGCGCTCGTCTCCATATTCATCCCCCTTCCTCCGGTCATCTGGCCGCTGGTCTCCGTCACATGCGCCTGTCTGGCCGGGGCCGTATGGTCGGCGATCCCGGGCCTGCTGGAGGCGTATAGAAACGCATCCGCCATCGTCACCACACTCATGCTGAACTTCATTGCCTTGCCTCTCTCGTCTTTCATCTTCTTCAACGTGATTGGTCCGAAGGTGGGGCAGACCGTCTACACCTACTCGAACACCCAGTTCAATCCCAACGCGACCATACCTGGCATACCCTACTTCACCGCGTCCATCATGATCTTCGTGTCTCTGATCGTGGCCGTCGGCTCGCTTTATATGCTGAACAGGACCACATTCGGCTACAACATCAGAGCGGCGGGCCTGGGCCCGCAGCCCGCCGAGGCCAAGGGCATCAACCCGAGGACGATGAAGGTGCTCGCCATGATAATCGGCGGGCTGATCGCGGGTCTCGCGGGCGCGGGAGACGTCCTGGGCCCGGGCCACTCCTGCACGGTCAACGCGTGCTACTTCGACCACTTCGCGGAGGGCTCCTTCGGCGGCGAGGGATTCGCAGGCATCGCGGTGGCCTTGGTCGCAGCCAACAACCCCATCGCCACGATCTTCTCCGCGACCTTCTTCAGCATACTGGTGTCGGGGGCCAGTTTCATAGTCAGCTCGAGCCCGCAGCCGGCCCAGGCCTATGTCCCCTGGGCCATGGAGGGACTGATCATCCTATTCCTGGCCATGCCTAATCTCGCAAGGATGATTCTGGACATGCGGAGGAGAAAGAAGTGGACCTGACGGCGGTTCTGATAGTCATCTTCGGCCTGCAGCAGGCTGTCACCATTACTGTGGCAGCCCAAGGGGAGCTGGTCACGGAGAAGTCAGGGATCCTGAACATCGGCCTCGAGGGCGTGATGCTCATGGGCGCATTCACAGCCGCGGGCGTCGACACCGCATTCCAGCCCCAGTTCGGGGCATCGTCGGCGCTGGTCGGCCTCCTATGCGGCATGCTGGTGGGCGTCGTGGCGAACTTCGCCTTCGCAGTGATGAGCACGCGAATACACGTCGACCAGGTGGTGGCGGGCATAGGCGTCAACATCTTCGCCCTAGGGATCACATACGTTCTGTCCGCGACGTTCTTCAACGTGGACGGCACCCCAAGGTCCAACACCATTCCCCCGTTCTTTCATTTCCCGGGCCTCCCCAAGGACCTGGGAGCCGTGAGCTCCATGGAGATAGTGATGTTCGTCCTTCCAGTCCTGGTGTACCTTCTGCTCAGCAGGACGACATTCGGACTTCATGTGAGGGCGACCGGAGAGAACCCAAAGGCTGCCGAGGCCGCAGGCCTTGACGTGGCGAAGACGAGGATACTGGCGACCGCACTGGGAGGCGCACTCCTGGGGATGGCGGGAGGCTACATCACTGTGAGCCTGACGAGCAGCTTCGTGCCGAACATAACCCAGGGCATAGGCTTCATCGCCCTCGCGGCTGTGATCGCGGGCGCCTGGAACCCGTTCGCGGTGCTCGGGGTCGGCGTCCTCTTCGGAGTGCTCGTCGGCAGCGAGCACGTCATTCAGGTGGTCTACGGCATACCGACCACTAATCCCACCTACGTCCTGTTGAACGTCCTCCCCTACGCCATCACCGTTCTGGTCCTGGCCCTTGCCTCCAAGAGGCTGAGGCCGCCAGCTGCCCTGGCCCTTCCATACAAGAAAGAGTGACCCCGGCCCCCAGCATACCTTTTAAGCAGGCCAAAGGGCGCGGGCTTCGATTAGTTCTGTCCAAGAAGAGAAAGAGCCGTGGCCGCTCCAAGGGAGGGAAGGGAAGGAGCGACACAATCTACTGCAGCAATTGTGGGGCCGCTGTCCCAAGAGACAAGGCGAAGAAGGTCACCACCAGGATGTCGCTGGTGGAGCCGACGCTCGCGCGAGAGCTCAGGCAGGCGGGAGCCTACATCGCGTCTCCCACCACTGTGAGGTACTACTGCATCAGCTGCAGTGTTCACTACGGCATTGTGAAGGTCAGAGCGAAGAACGAGAGACACAACAACTGGTAGGCACGCCTTCGCGAGAAGCCCGCCAGACTTGGGTTCTGGTCGTCCAGATCAGGCGTTCCGGAGAGCCTTGGAGGCCTTCGAGACTCTCTCAAGGAAGGTCGCGGCCGCCAGCACCGCCACAAGGAGGACTCCGTAACCGGCGAAGCCGGCGATGGAGAATATGGCAAGGGCCAGCAGTCTCTCGCTCCTCTCTCCGATTCCGACCCCCGACAGACTCACTCCTAGCGAGTCAGCTTTGGCTCGGGCGTAGCTGACAAGCAGGCTCAGAGAAAGCGCCAACAGGGTGTCGAGTGGGCTTGCAAGACCTCCAAGCAAGATGCCAGAGTATATCGCAACCTCTGCCACTCTGTCCAGGGTCGAATCAAGGAAGGCGCCTCTCTTCGAGACCGAACCGGTGGCCCTGGCGACTGCGCCGTCCACCAGGTCGAAGAAGCCGGATGCCAGGATCAGCAGCCCGCCGACCAGCTCGCCCCCGTAGCCCGATGACCAGTACGCAGCCCCCGCACCGATAGAAACCGACAGACCGACCAGGGTCCATGATGCCGGGGAGAGGCCGGTCTTGGAGAACAAGAGACCCATCGAGAGCAGCGACTTTCCGAGCCTTGCCCGCAGCCTGTCGAGCACGTGCCCGCCATCGCGCTTAAGATTATATAGATTGAGACGTGGTTGGTTCGCCGAATTGGGCCGAGTCGACAAGGGAGTGAATTGCGGCATAAGCGGCTGCACAAACAAGGCCGAGCGGTCGCTCAGTAAGGAGCAACTCACGGGCAGCGGTCTCAGTGCCGGGGGCGAAGGAAGGAGGGTCTACCTGTGCCACGACCACTACAAGGCGTGGAAGAAGGCCACGAAGAAATCAAAGTCGCTGGAAAGGGCGCGCTGGTGACCGGAGCTCATCCGGCATGAAGATACTCCAGATGCACGTGGATTTCGTAGAATACAAACCCATACAGAAGGAAATAGCCGGAGCCGAAGAGGCTCAGCAGAAGCTCGTCCGGGAAGAGGAGCTGGTAGTGCTGTTCACCGCCGTGGAGCTGGGGGACGACGGCAAGGTCGCGGCGAAGGCGGTCGCCGAAGCGAAGGAGTTCCTCTCGAAGTTGGGCACCAGGAGGGTGATGATCTATCCTTTCGCCCACCTGTCCCAGAATCTCGCGCGCCCGGCTGACGCGCTTCCCGTGCTACTCGAAATGGAAGCGCAGGCCAAGAGCTCCGGGCTCGAGGTCATGCGGGCCCCGTTCGGCTGGAACAAGGCGCTTCAAGTGAAGGTGAAGGGCCACCCGCTCGCGGAGATGTCGAGGAGCTACGGAGCGTCGGCGGCGCAAGCGGCGTCCGCCTCCAAACCGAAGCGCGAGCCAACCGAGGGAGAGCTCTATGCCAGGATAAGGAAGAGCGACTTTGGGAGCCTCCCCGAGACCGACCACAGGACCATCGGGGAGCGGCTCGACCTCTTCAGCTTCCAGGAGCCCTCACCGGGGATGGTCTACTGGCACGACAAAGGTCTGAAGCTGAGAGACACGCTGATCAACTTCCTCAGGTCAGAGCTCAGGAAGAGCGGTTACCAAGAGATCAGCACCCCCGCCCTCGCCAACACCGCGCTTTGGCGTGTAAGCGGCCATTCGGAGCACTACAAGGAGAACATGTTCCTGACGAGCATCGGCGACGACGAGTTCGGGATGAAGCCGATGAACTGCCCGTCGACATTCCTGGTCTACAAGTCGAGGAAGTGGAGCTTCCGCGACCTCCCCGTCCGATACGCCATCTTCGACCCCCTCTACAGGAACGAGCTGAGCGGCGTCGCGAGCGGGCTGTTCAGGGTGAAGGTGCTAACCCAAGACGACGCCCACATCATCTGCACCGAGGAACAGGCGGAGAAGGAGCTGGGAGACATGCTCGACATCATGAAGAAGGTGTACGCCGTCTTCAAACTGGAGTACAAGCCCAAGCTCTCGACCAGACCCGACGAGACGATGGGAAGCGACGAGGAATGGGAACGAGCGACCAACATCCTGATCCGGGTCTTAAAGTCAAGAGGCGAACAGTATGGGGTGAAGGAGAAGGAGGGCACGTTCTACGGGCCGAAGATAGACGTGGACATCAGGGACTCCCTGGGAAGGGAGTGGCAGTGCGGCACCTTCCAGGTGGACCTCCAGATGCCCAAGAGATTCAAGCTCTCCTACACAGGTTCAGACGGCATGGAACACACTCCGGTAGTGCTCCACAGGACCATCCTCGGTTCCCTTGAGAGGTTCGTAGGTATCATGCTCGAGCACTACAAGGGCGCTCTTCCGGTCTGGCTCTCGCCAGTCCAGGTGAAGGTGATCCCGCTCTCCGACGAACACAAGAAGTACTCGGAGACTGTGCTCTCCGGCCTTGTCTCGTCTGGGATAAGGGCCGAAGGTGACTTCGAGAGCGGCACCATGGGTGCCAAGATCAGGAACGCGCAGTTGCAGAAGATGCCGTTTTCGCTTGTGGTGGGCAAGAAGGAATCCGAATCTGGAACGATTTCTGTGAGAAGTAGAGATGGAATAGTCAGACATGATGTGAAACTACAGGAGTTCATCAATGAAGTTCATAATCTGGAAATCCTCTATCAGTGAATCTCCGCAGAAGCAGTTCACCCTTCGCCGTTAACCTGTAGATGCCCCAACGGCCATGGTTACTGGTGACTACGTTCGGCCTTGCGACCAATGCAAGCTTCCTGAGTCTGTAGAGTTGATTGCCAACCTGCGATAGGGACAATCCGAGGTCATTCGCAATCATTCGTCTGGTGTTGTTGCCTCCACTCACAGAGTGGAGAATCTTCGGTCGCAAACTCAACTCTGGCAATCTGTTCTTCTGGTAGGTTCTAAGAAGGCACGCTAACCTAAGACACTTTTTCGGATGGAAGGGTTTGACGTATCTGACAAACTTCCTGATGCTTTCTTGACGATAGACCGCGAGCCGAAATACGTTATGGTGGGGCCGTGCCTCCAAGTACGTCCTCGATTCGATTCCAAAATACCGTAGCGCTTGCTCCACACACTTCAGGTAGCTCTTTGAAGTGTTCGTGATGACAATTCGCCGAGGAGCTGATTTCTGAGAAGTATCCCCAGATTGTACATCCCCCTCGGCGTCAAATGCTGCCCGAACCATTGCGGATGCTAGAACGTGTGAGGCAAGCACGAGACGTGGAACCTTCATATCTCCCTTCTTCCCTAATGGAATTCCATAGTTTCTATTCAGTATTGTCGCAAGAAGACAGGAATGCACCCGCAGATAGCTTACCCCATTAACCCTCGATAAGGACATGTTCTTGTTCGTAAGTCAGAATTTCTTGAAGAACCCCTCGACAGCAAAAATCGACATCTTCTCTTTGTTAACGAAGACGACCTGCCAGCGGTTTTTGGGAAGGTGCCCATCGCACCTAATCAGTTCCGCAACACACACGAATTCCTCGTCGATTCGCAATCCTGGTCCGATGGATATCGGAGTTCCACTGTTGCCGATACGCATGTGGATCTTTCCTTGAAGCGCCGAAGCATCGGTCCCGCTCAGCTTCAAGAGTCCCTTGAGAACACCCAACGGCATTGACCTCGCGATCTTTTTGTAACGCTGCAGGTTCCTCGCTTTGATGCCTAGGCTCCTTGCGAGGGAGGCGGGACTCGCATCAATTCTCTTGAAAATCACGGTAACCATGTGTTCAGTCAAGTCTACGAAGACGCGTTCTCCACTGAGACA
Organism: uncultured Nitrosopumilales archaeon; assembly: GCA_964513805.1. Taxonomy (GTDB): domain Archaea; phylum Thermoproteota; class Nitrososphaeria; order Nitrososphaerales; family Gagatemarchaeaceae; genus DASPPF01. The sequence goes on from CAZENV010000019.1 coordinate 19,364, forward strand.
ATCAAACAAGTTGACCACGAAGAAATCGACAGCCGCCCCTCTCAGCAAATGGGTCGAGCCCTGGGGCCCTGTCATGCTCCTCCAAGTTGAACGAGTATTCAGTCAACCACGAAGTCGATGGCGGAGCGAACGCTCTCCGCTTTGGCAGACAGCAACCAAGTGGGAGTCTGCTGGCTAGGCGACTGTATGCTCGTCATAGGGAAGAAGGAGGAAGACTCCGAGTCGGTCGCTGTCAGGAAGCGCTCAGGCGAGCAGTCCTTTGGGGTGAAGTTCGGAAGCTTCGTGGACGAAGTCAAGCAGAAGACAGCGGCCTTCGAGTGAGTTCAGAGGGACGCGGGCTGCTGTTGGGTCACGCAGTGAATCGTGCCCAGCCCTGTCACCAGGCTTCGGCAGTCTATGCCGACCACCCGCCGTGAAGGGAAGAGCTTGCCGATAATTCCAAGCGCCTTACCGTCGTTTGGGTCATTGAAGGTGGGCACCAACACCGCAGAGTTTCCGATGTAGAAGTTCGCGTACGACGCGGGGAGCAGATCGTTGCCGCTCCTAATTGAGGCAGGCATCGGAAGCTCCACCACCTTCAGTTTGTGCCCCTCCGAGTCCCTCGCCAGCCTGAGGACCTCAAGGTCGGTAGCGAGTGTTTCCCGGTTTCCGCCAGTTCCGCTCTGCTCCGTCATGCAGACTACCGTGTCGTGCGCTACAAACCGCGCGATGTCGTCGATGTGGCCGTCGGTGTCGTCCCCCTCGATTCCCTCCTCAAGCCAAATCACGTTCACTGCACCGAGGTTGTCCCGGAGCGCTGACTCAATCTCGGCTTGGGTCGAAGAAGGGTTCCTGTTCTTGTTGAGAAGGCACTGCTTGGTGGTAAGCAGGAGTCCCCTGCCGTTCACGTCGATTGAACCACCCTCCAGGACCATGTCCAGCTCGAAGCTAGGGATCCGCGATTCTTTCGCGACTGCTCGCCCTGTCTCGTTGTCGGGAAGCAGGTCCTGGTACTTGTTTCCCCAGGCGTTGAAGACCCACTTGGTGGCTGCGATGCCCGGGTTCGTGACGAAGATGGGTCCGTAGTCCCTGATCCACACGTCGGCGGAGCGCAGCAGATGGAACACGAGGTTGCTGTTCGGAGAGAGCAGCGCCAGGACCTCCTTCTCCGACTCCCTGTCGTCCACCAGGAGATGCACCCTTTCTCCGGTGCACAGCTCCGCTATCATCTTGGCGTAGGTCTTGCGCACCTGGACGAGATGCTCCTTGGAAAAGGTCTCCGCGTTCTTCGGCCACGCCAGCCACGTGCCTTCGTGCGGCTCCCACTCTGCAGGCATCCTGTAACCCATGCTGCGAGGCGCACCCGACGACTCGGTTCACCCTGCTATGCTTCCGTAGGTGGACGGCCTCCTGTTCCTCAGGAAACCCCAGCCCTCCTCCACGTTATCCCCCAGGGACATGTCGACTTCCACGACCGAGACGCTTTCGTCCTCCCCGGCCCTGAACAGGATCCTTCCGAACTGGTCGCAGACGAACGAGCCGCCCCAGAAGGTCATGTCGTCCTCTACACCCACGCGGTTGACAGCGCAGACGACCACGCTGTTGGCCACGGCGTGGCCGCGCTGGACCGCCTCCCAGGCCTCCTGCCAGTCGCCCTCCACTGGTTCCACCCCTTTCACCCAGCCGATGGCCGTGGGGTAGAACAGAATCTTCGCGCCCATCAGCCTGCAGACCCGCGCGGGCTCGGGGTACCACTGGTCGAAACAAATGAGCGGTGCGATCTTTCCGAACGGGGTCCCGAAGACCTTGTATCCGTTCCCTGACGAGAAGTAGCTCTTCTCGTAGAAGTGCGAGTCGTAGGGCACGTGAACCTTCCTGTACTTTCCCAGTGCCCTGCCGCGGGCGTCGAAGACAACGGTCGTGTTGTAGCGCTTGGCCCCTGCCCTTTCGTGCATCGAGCCTCCCACGAGGACCACCTTGGACGAACGTGCGGCCCTGGACAGCTCCCTGCTCGTCGGCCCTGGTATCGGCTCGGGAGCCACCGCCTCCTTTTCCCGCTGGGGGAAGTAGGTCGAGGAGAAGAGCTCGGGGAGGCATACGACGTCGGCCCCCTTCGATGAGGCTTCCCCAATCATCTTGACGGCCTTCTTCAGATTCTTCTGTCGGTCTGGGCCCATCGCCATCTGCACGACCCCCAGCCTGACGATGGGGTTGGAGTCCTGCATCCCTGTCTTGGCCGCGCTCATCCTGGAGGTGAAATAGTTTGCTGTGCTGCCGAATCAAGCCAGAAAGTTCAGGCGCGCTTGGAGATTGGCTGCTGGATCAGCCATCCCATGCCCGGTCCCAGCACCGCGGAGGGCGAATGATAGAACTCCCTCGCCGGCCCTGATAGGGCGTAGCCGTCATTGAGGAGTTGCTCGAGGAATGCGCCGTAGGTGGACGTGTGTTCTTCCGGGCGGCCGCGATGTCTGGTCTCTGCTGCATGGCACTCGGGGAACTCCTTGAACCTCACGATTCCCTCGGGTTCGAAGGGTATTGCCACCGGGAAGCATGCCTCGCTCTTCAGCTGGGGCGCGGGCGTCTCGGTCGGATTGTCGTAGCAGAGAGCAAACGGTTCCCCCGCAGTCGCGATCCCCTTCGAGTACAGCCACGCCTTCAGCTCCATCAGTCCCTTCCCCCAGTCTGCGTAAGGACCTGTCAGCTCCATCGACGCAGCGAGGATCTTGGGCGCTGTCGAGAACCTGATGTCGGGCTTCATGACCAGAAGAAGTCCAGGGTGGTCGCGCCCATTATCTCGTCGAAGCTGAAGTCCAGGGCGTCGAGCATCTGGTCGAACATCGAATGGGCGTACTCGATGTACTTGTCAGGGTCCACGTCGTCGGCCTTGGCGAGCTCCACAGGCTTCACGTAGGGCGGGCTCTTCGTCTTGACGTAGCCGATGATGTCCCCGGCCTTGATCTCTCTGCCCTTCTGCTCCAGGGCCTGGGCAGCCCTCACGTGCTGGGGCGTAGTTCCGCTGTACTTGGCCGTGGGCTTGCCCATCATCACGTTGAAAGCCAGGTCGGCCACGGGGACTCTCTTTCCCTTGAGGTTGTTCACCATGTTGGTGAGCAGCTCCCTGGTCTTGGCCCGCGCCCTCTCGAAGTCGTCGGGGCTCTTGACGCTGCTGAGGATATCCAAGGCATCGTAGAAGTTCTTCTTCAGGAACTCGGGAGTTTGGCTATTGTGAAGCAGAGTAGGCAGGTTCCCAGCGACAAACCTCTCAAAGCCCGGAACAGAGAAGTCGAACATATCCCTGCTTCCCCTCAGCCTCCTCACCGAGACCACCTCATCATAGCTCACGTCACGGACGTTCAACATCCGCGCGATTGCCACGAGGGGTCGTCGCTCGTCCGGCTCTGCAACCTGCAACAGGGAACCTATTACCGCGTTGTACGCATTCAGCATTGACAAGTTGTAGTAGCGGCGGTCATGCAGGTTGACTCCCCTGAACGCATGGACTTGTCGCCTGAGTGCCATCGATTTCTTCAGAAAGAGCAGCCCTTCCGTAGTTAACGGAATCAACTCCTTGTTTCTATGGCCGTTTCCGACTGACTTGTTGAAGCGAGGCTGCAGGAACCCAATAAGGCGGTAGAAGCGTTCGCGACTGAAGGCCCCTATGACACTCAGCTGATGATATGTGTTGCCTTTCACCTGGAATTTCCGAAGACGGCAGTCAATGTCGAATCTTGCGAGCAGATGGGCCATCCCCGTCAGAAGGGGTCTGCTCTTCGATGCAACATTCACCCGCCTCCCATCCCCGTACCCATCACCAGAGAAGGCAGCCCTTAGGAATGCTGAAACGAATGCGCTGTCTGCGTCAAAGGCGAAGTCAGGCACGTGCTTCTCCGCACTCGTGCCTCCACAGAGAGCCCGGAAGAATTGGGCGTGAAGACTTGGAAGGTAATACGAATTGATCCCCCCTTGCCCCTTGTAGACCTTGACTGGCATGAGGAACACATTCCTCCAAGCATGCTCGAGTTCGACACACACCTCTGGATTCAAGATTCTGCTCTGGGTGATGAAGTTGTTGCGCGAGCCTTCGCGTCTCGAAGTATCACCTTCGGCAGCGTAAATGCCTAGGAGGAAACCGAAATCCGGAGTCAGGGACAGCCTGGCCGGAATCGGTACGCCCGATGTCGCATGCAATCTCCCCGATTCTACTTGGCCAGCATTCACTCGAACAGGGCTCGCAATGTAGTTCGCTGTCCAGAGATGATTGGATGGCGAGCGGGGCGGGACGTACTGCGCCCCCACCACAACATCGCCCGGTCGGAGGAGGCGTGTCTCCTTGCTGAAGAGTCGTCCGAAAGTGTCGACCAGGTATACGCTGTGGTCTCCGGAAAGAATCAGTTCTCTTCCCTTGCTGGTGGAGACCCTGTAGACATCGTCGACCCTGTGCTTCATCGCGTTGGATATTGGTGCCCAACTGGTGTTGAGTTCTTCGGAGACGGTGACCACCTCAACGGTCCGTCCTTTCATGAATGCCTCGTAGGCCTCGGACACTGTTGTTAGGTGTACCCTCTCATCAAACCTTGCGAGTATTGGAGTCTGTCCGTCGACAGACTTCTTCCCCGTCAGGCCGCGGATGTCGACGGTTCCGTCGTGTAGGACGCCGAAGTAGTTCTTCTTGCGGCTGCTGAAAGCGACGTACCTGTAGCTCTTGTCAAGGTCCAGTTCGACGCCGAGGTCCTCTTCAGCCCACTTCGTGACCGCACCGCTCTGCTCCTTGGACGGGTTCTGGAGGAAGAGCGAGTCGGTGTCCGAATAGAGGACGTTGATCCCCAGCTGTTTGCACTTGTCTATTGTCTTCGTGATGGCGGACCGCCCTAGCGCCGCGGTCGCCTCTGCGACTGGGAGGCAGTAAAAGGCGAAGCTCTCGAAACCCATGACCCCGTAGGACTGACCAACAGGGACGAATCTTCCATTCCGGCCGGCAAAGACCGTGTGATTTTTCTCGGTTGTTACGCAATAAACCATGCCTTCGAAGGGGACCCGCGTGACGTGGTTTGAATTCTCCGCCCCTGCGAAAGTCAACTTCGAGCTTACGTTCTTGAAGACGACCCGATAAATCTCCCCGTCGAAAGTCATCTTTGCCTTGGATCCGAGGAGAGTTGTCAAAACGACTAGCTCCTCAGCTAGCCGACCACTCGACGTGGTATACCTGATGCCGCGCCTATTCCCGTCTCCTTTGTACAATGACTCCAGGAAAGATTCCATCGTTACTCGAGATTGGAAAACGAACTCCGGTATTCTCTTGTTGGTCGCATTGGGCGGAGCGGTAGTGTCGTGATAACAATGCGACACCATCCATCGATGGAGAACCGAACTGGTCACCTTGTGGTACCTATTGTCTGCTGAGTCGTGTATACTCCCCAGCCCCAACTTATCGAGCAGTTCCTTGATTTCGGCTCTGAAGGTCACACCCCTGGGATTCCCCCTGCCGAACCCCTGCGAGATTACAATGGATGCGGTCCTCCCTCGGTAGTTCCCGCTCACGTATGCTTTTGGTTCTGTAACTTGGTGCGAACCTTCCGAAACATACCAACCGCAGAGCGACGCGAAACCAGACGCGTCGTACCTAACGGGTATCTTTGATGAACGATATTCACCGATTAGGACCCGACCACAGGCCTTTTCCACAACGTCGATATCCATCTCGCTCAGCCGGCGAGCTGGAATCCGGTAATGCGACTCTGGTCTCCTTCTCGCCCTGCTCCAGTACTTGCAGACTGTCCCATATTCGCGTATTTTCCACCTCAGCTCAGGAGGGAGCCTTCTGAACCAGTTGATCAGACGCATTCCATTCTCTGGATACAAGTTCGCGTAGGCATCGACGAACTTCGCCGATTCGAGTAAAGATATTCGTCCAGGCGGAGTGCCTTCAACCCCCGATTTCAACTTCGGTATGACCATGTTAGTGAGCTTGGACACGTCTTCGGCGGTTCTGAAGGTCGCTCCCGACGAAGAGGATTTGCGTTTATCCGCGGTCAACATACGGTGATTTGGCGTTACCATCAGGTCCACGAACCTCTTGTCCTTGAAGTGAATTAGGTCTCCGCTGTACGGGAATGCCTGAACTTCGACCACTCTGTCGATCTCAACTCCCAAACTCTCTGGGTTGACGCTGACTACCTCGTCTCCGACAGCCATGTCTTTGATGTTCTTCAGCCCATTAGGTGTCACGAGCAGGGTATCCCCGGCGAAGCATGCGTTCAGAATGACTTTGAGACCCTGGGTCACCACGTTGTTCAGTTCCCGTTCCTCCTTGGTCAGCGTGTTATCCTTCGTGAGGGGCTTATAGTGACCAACCCTGAGGTCTCTCAACGAGCCCGTGACGAGGCTCTCGATCCCTTTTCTTCGACTGCATACCCATGAGTTGGTATCGGGGACCTTGTTACTCCGGCATTCTTCATGTGAGCAATTGACAGTCTCGTAGGAAAGGTTGTGCACCTTGATCAGGCTGGGATACAGGCTCGCAAAGTCGAACACCGAGACATCGAAATAGACGCCAGGCTTCGGCTCTATCACCAAGCCGCCCTTGTACTTCTTCCCCTTGATTACCGCCTGAGACGTCGCTCCCCCCTTCTCGGAGAGCTCGTCAGGCCTCGGTATCAGCGCGCCAAGGCGCCTGTGCTCGAAGAAGAGCATGCTCCTGATCCAGTTCGAGACGCCGAGCCTCCCGACGTCGTTCATGGGCATCTTGCCGATGCGAGCGATGACCAGGAGGAGCTTCATGGCGACGGACCCGCCCACGGAGGTCAGCTCATAGGTGAGCTGCGAGTCGTTCAGGTTGTACCTGGCCAGCTCCTCCAGCGGCAGGTCACCGATGTTCCCCTCGAACTCGATCTTCGATTTGCCGATGAGCGCTTCCGATATGGTGTTGAGGGTGTAGTCGGAGTACTTGTTGCTGAAAGCATAGACCTGTATCGACCGGTTCTTGAAGAAGTTGTAGAGGTCGAGGTGGATTCCGTGCTTGACCGAGGACTCCACCCTCTGCAGCTCTATGGGGTCCTCCTCTTCAGGAATCCTTCGCTTGTCCGCCCTGTGCTTCAGGTACCTGAGATCGAAGCTGTCGCCGTTGAAGGTGATGATCACGGGATACTCCAGCATCTTGGAGAAGACGGCCCGAATCAGGTCGGTCTCGTCGTCGAAAAGCTCGAGGCTGAAGTCCGACGGCGAGGGATTCTCCCCCTGCTTCCTGAGGGCGTATACCAGCTTCTCGTGCTCGTTCACGAACGAGACAGAAATCACGGGCTGAGTGGGGTCCTCCGGGTCGGGCATCCTGCCTTCCTCGTTGGCCACTTCGATGTCCATGGCCACGCGGCGGAAGTCCACGAGCGGTTCTCCGAGCAGCTCTGCCCACTCCCTCAGGTACGGTTCGAATTCCGGCGGGTTCTTCTTGAGTATGGTCTCCAACGACCGGGCGACGTTCTCGGGCATCGGGTGCTTCAGCGGAGACACGCGTCCGCCAGTGACCCTGTAGTACGTCCCCATCTTGAGGCCCTTGTCGTATGCGTAGTTCTCGTAGTACTTGATGTCGGCTTCCCAGGCCTTGATCTCGTCACGGATGCTGTTGTTGCCTCCGCCTATGGCGAGAGGGTCCGTGGCGACTATCTTGCGCACCTTCACCTTCTCGTCGTTGAGGAGGTCGAGCCTCTCCTCCTCCGTGACCTCCACTACGTCCTTCCTAGCCTTCACGGCGCCTAGCTCTTCCATCGTGAGACGCGTGTAGCAGTAGGGCCTGTGTCCTGTGTTGTCCGCCCAGAGCCAGAAGCGGCCGTTCTTGTGGTCGTAGAACTTTAGCACTGCCAGGCGCCTGTCGCCGTCGTAGGTCGCCGATGCGAGGAGCCCGTCCTCCATCTCCTCCACTGGCTTCGTAAGCTCGGCGAGCCTCTCCGCGAGCGCGCTGCGTTGGGCGGTTGTCTGCAATTTCGCCGGATTCCTGTGGCCGAGAGGTTCCAACGGCAGATAAGGATACCGTGGAGCGCCAGAGAGATTCAGCACAGCTTATATCGGCAGCTTGGGGCCGAAGGCGGAGATGCAGTCGACCCTTTCGTTCCTCAGGAAGAACCTGGCCTACACGTTCGTGCTCTTCGGGGCCATCTGGGTCGTCATCGCTTTCCTGGCCGGCTCGGGCCTGGTACTGTGGCCGGCGGTTGCCTGCGTGGCGGCAGGCGTCCTGATGAAGGCGAGACCCAGCTCCCGGCTTTCGACTGCGTGGGGGCCCTCGGCGGCGGTTCTGGGGCTCCTGCTCTGCGCGTACCAGGTGTACGCTGCGATTCCGCTACTGACCGGGGCATTCGTCACAGTGGCCGGCGCGTCGGTCGTTATCTTCGTCGTGCTCGGAGCAGGGCACCTGTACCTTGCCTTCGCCAGCTACGCGGCGTCCTCCGTCAGATGAGCCCGGACTTTGAAAGCCGTCTCAGAAAGTAGACCGAGTAGCCGCTGATCACGAACAGCGCAGAGAAGGCCTTTGTGGCGAAATCCAAGTTCCAGGGTATGACAGCCTCGTTCGTGATGAAGCTCGGGTCCGTCGCGCCCTTGAGTATCTGCACGCTGAAGAAGGCCCCCCAGATCATGAAGTTGTAAAGGACTTCGTAGGCGGAGGCGAATGCGACGATGAAACCGAAGAGCTGCAAGAAGCTCAGTACGTTGTGGGGCCATTTCGATATCCTCGCCTCCCAGAGCCGCAGACCGGAGTAGAAGAGAGCCACGCAGGCTACAGAGAAGTATGAAACCGGCTTTGCGAAGAACGGGAGCGGCCATTCGACGTCCACCAGGACGATGCCTATGACCAACGGCGTCCCGGTGGTGAGGAATGACTCGAATATGCCGTAGAGTACGACAGCTACTATGACCAGCAGGGAACCCCAAGCGATGAAGGTGAAGATGCGCCTAGTCCCCGGATCCATGGCATTCTGTTCCAAGGGGAATCGCGAGCCGCCAATTCGAGCCTTTAAGCCTTAGGTGGGGGTGCATCTGTCGCCCCTTTCGCCAAGGCAATCCACATCAGCAAAGTCATGAACGGGAGTTCGAGATACCACCAAGAAAGGTCGTTGGGCAGGACGAAGACCACGACCAACATCAGCAATGACCCGTTGAGAAGTACGGATGGGAGGTCCCTGGTCTTCAACACGGCGTACAGGACGCCTGCGGCTGTGACTGCGGCCCGAAGAAGGACGGGCACGGTCGCGCCGAACAATGTGTAGACGATACCAGAAAGAGTCGGGTTGACGTTGAACCCGAAGGCCGCGGCGCTGACGATGGCTCTCGGCGCTCTTGTGAATTGGAATAAGATGGCGTCGTAGGTGAACGATGACCAATTCCAGAGCGCGAACGGGAAGACCAGCGCCGCTGCGACCGCGAGTTGGATTGCGACCTGGTCGAACCTCCGCGACCGGAGAGACCACGCCAGGAAGAGTGGGTAGAACAGCCAGACGAACTGACTCGAGGCCAGTCCGACCCCCAGCATCGCCGATGCGATCCTGGGTCTTCCCCTGACCCACAGAGCAACCGCAATCGCCACGAACGCCATGGCGACCAGCGTGTTGTTCGGGTAGGAGGTCGAGAACAGAGCGGTGAAGGGCAGGAGAAGGAAGAGCAACGAAGCTGTCCTGGCCCTCTTGCCGCCAAGGGAGTAGATGCCGAGTCCGACAATGACGTCCGCGAACACGAGACCCAAGCGGATGTCCCAGACTGCACCGAACGGCGCGAGGAACAGCACCACCCCCGGGAGATACGCGAACACGTTCGAGGCGTCTGGCGTCGCCAGCCAAGCAGGTATGCCGATGTACGAAAGCCCATACGGGTTGACCCCTCCAAGGATGGCCCGCGCCGCCTGAGCATCGTAGTAGTAGACGTCGAGGAGCGGCGGAAGCAGCCACACCATCAAGAGTCGGACGACCACCGCTGCGAGCACCAAGGCGGGGAACAGGCCAGCGGCCAGTGAGCGGCGCTTCATGTCAGATACTCGACTTCTGGGCTTGGGCCGAGTGCACGAATCTCAAATAGTCTTCCGCGCTGGGCAGGTCGGGAGAGAATGTCCTTCATCCCAATCAATGTGCCGCTTCTCGGTGAGAGGGAGAAGAGGGCCGTCATGTCGGTTCTGGACAGCGGGAAGCTCACTGACTCCTCCTTCGAGGGTGGGAGGTGGGTCCGCCAGCTTGAAGGCAAGCTGGGCAAGCTTCTCGGTTCGAAGCACGTCGTAGCGGTCAACTCTGGGACAGCCGCACTGCACTGCAGCATGCTCGCCCTGGGAATCAAGGAAGGGGACGAGGTGATCCTGCCTTCGTTCACCTTCGTTGCCACGGCCAACGTCGTTCTGGCATGCGGCGGCCGCCCCGTCTTCGCGGACAGCAAGCCCGACTACAACATTGACCCGCAAGCGGTCGCCAGACTGGTGACCAAGAGGACAAAGGCCATCATTCCGGTGCACATCTACGGCTATCCTGCCGACATGGACGAAATCAACGAGGTTGCGGACAGGCACTCGATCCCGGTCATAGAAGACGCGGCCGAATCGCTCGGCGCGGAGTACAAGGGCAGACAGACCGGCGCGCTCTCGCAAGCTGGTTGCTTCAGTCTCTTCGCGACCAAGGTGGCCACTTCTGGAGAAGGTGGCGCTGTCTCGACCGACGACGGCGCCTTCGCCGATAGGCTGCGACTGGTCAGGAACCACGGCATGCTCCATGGCTATGATCCGAGATACCTCGGATTCAACTACAGGCTGACTGAAATGGCAGCCGCAATCGGCTCGGTCCAGATGGACAGACTGGCCGGATTCCTAAAGGCAAGGCTGAGGAACGCAGAGTACCTGAGCGAGCGCGTCGCTGGCCTTCCCGGCGTCGAATTCACTCAAGACTCGGACGATAGGACCCACGTCTTCTATCTCTACACGCTGACACTGAAGAAGAAACGGGACGAGATACTCGGAAGACTGCGCAGAAGGGGGGTGGGGGCTGCGGTGTACTGGAAGACGCCGGTCCACAGAACGCCGCTCTACACGAGACTCGGGTATGGCAGGCTCAGGCTGAAAAACGCAGACTACGATTCCAGGCACGTAATCTCCCTTCCCGTCCATCCCGGCATTGGGAGGAAGGACATGAAACGTGTGGCTGACGAGTTCGTGAACGCCTGCGCCCTGGCGCGCTAGCGAAGGGTGGCTGCGTGAACGCCTGCGTCGTAGTCCCGACGTACAACGAGAGGCAGAACATCAGACCCCTCGTTGAACGCCTAAGGAAGGTCGGGGTCCCGGGGCTCCAAGTGCTCTTCGTCGACGACAGCAGCCCCGATGGGACCGCCGACGCCATAAGAGAGGAGATGTCGAGGAACCCCTCGGTCCACCTCCTCTTGCGCGCAGGGAAGAAGGGCATCGGCTCCGCCCACGTCGAGGGCTTCGCCGAGGCGATGAAGTTTGGGTCCGACGTCCTTGTCGAGATGGACGCAGACCTGCAGCATCCGCCAGAGAAGATACCCGAGCTGATCGCCTCGCTGGGTCCGGTCGCTGATGTGGCTGTCGCATCGAGGAAGGTCGCCGGCGGCGGGACGCTTGGATGGAGCATCTGGAGACGGACAGTGAGCTGGGGAGCAAACTTCTACGCGAGGGTCCTCCTGCGGATTCCGGTGAAGGACTGCACCTCGGGGTTCAGGGCCCTCAGCAAAGCGGCCGCACAGGCTCTGGTCGGAAGCGACGTCCAAACATCCGAATTCGTCTTTCAGGTGGCTTCGCTCTACCTGCTGAAGAGGCGAGGCATGAGAATGGCAGAGGTGCCGTTCATCTTCGGCGAGAGGACCGCGGGAGAATCGAAGCTCGGCTCCGGCGAGATCATCAAGTTCTTCTTCGGCGTCTTGAAGGTGCGCATGTCGTCAATTGGCTAAAGTGACGAAGACTGTCGAGAAAGTTCTAAATCCAATCCAGGCGCGCCGCTCAGAAGTTGTCTGTCAACTGGTCGCTGCCCTTCGGTGAGCAGGTTCGGGCCGACGGCTGGGAGACGGTCCCGCCCAAGAAGTATCTTGACACCCACGGGACCACTCTTGCACGCGGCCCGGAGTTCTGGTCGGCGGTGGCCTCCGAACTCGACTGGTTCAGGAAGTGGGACAGGCTCCTGGACGACGACAACCCGCCCTTCTACAAGTGGTTCGTAGGCGGAGAATTGAACGCAAGCCAGCTCTGCGTCGACAGACACGCGAAAGGCCCGCTGAGAGACAAGACTGCCATACTGTGGGAGGGTGAGCCCGTGGAAGGGGCCGGCCCGAAGGAGGTCCGGAGGGTCACCTATGGCCAGCTCCACCAGGACGTGAACCGCCTGGCATACCTATTGCGAGACAGGTATGGGATCAAGAAGGGCGACACCATCGGCATCTACCTTCCGATGATCCCCGAGTTCCCCACAGTCATGCTCGCCGCAGCCAGGTTGGGAGCCCCGTTCACAGTCATCTTCTCCGGGTTCAGCGACGAAGCGCTGGCGGAAAGGCTGCAGGACGCGGACGCCAAGCTGCTCGTCACGGCGGACGGCGGATGGCGGAGAGGGAACGTCATCAAGCTGAAGGAGATTGCGGACGCTGCCGTGTCCAAGACTCCCTGCGTGGAGCACGAGCTCGTCCTGAGAAGGGTCGGCACCCCGGTCCGGATGAAAGAAGGCAGGGACGAGTACTACGACCGCGCCCTCGGCGACGTCCGCCCCGATGCCTACGTTGAGCCCGTGAGGGTCAGGTCCGAGGAACCGCTCTTCATCCTTCACACCTCGGGGACAACCGGGAAGCCCAAGGGGCAGGTGCACGACCTCGGAGGGTACATGACGCTTCTTCACGCCACCATGAACTGGGTCTTCGACATCAAAAGGGACGACGTCTACTGGTGCACAGCCGACATAGGGTGGGTGACCGGCCACTCCTACATCGTCTTCGGCCCCCTGATGGAGGGGGCGACGACAGTGATGTACGAGGGCGCGGTGGACCATCCGCGCCCGGACCGTTGGGTCTCGCTCATAGAGAGGCACAAGGTCAGCGTCCTCTACACTTCGCCCACAGCCATTCGAGGCTTCATGAAGATGGGGGACGAGTGGGTGACAAGGCACGACGTCTCCTCGGTCCGACTGATGCACTCGGTGGGGGAGCCCATCAACCCGGCCGCCTTCCGCTGGATGCACAGGCTGGTCGGCAGGAACAGGATTCCTTTCGGGAGCACCTGGTGGATGACCGAGACCGGGGGAATACTGATCAGTCTGACCCCGGGCGGAGAAATGACGCCCATGAAACCAGGCACGAACGGACTGCCGATTCCGGGGGTCGAAGCCGACGTGGTCGATGACTCGGGAGAGCCTTCTGCGCCGCTCGCCAGGGGCTACCTCGTCATAAAGCGACCCTGGCCCGGGATGCCGCTGACAATCCACAAGGACCCCGAGAGGTACAGGCAGGTCTACTGGAGCAGGTTTCCCGGGTGGTTCTACGCGGGAGACTACGCAGTCAAGGACGGGGACGGCTACTTCTGGATACTGGGCAGGGCCGACGACGTGATCAAGGTCGCTGGGCACAGGTTGGGGACCTACGAGCTGGAGTCCGCCCTGGTCCACCACCCGTCAGTGGCCGAAGCGGCGGTCGTTGCTGTGCCGGACGACTTCAAGGGGGAGATACCCGTTGCATTCGTCATACTTCGCGCTGGGAGTCAGCCGGGCGAGCAGCTGAGGGAGGAGCTGAAGGAGAGGGTGCGCGAACACGTGGGCCACATCGCCACGCTCAAGGAGGTCTACTTCGTCTCGAAGCTCCCCAAGACGAGAAGCGCGAAGATAATGAGGCGTGTGGTCAAGGCCGTGGTTCAGGGCACGCCCGTCGGCGACGTCACGACCCTCGAGGACGAGGCGTCCGTGGACGAGGTGAAGAGGGCCTACGAAGACCTGAGGAGAGAGATCTCGCGATAGCTAACCTTCGAGAAGGTTCTGTTGAGTTCACGGTTGAGCAACCGAGCAGTAGCCCCCGTTGGATGGGTTCCGGCAGGTTTCGTCTACTTTGGCTAAGGCAGAGAAGCCGTGGGAGAAGCTGTTGGTGATGGGCATCCAAACTGAGTAGCGTTACCATATTTGGGCATCAAGGCACCAGCCGACCCACTAAACCCATTGGCACCATTGGAAGCAGGCACCCATTGGACTGTTCTTCCGTAATACATGCCAAATCCAAATGCCCAACAACTCAGGGACTTCCAGTTTGGATACGTAGGATAGGTTTGGAGATGGAGCGAGCCATAGACAGTTGTGGGAGAATAGATTATCGGGACAGAGACAAAGAAAGCGATCACAACGACAACGGCTATTCCCGCTAGAGCCGCCGTTCTACGTTTCATGTTCTACCACAATCATTGAATCGAGTAGTGGCCTCCGAAATAGTATCCCCCATGCCCAAGAAGCACCCCGGTAAGGGAACTGTATTGATACTGAGAGTAACAGCCGTAGCCGCAGGTGAAATGCGTGGGAACGAAGGCTACTGGGGCAAAGAAGGCAAACGCCATGACTGCCAAGGCAAGAAGACCTATTGCAACATTTCTTCGTCTCATGCCTCAAAGGCTAGTCCTATGGGGCGTATATAGTTCTAGTCGTGAGAACGCCCCTTAAGGCTCCGTCAACCGTCAACTGTCAACTTACCAGACCCGTCGAGTGTTTTTTCGAGGGATGATTTCGCATCCTAGGATGACGCCTCCGCCCTCTCTAGCAATGTAGGGTCCATGAGCTCGTCCGACTTCGGCATCTTCTCGTAGTAGGCCTTGACAGGCGTCTTCAGGTCCAGCGCCCCGTGCGGCTTTATGGTGTTGTACCACTC
>CAZENV010000020.1:0-8874 GCA_964513805.1 uncultured Nitrosopumilales archaeon
GATGCCCAAAGAAGAGAACGACGGTTCTGCATCCAGGCCTGAGTCGGCGGGCCATCCGTATAGCCATTGAAAATGGTCGAAGAAGTACAGTGGGTGAGGGATAGAACCCGCGTTGGTTGTGGTGGTCAGTACTCTATCGGCGCGCTCCGCTCGAGCTTCCGGGTCACCGGGTCTACCTTGAACCCGAGTATCTCAAGAGTCGTGTAGCCGATGAGGTCGGCTTCTCCGTCTCCTCCAACGGTGATGGGCACCATGTCCTTCTGAGACTCGATCTCGACTTCGAGATTGCCCAGCTGCCTGCGGACCTTTTCTCCGCTTGCCAGAATTACCTCGACCTGCCTCCTTCCCCTGAAACCAATCTTCTCGGCAACGGAAGATGAGATCTTGGTGAACGTAGCGCCCGTATCCACGAGGGCATCGATTGTGTCTCTGCCGAGTGGCCCGTGCAGAGTCACCTTCGCGTATGTGTCGCCCATGCTAGGTTCTATCTCGTGTGAGAGATACTTAAGCAGCACATTCCCGTCGAGGCGGTCAGAAACCAGTCAAAGGATATGGGTCCAGTCTGGCTGTAGTAGAAAGCCGATTAATCGGGGCCGCGACTGCCCTGCTTCCGCGAGGTCATGCGTAGGCGGTCACTTCCTCTGCGGTCCTGCGCTTCCTCTTCCTCAGCCTCTCGGCCAGCCGCATGATCTCTGCGTCGCTCATCCTCTTCACCAACCTTTCCGCCTCTTCGTGGGTGTCCACGCCCAGCTCTTCCTGAAGCTCCTTCTCGTTCGATTCGGGAGGGACGATGCGCAGTCGCCCGAGCGTCGCCACGAACGTCTCCCAGCAGACCATCAGTCCATCGCCGCCGCATGCAAGTGGGACAACCGTACAGCCATTGAAAATGGTCGAAGAAGTACAATAGGAGAGAGAGTCGATTCAGTTAGTTGAGATTTCTGCTATACTCTCGGCGTCGAACTCAGCGTCTCCGTCATTGATAAGGGGAGAGCCCGTACTGCTTCGGCTGCCCCTGCTTTTCGGTGGGAACTCCGACTCGCGTTTCTGGCGGCGCGCTTGTCGCTTCCTGAGCTGGCTTTGACTCTGGTTGTGACGGGGTAGGCGCTGCCTCAGGAGCCGGGACTGCTGCTGGAGCTTGGGCGGGTGCTGTGGTAGAGGATGGGGCCGGCTTCGGTGCTGTCTTGCGCGCCTTTGCCTTCCTTCTCATGACCTTCCTCTTCGGAGCCCTCTTGGTTCTCTTCGATGAACGCCTTGCCTTCTTCTTGGGCATGCGTTGCTGACCAGTTCGCGGGCATTATTTATCCTTCGAGCCCGCTTGCGAGTGTGCGAAGTATTGGCGTAATTCCTTTCGGGCGAGGGATTCACTGCGCGTCCACCGAGAAATGTTAAGCCATCATGTCTGTGGGCTTGTGACTACGCACGCCTCTGAGACGGTTGACTGATAAGCCAAAGAGACTTCCGAGTATGATTGCTCCTACGGCAGCACCAGCGTACAGTAAGCCGTTTTGAATCGCGCGCACAAGGAGGATGGAGTTCGGAGGCCGTCCGAATGCGAGTTCGAAGGCTTGCTCCGCATTAACAAGACCGTATCCGTAGACCTCATCTGGTCCCGGAGGACCCAAGTCGACGGCCGACGATTCCAAAATTCCTTTGATCCTCGTCCAAGACCCTATTCGCCTTTTCAAGGGTTCGCATGCAGAGACGACCAACCTTTTGCGGACTGCCCGAATCTGCCTGACTTGCGTATGTCCAGCTCAAGCCATGCGCTGGCCCTATGTCGCCTCGTATGTTGGAAGCTGTCGACGAAGCCATGGAGGACGCGGAAAAGTCCCTCTCGGAGCACTACGGCGTGAGCGAACCGAAAAGGGCTTTAGAGAAGGCACTTTCACGGGCAAAGAAGCTTGCCAAGAAATAGAAAGCTCGTAATGGTCACAAACGACGACAGCGTCCAGAGCAACGGCGTCATTCAGCTGGCGCGGGCCATATCAAGATACGCCGACGTCATCATAGTCGCCCCCGAGCAGCCTCAGAGCGCCACGGCGCTGAGCCTGACCTTCCACAAACCACTCCGCGTCAGCAGGATAAGGAGGAAGGAGTTCAACTGCTACGCGGTCTCTGGGAGCCCCGGCGACTGCGTGCTCATTGGCATCAACAAGCTGCTGCCCAGGCGGCCCGACCTCGTCGCTTCGGGAATAAACATAGGCGACAACAACACGTTCGAAGACATACTGGCATCCGGCACTGTGGCCGCTTCTCTGGAGGCGGCTCTCAGCGGAATCAACGCCATAGCATTCTCCATGCAGGTGGGCGACGAGTTCCAGTTCACAGTGGGATACGGGCAGCTCGACTTCTCGAGGGCCGCCGCTGTGGCCGGCGAGATAGTGAGGGACGTGCTCTACAACGGCATGCCCGGGGGGGCGGAACTCCTGAACGTCAACTTTCCCTCGAAGATCGACCCCTCAACCCAGCTGGTCCTCACAGAGATAGCGCGCAGGAAGTACAACCAGAAGGTGATGGTCAGGAAGGACCCGAGGGGCAGGCCCTACTACTGGCTCTTCGGAGAGCGACTGACGGAGTTCCCTCCGAACTCCGACGCAGAGGCAGTGCTGAAGAAGAAGAGAATCTCGATAACGCCGATGGCGCTGAACATGGCAGGTCCCAAGTCAGAGAGCCTGGAGAGGATGAAGGCCAGGGTCGAACAGAGGCTTGCGGGACGGCGGGGATAAATAGAGAGCCGGCAATTGTCCACCAAGTTGATGGCAGACGCAGGGGATTGGCGAAGGGTCGCCTCCGGGATGACGACCCTCAGGCTGTCGCTGCCTGTCCGCATACTCGTTCCCGCCCTCTGGGCCTCTTCGCTGCCGCGCAATGCCATAGGATTCTCCTTTGAGCGCGGCAGGACAGCCCTCCTGCTCGGTTGCTTCCTGAGCGCTGCGAGCCTGGCTGTTGGCGCGCTTCTCTATCCGGTGACCGGAATCCTCGGACTTGCGCTGCCTGTTTGGCTCGTCGGGACCGCGGGCGCGCTGATGATTGCCACCGCCCTCAGGCCTATGGCCTTCGTGAAGCCGCTCTGCTCCGGATGCAGGCTCCTGCCCGTGATTGAGGAGCACGAGGCCATTCACCTCGCCGGTGAAGCAAGCGACGAGGAGATCTGGAAGCTCATGCGCACCAGACACAGCTGCGAGAGCCTCGGACTGAACGGCGACCCCGCCATCTGCTGGTTCTGTCCAATCCCAAAGCGGCTCTCCGAACACTGATTATTATCCGAAGATCTGAGTGGTCACGTTGGGGCTTATCGAATTGCCATGTTGCGTATTGAAGACCTCTGGTCAAACCCTGCGGATACAACAAGAGGATTTCTAGTCCCACGAGGCACGAGCTTCTCAGAGCGTACGGTACCCTCGGCACACAAGTGGAGGTTGCCAAGTTTTTCGACGTCTCCAAACCGACAGTCCTGAAGTGGCAAAGGGAACTCGCAGTAAATGTCGAATATCATCCAGAGATTCCGAGGGCAAAAGCAATCAAGTGCTATCTGCGCAAACAGTCAGACCGCACCCGAGTTGCTCAGTGGATTTGCGACGAGGGGCGGATATCGACTATCCACGACTCTGAGCTGGACGAGACCTTCCTAATCGTTGGAGGCAACATGACGGACGTCGAGGTACTCAAAAGAATCGCAGAAATCCTACATGAGAAGGCAACGAGGGATACGGGTTCACCACACCCTAGATGGCTGCCTGTCAGTGCGGTCAAGGTTCGCAGTGCCGAGGCCTACGCTCTCCTGCAGGCGATTCATGAGGAATTGGTTGGGTTGAAGAAGATGGAAGCAGAGGCAGCGCTGGGGTTTTTCCCGCAAACGGGATTTCTGAGGGGTACACACCCCACCGCAGAATTCATGACCTCTGTATGGAAAGCTCACGGCAGGAACGTAATCGCGGAATGGAACAGAAGGAATCCAGCCCCGGTGTCCCCAGCACAGGAAGGCTTGCTCCTGAAGACCTGGTTGAGCAATAGACTGAGAAAGGGGAAATGGAACAGGAATTTGCACGGATGAAGCGAAAGCCAAATCTGCCTGACCTAGACCCCCAATGGCAGTGCCCCATAGAATAGCAGTCGTAGACAGGTCGCTCTGTCAGTCGAAGAAGTGCGGCCTGGAGTGCATCAGGGAATGCCCGGTCAACATAAACGGCGAAGAGTGCATCGTGCTGGACCAGGAAAAGATATCGCTCATCTCCGAGCAGCTCTGCATCGGCTGCGGAGTCTGCGTGAAGGTGTGCCCCTTCGACGCCATCGAGATACTGAACTTGAGCGAGGAGCTCAAGAGCGACAAGATCCACCAGTACGGCGTCAACTCCTTCAGGCTGTTCAGGATACCGACCATAAGGAAGGGTCAGGTGGTCGGTCTGGTCGGCAGAAACGGGATAGGCAAGTCCACCGCCCTGAAGGTGCTCTCTGGCTCGCTCGTCCCCAACCTGGGCGACTACGAGCATGAGGCGAGCTGGGACAGGTTCCTCTCCTACCTGAGCGGCCGCGAGATGAAGGAGCACTTCCAGAACGTGGCGGACGGCGAGGTGGAGGTCGCCCTGAAGCCGCAGGCGGTCTACAGAATCCCGGAGGCGTGGAGCGGCGACGCTGCAACGCTGCTTCGACAGATGGACGAAAGGAAGAAGATGGACGAAGTGGTGGCGGCCCTGAGCCTGGGCGAAGCCCTCACCAAGAACGTCAAGGACCTCAGCGGGGGCGAGCTGCAGCGCCTGGCAGTGGCTGCCGCCGCCCTGAAGGACGCCGACCTCTACCTCTTCGATGAGCCGTCGTCCTACAACGACGTCTACCAGAGGCTCGCTGTGTCGAAGCTGATCAGGGGCCTCGCGGAGTCGGGACGGTCGGTCCTCGTCGTCGAGCACGACATGGCCTTCCTCGACTACGTGGCGGACTACGTGCAGATAATCTACGGCGAACCCGGAGCCTACGGCGTTGTCTCCGGCCTCTACGCCGCGAGGACGGGCATCAACTCGCTTCTGGACGGCTACCTCCCGCAGGAGAACATCAGGTTCAGGGACAAGCCGGTCTCCTTCGGCCAGAGGACGGTGGTCGAGACAGTGGAGAGCGAGACGCCGGTCGCCAGCTACACCGAGCTCTCGAAGTCGTTCGACGGCTTCAGGGCCACGGTCGCGGGCGGGACCCTCTTCCAGGGAACGATACTGGGAGTGGTCGGCGCCAATGCCCTCGGCAAGACCACATTCCTGAAGATCCTTGCCGGAGAGGAGAAGCCAGACCAGGGCACCGTGTCCGTCGGCGCCAGGGTAGCCTACAAGCCGCAGTACCTGTCCTCAGCGTTCCAAGGCACGGTAGGCGAGTTCTTCCAGTCGACGCTTGGAACCAGATTCGACGACCCGGTGCTCCAGGACTCCCTGGTGGTGCCCCTGAGGATGGAGAAGCTCCTTCCGCGAAGCGTGGGCGACATCAGCGGAGGAGAGCTCCAGAAGGTGGCGATAATAGCGACCATGGCCCAGGACGCGGAGATATACGCCCTGGACGAGCCGTCCGCCTTCCTCGACGTGGAGGACAGGTTTGTGATAGCGAAGGCGATAACAAGACTGGCGAAGGTCAGGGGCAGGGCCGCGGTGGTCATAGACCACGACCTGCAGGTGGTGGACCTCATCTCGGATAAGCTGATGGTCTTCGACGGGACTCCCGGCAGCAGCGGCAGCGCCAGCCCTCCCATGGGGAAGGACGAGGGGATGAACACGTTCCTGAAGCAGGTGGGCCTCACCTACAGGCGCGACATAACGAGCGGCAGGCCAAGGGTCAACAAGCCAGGGAGCAAGCTCGACAGGGAGCAGAAGGCCAAGGGAGCATACTACTACGTATCAGCGAAGGTCGAGGAGTCTGCCCAAGCTGATTAGGAGCCTGGTGGAGAAGGAGTCCCTGCGTGTGGCCCCCGGGGGGAGGTCCCAGGGGATGGACTTGATCGGCGACATCGCGATACTGGGGCCGAAGGGCGAGGGGAAGGGGGCGACGAAGGGGCTCGCGAAGGCCCTTCTCGAGCAGCTCCCCAACGTGAAGTGCGTCTTCGAGCAGGAGGGGGCAATCGAGGGCGAGTTCAGGCTGCGCAGGCTCCGCCACCTGGCGGGGGAGAGAAGGACGCTGACGGTGCACAGGGAGAGCGGCTGCTCCTTCAAGGTGGACGTCAGAAGGTGCTACTTCTCGCCGAGGCTCTCCACGGAGAGGCTCAGGCTGGCCAACGCTGTCCGCAGGTCCGAACGGGTCCTGAACATGTTCGCTGGCGTCGGACCCTTCAGCATCGTGATCGCAAAGAAGAGCGGAGCGATGGTGACCAGCTGCGAGCTGAACAGCTACGCGTGCAGGCTGCACGAGGAGAACGTAAGACTGAACAAGGTGAGCGACCTCGTAGAGGTGCTGAACGCCGACGCATCAGAAATCAGGAAGATGCTGGAAGGCAGATACGACAGGGTCCTGATGCCGCATCCTTCAGCCTCGAACAGATTCCTTCCTGAAGCCCTCTCCATGGCATCCAAGGGAGGACTGGTCCACTACTACAGGCACGTGCTCGGGCGCAGCGAGGCCGAAGCAGCCAGGAACCTCACGGCAGAGCTGGCCGACCTGTTGCCGGCGGGCTGCACCTACGAGGCCAGGAGGGTCCGTGAAGTGGGGCCCCGCTGGGTCGAGATGGCAGCCGACATACGCGTCGGGAACTAGAAGGGGAGGCTCTGGCTGAACCTGTACAGGTGGGCGATTATGCCGAAGGCGACGAGGACCGCCCCGATGTCGAAGAGCGCCATGTTCCTCAGGCCCGCGGCCATGGCAGCCACTGCGAGCCCGTTCAGCGCAAGCTGGGAGAGGATCAGAAGAACGAAGATGATCAGGGCCCACTTCTTCGTCAGGATCGGTCCCAGCGGAGCCGCAGCCTTCCTCACCCTCTCCCTCGACTTTACGTAGCTGAGGAAGGCGTACGTGAACAGGAACGACACGGCTGCGACCCCGACCATTGAGCTGAAGTAGAGAGTGGGAGGGACGACGAGCCTGGACAGCGTCGGAAGCGAAGTGTCCGGGTTGATGTAGAAGCCCCAGGCAGAGGTCACGAGGATCTCGGCGATGCTGGTGATGCCCAGAGCGGTGAAGAAGGGCCGGTCCCTCCAGTTTAGCTTCTTCGAAGTGTCGACGAAGGGTATCACTATGGCCATCAGGATGAGAAGCCCGGGCATGAGGGCGCCCATCACGAACTTGTCGAACTCGGTCCGCAGCAGGGCATAGATCCCCGTGAGGTACCATTCGGGTATGGTCAGGGTGGGCGAGCTCGGGGAGTACTGGACGCCGAGCTGGACCGGGAAGAAGGCGGCCACTATGAAGAGAGCGCCCACCACAGACGAGACCACGGGCAGGTCGAAGACCAGGTAGCGCGGGAAGTGAAGGAAGACGAGGAGAAGCATGATCATGGGGAATATGAACACGTGGGCAGAGTAGAGCCTGAGGATGAAGTCGGTGAAGCCCGCGCCGAAGGTGGCGAGCCTGACGGCGCCGCCGAGCACCGGCGTGGAGTTGGCGAGCGAGGAACCTATCTCGATTGCCAGGCCGGCCCTCTGGTTGAATATCAGGTCGTAGCCGGAATAGGCCTCGACCGCGGTTATCAGCCCGAAGATTACGCCGGTCACCCAGAGGACTTCGTTCTTGATCTTGAACCTGCCGCTGAAGTACTGGTAGTACATGTGGAGCACAGCCAGGAGCACCATGGCGTTGGAGGCGGTGTAGTGCAGGTTCCTCAGCAGCCACCCGAAGGGCACTGAGTCGTTGATCTTCGCTACGCTGGAGAACGCGCACGTGAGGCTGCCGCACCCGGACAGGGTCGGCTGGTAGTAGATCATCAGCGCGCCGCCGGTCACGCCGAGGACGAGGAACGTGATTCCGGTGAGCACGCCCAGGTAGCCCAGCGGGCTGACGAAGCGCTTGGGGAAGGTGTACTGGATCCCCATCCAGACCGTCCTCTGAAGTCCGTCCACGACCCACTGATAGAGCTTGGAGACGAGGTTTCGCTTCTGAGCCTGGACAGCCTGGGCCTGCGCCAAGTGCTAGGACGAGCCTCCGGCGGCGGGTTTGATGTAGGTGTCGTAGCTCTTGTAGTCTCTCCCGTAGCCGATCACGCCGTTGTGCTCCACGTCCCACAGCGGGGCCTCTATGTTGAGCGTGCCGTCGGAATCGGCGGTCAGGGTGAGCATGGGTATCGCATTGGTCGGCGGGGGCTGCTGCGAAGCGGGACCGGCGATTGACAGACCGTCGGGGACTCTGTAGATGCTGCCGTGGCACGGGCACTGGTAGGTCTCGTCCGACGGGTTAGTGGAGTGGGACGGGTCGTAGTTGGGGCTGCACCAGAGGTGGACGCAGACCTTGCTGAAGGCCACGAACGAGGAAGCCGACTTTGCCGAGCCTCCCATCTCGGCCGGGAGGCGGATTAGCCCGAACTTGACGAACGTGTCAGGGTTCTGCGAATCGACGGTGAGGTCGCCCGAACTCGGATAGGTAAGCAGGAAACTCGAATTGGGGGGGAACGTGGCGAGGTCATTCACGTTCACCGTCTTCCCCGCGGCGGCGTGGTTGATGCTCCCATTCGCCTGGGTGTTCAGGTCCAGCACCACCTTCTGTCTCTTGTAGGCCCCGGTGCTTGACACCGAAGACGACAGGTAGGTCCCCCAGGGGACGAAGGGCACCAGGGAGAGGACAGCGCCTATGGCGATTACCGCCTTCGCGAATGTCCGCCTACCCTCATTCTTGGGGACGCCCGGTCTCGGTGGCGGGGTCGGGGCCGCTGGGCGGGTGGCCGGAGCGGCCGCAGGGAGCCCCACTGGCGGGGTCGGCGCC
>CAZENV010000021.1:0-10975 GCA_964513805.1 uncultured Nitrosopumilales archaeon
CCTCCACCTGGGGTCTCCTTCTTCAGGAGGGCTTCGGATACATCAGGACAGAGTGGTGGGTGTCGCTGTTCCCGGGGCTTGCCGTGGTGTTCAGCGTGCTGGGGTTCAACCTCCTGGGTGACGGACTCTCAGACGCGCTTAACCCGCGGTTGAGGGAGTAGATGCGTTTGTCAACCGAGATCCTCAGAGTGGAAGACCTGCACACCTACTTCTTCACTGAGGCGGGCGTGGTAAAGGCGGTTGACGGCGTCAACTTCGTGCTGAACGCAAGGGAGCCTCTCGGGTTGGTGGGGGAGTCCGGTTCGGGCAAGTCCGTCACCGCCCAATCCATCCTGGGCATAGTGCCGAGGCCAGGCAAGGTACTTTCTGGGAAGATTCTGCTTGAAGGCGACGACCTGCTCAAGAAGAAAGAGTCCGAGATGCAGCGGCTGCGGGGAAGGAAGATAGGAGTGGTCTTCCAGGACCCGAACTCGTCCCTCAACCCGCTCTTCAGCATCGGGACTCAGCTCTCTGACGTAATCAAGATACACTTCGACCTCAGCAAGGAGCAGGTCTATGAGAAGGCGGTGGGGCTCTTGAAGCTGGTCAGGATCTCAGAGCCGGATGCCAGGATGAGGCAGTACCCGCACGAGCTCAGCGGGGGCATGAGGCAGAGGGTCGCCATCGCGAGGGCGCTGGCGGGCGAGCCCCAGATCCTCATCGCCGATGAGCCTACGACAAACCTCGACGTGACAATCCAGGCCCAGGTCCTCGAGCTCCTGAAGACGCTTCAGAAGGAGCTTGACATGTCGCTGATAATGATAACCCATGACATGGGCATAATTGCCGAGACGACAGACAAGGTCGTGGTCCTCTACGCGGGAAGGGTCGCTGAGGTCGCCTCGACCAGGGAGATCTTCGAATCGCCGAAGCATCCCTACACTTCTGCCCTCTTGCGCGCTGTCCCACGGCTCGACAGGAGGCAGTCCCTCACCTCGATTCCAGGAAACATTCCGAACCTCATCGAGCCGCCTTCGGGCTGCAGGTTTCACCCGCGATGCGCATACGCGACGGACCTGTGCACGGAGAAGGTCCCCCCACTGGAAGACATTCCGGGAGGGAGGAAGGTCTCATGCCACCACTGGAAGAATCTCACGCTGCAGAAGGAGCTGAAGGACTAGATGGCGGAGCCCATAGTCAAGATAGAAAACCTCGTGAAGTACTTCCCGGTCTACGAGAGGGGCATCCTTCTCCGCAAGAAGGTGGGCGACGTCCACGCCGTCGACGGAATCAGCATGAGCGTGGAGAAGGGGCAGACCCTGGGCCTGGTGGGAGAGAGCGGCTGCGGAAAGACCACCGCAGGAAAGGTGGTGCTCGACCTGGAAACGCCAGACTCAGGCAACGTGTACTTCGAGGGGAAGGACGTCTACCAGACCTTCAGCAAAGGCCCAGAAGAAGAGAAGCGTTACCTGAGGAGGAACATGCAGATGGTCTTCCAGAACCCCTACGGCTCCCTCGACCCAAGGATGACAGTCTATGACATCGTATCGGAACCATTTGTCATCCACAAGAACATTCCACAGTCCGAATGGTCCGAGAGGGTATACAAGCTTCTGAGGATGGTGGGCCTCGAAGAGTATCACGCAGAGCGCTACCCTCACGAGTTCTCCGGCGGCCAGAGGCAGAGGATCTCGGTCGCGAGGGCGCTTGCGACCGACCCCAAGTTCATAGTGGCCGACGAGCCTGTCTCCTCCCTCGACGTCTCGGTGAGGGCGCAGGTGCTGAACCTCCTTGACGAGCTCAGAAGGACCGTCGGGATATCATTCCTCTACATCTCGCACGACCTGAGTTCCGTCAGGCAGATCAGCCAGCAGGTTGCCGTGATGTATCTGGGAGAGATCTTCGAGTACGCGGCGACGGACAGGCTCTTCGAAAAGCCGTTGAATCCGTACACCATTGCCCTTCTCTCCGCTGTCCCAGTGCCAGACCCGGTGAGGAAGGTCAACAGGATCATACTGCCTGGGGACGTACCCAGTCCGGTCAACCCTCCAAGCGGTTGCCGTTTCCACCCAAGATGCCCATACGCCACCGACATCTGCAAGAGCACCAAGCCAGCCCTGCGCGACCTAGAGAAAGGCCACCTGGTTGCATGCCATCACGCAGAGAAATTCCTCTAAATCTCGCTGCGGTGGTAATAATCATTATATACGCTGAGGTGCTTGTTCCCGCCGAAAACAATGCGCTCTTCTACTATTGAAGAGACAGCTACAGGTGCAGCTTTAGCAATCATAGGTTTCATGTTGGTCTTCTCAGCGGTTCCGGCCCCGGTGGCCGCGCAATCGACTTCAACGCTGTTCCCAATCACTCTGGTCGCACCCACTTCCAACCCTCTGAGGAGGCAGTGGGCCGCAATCATACAAAGCAGCTTCGAGTCTGTGGGCATAGATGCCAATCTGATTTACGTGAGCTTCTCCACCATGGCGGGGCTCTCGTTCGCTTGTTCGGCGTCTAATTGCGGCAAGTTGTACTCACAGGGAGGATTCGACGCGATATTCGTGGGCTTCGGAGGGGGCACTCCGTTGCCAGACTTCGGCACCCAGAATGTCGTGGGCTATAGGAGTGCGACCGCCGGTGACCTCGCTCCGCAAGGCGCAAACTTCAACTTCTTCGAGAACTCAACCTACAACGCTCTCGCGCTGCAGTACAACAACGACTTCAACTCCACTACCAGGGCTGGTATCGCACAGCAGATGGTCAGGATCGTGGCCCAAGAAAGGCCCGACCTGGTAATCTTCCAGCCAGTAGACAGCTACGGCGTGGCGAACTACATCACGACGTGGGGGTCTGCCGAGTCCTCGGCGACTAACACCAACGACTTCCAGCACTGGAGCATGTCGGGCGGGCACACCGCTCTGAACATCGCCCAGACTGGAGACTTTGGCAGCCTCGACCAGATCGACACCGAAGCTTCCAACATATACTATGCAACCTACCTCTACCACCCGGTGTCAGCATACTTAGAGGAACTCGACGCTAGGACGTTGAACTACATCAACGCCCTCGCGACTTCGATTACCTCTTCCGCTGACCACCTCACATGGACTGTGAACTTCCGGGCGCACAACTTCCAGGACGGCGTGCCGGTGACTTCCAACGACTACCTGTTCTCCACGATGGCTGGACTGGTCAATACAGTCGGCTACGTCGGAGAAGGTACGCTGCAGTCGCTGCTCGGGCTCAACGTCCAATTCACCTTCCTGAACGGGACTTCGGACTACGTCATGAACGGGACGTACTCCCACGGCACAGCCCCGGCGGGCTTCACGCCAACATCCACTTGGACAGCGGTCAACCCGACCCAGTTCCAGTTCACAGTGCCAGCTCCATACATCTTCACCGACCCCGTGCTTACTGGCGGCTCTGCGCTACCAATGCACATCTTCGAAAAGATCCCAATGGGCAACTGGGCCACCAGTTTCCTCAGCACCCTGCAGAACACGCCAACGACTGTGACGTGGAACACGGCAGAGTACGGAGGTAACGGCAGCTACGCCTACGTGTTCGGTCCCATCGGCGACGGAGCCTACCTCTACAGAGGTTGGGACTCGGTAGCCCAGACCGGCACGATGACGAAGTGGTCCGGATACTGGAACGCCACGGGCCTCCAGTCCATTGGCCAGTTCAACATCCAGACAATCCACGTCACGCACATCGTGAACAAGGACCAGGCGCTGGGCGCCTTCACGTCAGGAACTGTCAACTTCCTCGACTCCAACTATCAGCTGAACCCGCAGGACGCTGCAGTCCTTCAGGCCAACGGCGGCAGGGACACCCAGAGGTCCAGCCCATCAGCTGGATGGCAGGAGATGACCCTTCAGATGACTTCGCCAATCTGGGGAACCGGAACGGCAACCCCACTGGGCCAGACGACCCCATCAAAGGCAGCCTACGCGGCTAGAATGGTGAGGGACGCCATGAGTCATCTGATTCCAAGACAATACATCATAAGCAACCTGCTCCAGGGAGTAGGCTCGATAGGCATAACCCAGTTCTGCACGTGCTTCGCCTTTGCATACCCGTCCGACGTCCAGCCAGACGCTTACAGCGTCTCTGACGCCAAGGTGATGCTGGCGAATGCCGGCTACAACACAGGCGTTTCGATCTCCAGCGGCGGCGGCGTAAGCATTCCAGCAACAACCATCACCATACCGGGCTCGACTGTGACGGCTCCAAGCTTCCTGCTTGGCAACTCGTTCAGCGTGGCCGGTGCGTTCCCGGTTGACCCCGTACTCGGCAGCCAACACAACGGGTTCGCGGTGATTCTCCAACAGAGCACAGACGGCCAGAAGACTTGGCAGGATCTGTTCTTCGTCCAGTCTTCGTCCGGCGGTGCCTACACCATGACCTACACTCCGACCGTGACCGGGGCAGTTGCCTACAGGGCATTCTTCACCGGCCTCGGCTGGGACCAAGTCCAGCTGAACGGGTTCAGCAACGCCACAACGCTGGCGTCGGTGGTCCCGCCAGTCGCGACCCAGACACCCCTCAACGTGACAGACACCAGATATGGCACTGTGTCCACCCTGAATGTGGGCTCACTAGGCCAGATCGTCTCTCAGCTCGCCTCCGGAGCCCAGCTTACCTCGCTTGGTAGCCAGCTCCAGTCGGCGCTGAACAGCCTCTCTAGCAGTACCCAGTCGGCTCTGAACACGCTGACTGGTTCGTCAGCCTCGAAGACAGACCTCCAAAACGCGCAGACCACCCTGGGCGGCCAGATCACGACGCTGAACAACAGCGTTTCGAGCCTCTCAACGGTAGCCTACGCTGCACTAGCTGTAGCAATCGTATTGGGCCTCATAGCAATCGCGCTTTCGATGAGAAAGCCGAAAGCCTGAGGTCCCCCCCGTTTTTAATACAGAATCAGGGCCAAGACGGCGGCCTCGGCCAGAAGCATCAACCCCGTCACCGAGTGTATGGCTGCAGTGAACTGAGCCTTCCTTCCTTCCTCTCCCGAGGGGGGTGGTGCCAAGGTCGTCACGCTTCTCCCGAAGAGCAACCTCACCTGTCTCGAGAGAAACCTTGAGGACCCGCTGGAACTCATGTCGAGCGCTCCGCCAACAAGCATCAACGCAGTCGCTTCAAGGAGCAGGACGAACCCGAAGGCTGAGATGACCGTGGTCGCTGCGACCAGGGTCGCGACGAAAGCTATGGCCGCACCGATGACGCTGAACGCCGCTGCCTCCTTCGCAGAAGTGACGAGGATGTCGAGCGACCAGTGCAAACGGGGACCAGTTGCGTCCAATCTTTATTAAATGTGCACGGGCCGGAGCCGAGCGTTCTTGCTCAGGAAGAAGACCAAGAGGCCGAGGCACATGCTCGCAATCTCCTTCTTCGTGACCTTCTTCGCACTCGCGGGAGTCTATTCGGTCTTCTACGTCTCTGTCCTCACTCCCCACATAGATGTGGGGAAGCTGCCGCAGAGCATCCCGCCCTACACCTCCTTCTGGGCGAGCTATGTTCCCGCCAATGCGCTGCAGTTCGGGTTCCAGAACTACACCAAGGTGCGCTCGCTCAATTCGTCCTTTCCTCCCGAGATCACGCTCCTGCAGCTTGTGAAGCCCCCAGAAGCTATCAACACCTCCCAGGTGAACTACTTCCTCGACATCACTTTCGCCCAACCGAACGCCTCCATGAGCATCGTGTTCATGAACTCCCAGGACTATCTGAACTTCCAGGCGCCGCTGCAGACCCTAGTGGGCTACGGCGAGGAGTTTGAGAACGCGACTCTCTACAGCGTCGCGGTCAGTCCGGGCTCCTCCCCTGTCTTGGGTTGGCTGGCACTCATCCCGCACGACCGGGCCGTGGCTTTCGCAGCTGGGGCGTCCGACGCGAAGCAGATCCTGGAGCTTTCGCTCGATTCCGCAGCCCATCCCTCGAAGTCGGTGCTCTCCAGGACCGACGTCACCACTGCGCTGTATATTGTCGGGGGCGTCGCTGACCACGTCGGCGTCGGGGAGCAGAATTTCCCCGGCGTGGTGAGCAGCGGCCTGATGACTGTCACGGCCGTCGACTCGGTCGGCCAGGTGCTCTACGTCAAGAACGTGGTGGCCTTCGAGAACTCCGCGGCCGCCATGGCGCACTACTCTGACGTCCACAAGGGCTTTCCGGGGGCCCAGCAATTTATTGTCTACGATTCCTTCGTTTTGGCCCAGGAGGCGGACCCCCTCAGCAAGCTAGGGGGAGACTACAGAATCGTGCTCTAATCGTGGAAAGGGCTTTTATCCACCACATACAATATGGTGGAAATCGATTGGAGTCGATCCCGAGCAGCGCGGAATTTGTGAGTTCCAGCAGAGTCAGACTGAAACTGCTTTTCCACCTCATCACTGGGCCGAAATCTCCGAGCGAGCTGGCCATCATCGAGAGCAAGCATGTCAGTCACATAAGCAGAGCGCTGGCGGAGATGAGGAGCAGGGGCCTGGTCGAGTACTTGTCCACAGATTCGAGGGAGCGCTACTACAGGGTCACGAGCGAGGGATACGCGGTATTCACAATCCTGAGCCGCGTGGCCAAGTGACCGCCGCTCCCAGTGCGGCTTATAGCTCCGGGCCGATTCCCGCGCACGATTGTCCGACCTAGTCTCAATGCTGACGCGGAAGCTCGGCTCGCCGGAGAGGTCGATGGAGCTCCTCGAGAAGAATCGGGAGTCGCTGGGGGTCGACTGCGAACCGACCGACCCAGGTCTTGCGGCACTGAGCCTCTGCTCGCTGGGCGTCCCGCTGGAAGACGTCTCGTCTCTCCTGAGCTGGAAGGAGTTCGAGTCCTTCTGCGCTGACCTGCTCAGGTCGGCCGGCTACGACGTGCGCGAGAACGTACGCCTGCGAAAGCCGACCGCTCAGATAGACATAGTCGCCACCGGGACTTCTCTGGTCCTGTCCGTAGACTGCAAGCACTGGAAAAGGGGCGCGTCTCCCTCGACCCTCGCCAAGGTGGCGCGGGACCAGAACAAGAGGAACGAGCTCCTCAGGAAAGGTCTCTCGGACTCGCCGCCCATTATCTCCGTGATCATAACTCTTGCCCAGCAGGGCGAGAGGTTCGTTGCCGGGGCGGCGGTCGTCCCCCTCCCCGCGCTGCGGAGTTTCCTCAACACCGTGGACGGATACCTGGGACTACTAGCTTCCGCCTGAAAAGGCTCCGAACCCGTAAAAAGGCGGGACGTCTCTGTCGGACCATGGCAAGGGTCGCGGTCTGCGGGATTGGTGCCATCGGCGTCGAGATACTCAGGCACTTGGCTGAGCGCTCTCACGAAATAGTCGGCGTGGCAGACAACGACGTCAGCAAGGCGGGAAAGACCGTGAGCGAGCTGTCGGGGCTCCCCATTGAACTTCGCGTGAGGCCCTCGATCCGAGCCCTTCAGCTCGACGGCGTTGACGTTGTGGTGTTCGCTACCAGCTCCAGGGTCTCGGCGATCGAAGCCGACGTGGCCCAGGCCATTTCAGGGGGCGCCGACGTCGTAACCACCTCCGAGGAGATGGCTTACCCCCAGCTCGCCTCCGGGGAGGCGGCGGGCAGGATAGACAAGCTGGCGAAGGAGAAGGGTGTCACCGTGGTGGGTGTGGGCGTCAACCCCGGCTTCGTGATGGACTGGGTGCCGGCCGTAGTCTCGTCCGCTTCCAAGAACCCCGCAGTGATACACGTCGTCAGGAGCGTTGACGTCAGCAAGAGGAGGAGGCAGTTGCAGGCGAAGACAGGCGTGGGACTCACCAGGGCGAAGTTCGAAAGGGGTCTGGCCGACGGGGTCCTCGGGCACGTGGGGCTGGCGGAGTCAGCCCACCTGATTGCTCTCTCCCTCGGCAAGACGCTCGAAGGGCTCAGCCAGGGGACATTCCCAGTGCTTGGGGCCGAAGACTATGTCATGGGCGTCAGGCAGTTCGCCGAAGGGAAGGCTGGCGGGTGCTCGATCAGGCTGGACCTCGAGATGACGATAACATCCGCGGATTTCGACACCGTGGAGGTCAAGGGCGAACCGAACCTGAAGCTCAGGTTCGAGCGGGGCGTCTTCGGAGACTCTGCGACCGTCGCGCTGACGGTCAGCGCCGTGGAGCGGGTGGCAGGCGCGAGGCCCGGACTGATAACGGTCCTCGAGCTTCCGCTTACCAGGAGCTGAGCGGCCTCTCAGTCAAATGCCTTCCGGTCATCTTTGACCTATCCGTAACTCTGTCACTTCATCGGGGCCAGCGGAATGACGCCGCTCGGACCTATTAAGTCAATCCTCGATCTCGTAGATGACGTTGAGCCCGGTCTTCTCATCGAAGTGCCTTGTCGCCCTGTTGCTGGTCGGTGTAATCACGACCTCCAGAAGAGGGAAGACGGTCGCAGAGATCAGATGTCCGCCCACCACAGACATGTCCTTCCTTCCGAGAGTGCAGTGCGCGTGCAGAAACGGCTTCCCGTCCTTTCGGGTGATGTTCCCGAGCAATCCCGTCACTTCGAGGAACTCGTCAAAGCTGTGCTCTTCGTACTTCTTGGTCGCATGGTTGTAGTAGGCCAGGTCGAGTCTGTTGACCCCTCCGATGGCTTCGACCCTTGCCGTCTTGATCTTCTCCGCGGCGGCGATGCGGATGATTTCGTCGGTCAGGCTCGTGCCCGCTTTCAGCGCGTGGATTCTTGCCATGGCCGGCGGGAGCGCCGCCAAGGCTAAAAGGTTGGAAGGCGCCTTTGGACCTGTTGCGGCTCCATCTCAACAAGAAGGGGATGAGGGTGCTGGGGGTGGCGGAGAGCTTCAGGCCGCGCGAGGAGAGTTCGCTCCTGGCCGGAGTGGTGATGCGCGGAGACCTGGTGATCGACGGCTTGGCCTTCACCAGGACCTCCGTCGGCGGGGACGACGCCACCCGGAGAATCGTCTCGCTCTATCGGGGGCTGAGGCGGAACGACGTGAACCTGATCATGGTGTCGGGAGCGATCCTGAGCCTCTACAACATCCTGGACGTCGACGAGCTCGCCTTGAAGACCAAGCTTCCGGTCATCTGCCTCACTTACAAGGAGACGGCGGGAATAGAGGGTTCGATCCTCCGTCACTTTCCCGACAGGAAGGAGGAGAAGATCAGGGCATACAGGAAGCTGGGCCCAAGGAGGCGCTTCAAACTCTCCTCCGGGTTTGTGGTGTATGCCAGGACCTCTCGCGTAGGGGATGGCGAAGCGCTCAGGGTGGTCGACATGTTCACTCTGCAGGGCTCGCTTCCGGAGCCCGTCAGGGTCGCCAAGCTCCTGGCGAGGGCTGGGGCCGACCTCTAGAGAATCTTGACCCCGGGATTCATCATCCCGGCCGGGTCGTAGATGCGCTTCACCTCCTTCATCACTTCGTAAGAGCGGGGGTACTGGCGGCGTACGAATTCCGCTCGAAGCATCCCATCCCCGTGCTCTCCGGTTATGGAGCCTCCCATCCTCCAGACCGCCTCGAAGCAGTCTTCCATCAGGCTCTTCAGGACCTTCATGTCCGACGGCGAAGCGCTGTCCAGCAGGGGACGCATGTGCAGGTTGGCGTCTCCAGCATGACCGTAGGAGATGTACTCGAGGCCTCGCCGCTCGAACTCCTCAACGAGCAGCCTGACCAGATTGCCGAGCCTGCTCGGCGGAACAACCAGGTCCTCCACTCCGGGGACTGGCGACCTTGAGCCCTTCTTCATGTCCGCGGCCACGGTCAGAGTCTCGTTTCTCACCTCCCACGACTCGGCCACGTCGCCAGGGTCGATCAGGGTGACGGGTTCAAACCCCTGAATCCTCGCATCGTCTGCCAACCTCTCGAGGCTGCCCAGGGCGTCCGGGCCCGAGTCGAACTCGGCGAAAACGAGATATGGCCTCTCCGTCTTCGAGATCGACCTTATCCTGTTCCCTCGGCCCGTCCTCAGGAAGACTGTCTTGTCAATCAGCTCGAGGGCGCTGGGGGAGTAGGTCCGGAGCCTCTCCACCAAGGCGTCCATTTCCGGCAGCGACGTCTCAAAGATGAGCAGCGCCTTTGACGCTGGCCTTGCGAGCGTCTTGAGCTTGACCTTGGTCACAATCCCCAGGGTCCCCTCGGAGCCGACGAACAGTCGGGGCAGGTCGAGGAGACCGTCGTGGATCACCCTTTCCAGCCTGTATCCGGACGAGTTCTTCGTCACCTTCGGCGCGTCGTGCTCTATCGAAGCCTGGTTGTCGAGCAGGAGCCTTGCAAGACGACCGGTGCTGCCACCCGCGGCCAGCCCCGCCTCGACACTGAGGGGCTTCATCTCGGCCAGCCCCTCCTCGGGCAAGACAAGCCGCAACTCCTCCACGTAGTCGATGGTCGAGCCGTACTTGAAGGTCCTGGACCCGGATGAGTTGTTGGCCGCCATGCCTCCCACGCTGCAGCTCTTGTAGCTGGACGGGTCGACGGGCATCCAGAGTGATCTCGACTCTAGGAAGGCGTTAAGGTCAGATTTCAGCAGGGCCGGCTCGCACTCGACGCTTCCCCCTCCAGCCATGGAGACCAGCCTCCTGTCCTGCAGAAGGACGAGCCCGTGTCCGACAGACTGGGTCGGGATGCCGGTCCCGGACCCGCGTGGCGTGACGCTCAGATGCCGAGCCTTGGCGGCCGCCACCGCTTCCGACACCTCCGCTTCGTTGGAGGCGACGTATCCAGCGGCCGGTCGAATCTCCACAATTCCGGAGTCCCTGCTGAGCTCGCGGAGCTCGTCATCGCGAACCAGAACCTTCATGGGCCTCAGTCTGCGGGTGTCGTATTTCGGTGTTCTCGGACTAGGCCGATTTCACTACGATCGTGCCCTGCATCCAGGGGTGATAGATGCAGTGGTACGTGTAGGTGCCCGGTGTGGTCAAGGTGACCTGAGCCGTCGAACCCGGCATTATGTCGCCTGTGTTGAATGCGCCCGCCGTGTCCGAGGTTGCGGTGTGGACCCCGGCATCATTGTTGACGAAGTAGACGGTGTTGTTCTTGCCTATCACCACAGTGATAGAG
>CAZENV010000022.1:0-14919 GCA_964513805.1 uncultured Nitrosopumilales archaeon
TGACGGTCGGCGGCGCGTCACAGTCCGACGTGGATTTCATCGCCTATGACGTTCCGCAGGTGGCTGGGTTCGACGTGGTGCTGGGGAAGTCGTTCCTCGCGCGTTCCGGCGCCGTAATCGATTTTGCGACCAGCGCGGTCAGGATCAACACGAAGGAGGGGATCAGATGAGATTCAAGGGCTCCGGGCCGCTCATGGTCTTCTGCAGGATGAAAGGGCCCGGGGGCAGGGTGAGGGAGGTCCCTGCGATCTTG
Source organism: uncultured Nitrosopumilales archaeon (assembly GCA_964513805.1). Lineage (GTDB taxonomy): Archaea > Thermoproteota > Nitrososphaeria > Nitrososphaerales > Gagatemarchaeaceae > DASPPF01. The sequence goes on from CAZENV010000022.1 coordinate 254, forward strand.
GAGCCGAGCTACGAGTCCTGCATCATGCTGAAGAACGACGCGATGCAGCTGGGATACTCCTCCGTCACTTTCCGGCCAGAAGACTGGGCGGACATGAATCCCAGCGAAGTGGTCAACATCATTTCGACCAAGGGCGTCGAGACGGGCACCCTGGTCAAGGTGAAGGAGATAGCCATCGGCTCCCTGAAGGCGCAAGACGTCGAAGCTGTGGTGACCAAAGCCGAGTTCCCGATGATCGTGCCCGTAGGCGTCTTCCTCGGCAGGAGCTTCCTGAAGCACTTCAAACTCGAGGTGGACCCTAGGTCAGACACGTTCTCGCTCACGTGAGAGCGTAGTGCCGCGCCACCAGTATTGAGCTGACCTCAGCCAGTCCCCTGTGCTTCCGCTACGACCTTTCCGACCATATCCCCGTGATAGATGCAGATGTAGACGTACGTCCCGGGCACAGTGAACGTGTAGCTGAATTCAGCCCCCATGCCCATGTCTCCGGAATTGAACAGAGGAACCCCAGACGCATCCAAGGTAGTGCTCGTGACAGTGTGAATCGCCGTGTCCCCGTTGCTCCAGATGACTGTGCTGTTCACCCCGATGACGACCGTCACAGTCGAGGGGTTGAAGAATGCGGCGGCTTCGTGCCCACCGATGCCCACGGCCACGACTGACGGTTGCGGTACGATGGTCGACCGGGTCGAAATGGAAGTAGTTGTTGCGCCAGATGATTCGGTCGCGCCCGGCGCAGGGCCGAATCCCGCTGACGTTGGGGTGATGCTCGCGGCCAGGGCCAACCCCACCACGACCACCACGATAGTCACGAAAGTGACGGCGCTCCTAGGCATAGACCGAGGACCGACGACTCGGCGTTCGGTGATAAGGATTGGCCCTATGATTTACGGGGTGCAGCCTTTCCGAGTGCGGTCCGCGCCTCGTCCCACGCGCAAACCTGGGACACCAGGTCTGTTAACGTCAAGGCAGGGAAGGTGCTTGGTCCATGCTGCGAAGCGGAGTTTATTAGCTGCCCGCAAATCTAAGGCCGAAGGCAGGCTTGGACATGACTGCATCCGAGAATAGGCGACTCCTCCGAGACGCAAGAAGCTTCGACGAGACATTCGCCCTGGTCAAGAGGGCAGTGGAGGAGAGTCTCAGCATGCACAGGGCAGGCCTCTCGCTCGTGCTTGGAGACATCCCCAACAACGTCGGCGCCTACCACGAGATGGGCTCCAACGCCATTGTCATGAACAGGAACCTGCTGAAGGTGGTCCAGAGGATTTCGAGGTCCCGCGCGCGGGTCAACTCCTACGTCTTCATGATACTCCTCCACGAGTACCTGCACACGCTCGGCTACGCCAGCGACGGCCAGGTCCGCAAGCTTGGGAGGGAGGTCGCCGACTCCTTCTTCGGGGCAAGGCATCCCGCCGCTGACATGGCCGTAAAGCCCCTCGACCAGTTCTTCCCGGAGCTGGCGAAGTACGCGGCGTTCAGGGACAAGGGGCTATACGAGACCGTGCCGAAGTTCGATTCGGCCAGCACGCCCTACATTGGCTGAGCCGCCAAGCCGTAAATACCAATCTGCCTCGCGACGGTTCCCGAAGGTTCACGGCTCCTCTGGAATTTGGCCTGGTAGCACTCGATATCATAGCCTCCTGGATCAGGATGACGCTGGCCCTCGGCGTCAGCATACTCTTCGCGCTCGGCGTGGGGATCTGGGCTGCCCGGAGCAAGCGCGCGGAGAGCGTGATACTGCCCCTCCTGGACATATTCCAGTCCATCCCCATCCTTGGGTTCTTCCCCTTCGTGATAGGCGGCATCTACGGCGCATTGCCCAACGTTCTCGGCGCGAACCTCGCAGTCATCGTGCTGATCTTCACGAGCATGTCGTGGAACATCGCATTCGGCGTCTACGAGGCCGTGAAGGCGATACCTCAGGACTACGCGGACCTCCTGGACGCATCTCAGGCGAGCGCGTGGCAGAAGATCAGGTCGCTCTACATCCCTGCTTCCATGAGCCGGGTCGCATACAACACTCAGATCTCCTGGGCCGTGGGGCTCTTCTTCCTCGTCGCCAGCGAAATAATCACGGTGGGGTCGACGCACGTCCCAGTCAGCTACGGGATCGGATACGCGGTGGCCTCGTTCACCAGCGCGGGAGACTACGCCGACTACGCTCTCCTGGTGGCGGGGTTGATCGTGGCAGTCGTAGTCTGGAGGTTCGTCTTCCTCAGGGAGTTCGCGCTCTGGTCGGAGAAGTACAAGATGATGGAGGAACCGAGGGGAACCCGCCGCGACCCGATCATGAAGTTCTACTCCTGGGTCAACGCGCGGAGCCTCTCCAAGCTCTTCCTCCTGACACAGGGGCGGGGAGTCACGAGGTTCACGTCTTCCATTTCGCGCTTCAAGAGGGGACTCAGAATAGCTGTCATAATCTTCATGGCCGCCTTCCTCCTCCTGGTCGTGAGCAGCGTCGCGGCCTCGGGTGACCTCAGCCTGCGAAGCCTGCCCACACTCTCCGCCGTGGTTTCAACCGAGGCCCTCGCTCTCTACTCCCTCGCAGTGTCCTTCATCAGGGTGTGGTACATCTGCGCCCTCTCTGTTGCCATAGGGGTGCCCGTCGGCATAGTGGTGTCTTTGAGCTACAGGCTCTACGACATCGCGACCCCAATCTTCGAGGTGATCTCCTCCATACCCGCCCCGATCCTCCTCCCAGCAATCATCCTCATCCCGGTCCTGGGACATTCGCCGGAAGCCGTGGCGGGGATAGTGATTATTCTGTCGATGTTCTGGTACATCGTCTTCAACGTCATGGCGGGCGTCAGGACGCTTCCCGCCGACATGAAAGACCTGCCCAGGGTCTTCGGGGCCGGTACAGTATCCACCTGGCGGAACGTGTACATCCCGAGCGCTCTGACGGGGCTGGTCACGGGCACCATAACCGCGGTCGGAGGCGCTTGGAACGCCCTGATCATCGCGGAGTACTTCCAGGTCGAACCCACACAGCCTCCGCTCACCCAGGTGTCAACCGGCATCGGAAAGATGATCACCATCGCGACCAACCACGGGGACTACCTGACCCTCTTCTTCGCTGTCCTGTCCATGACCCTGCTCATCGTCAGCTTCAACCTCGTCGTCTGGAGGAGGGTCTACCATCACGCCACCAACCGTTACACGTATAACCGATAGGAGGTCCGGGGCGCCCCAATGTCAGAAGGCCAGCTCGAACTGGCTGAAGGCACCACCATAGTGACGGTCGACCACGTGAGCCTCGACTACCACAGGGAGGGAGAGGTCCTCCCGGTTCTCTCGGACGTCTCCTTGAGGGCGGGGAAGTACGAATTCGTAGCTGTGACCGGCCCTTCGGGCTGCGGCAAGTCGACGCTTCTGAGGATCGTCGCGGGGCTCATCAGGCCGTCCTCGGGGAGCGTCAGGGTCGTGGACTCGGAAGTGACCTGTCCACGCGCCGACATTTCAATGGTCTTCCAGAACTTCGTGCTCCTGCCGTGGAGGACTTCGCTGGAGAACGTCGCCTTCGGCTTGAGCTCCAGGAGAGACCTCACGGACGCCCAGAAGGAGGAGAAGGCGGAGAAGGCGTTGGAGATAGCTGGCCTCAACGGCTTCGAAAACGTCTATCCCGGGGAGCTTTCCGGAGGGATGAAGCAGCGCGTGGGGGTGGCTCGGGCACTGGCGACGGACCCCAAGGTACTGCTGATGGACGAGCCGTTCAGCTCGCTCGACGACCTGACAGCGGAGCGGCTGCGGAAGGAGACCTACACCCTTCTTATCAACCCGCTCAATTCGGTGCAATCGGTGGTGCTGGTGAGCCACAACGTGGAGGAGATGATTGAGCTGGCCGACAAGGTCGTCGTGCTTTCCGCGAGGCCGGGGAGGGTGAGGGGGGAACTCAAGGTGGACCTTCCGAGGCCTAGAAACAAAAAGTCGCCGGAGTTCTTCGATTGGGAGGACAAGGTGTATTCGCTATTATCATGACCAACTCAGCTTCGACGGGTTCGCGACCGGCGGGAGGTGCGGCACTGCGTTGGTAGCGTCCCGCCCTGCCAAGTCCATGGTGATGCCGGGGAATGTGAGGCCGGGTCAGGTGATCAGCCTAGTAGAGATCACTGGTGGAATGGGACCGCGACTGGACGTCCCCAGGGCCGCCGACGAGATGGGCGCAGACATCGACGTCCTCTTCCCCATAATCGACGCCGCCCAGATGCTCGGCCTCGTCAAGCTGGAGAAGGGAGACCTGTTCCTCACCGAGGACGGCCTCGCGTTTCAGAAGACTCTGAAGCAGAAGGTGAAGACCCTGAGAGCCCGTCTGGAGGTCATAGAGCCTTTCAAGACCGCCGTGGAGCTCGCCTCCAAAAAGCGCAGGGTCACCGCGGGCGAAGTCGCCGAGGCGCTTCACAGTCGCGGAGTGAAGTGGCACTACCAGCCGGAGCAGAACGAGTCCGTGATCAGGGACCTGCTCATCCACTGGACCATCTATGCTGGCCTGCTCAGCTACGGCAAGGCCGGCGAGTTCCAGAGAGTCTGAGAAGACTATCCGAGGGTGGAGTAGACAAGTTCGCCGCCCGCCAGGGTGGCCGCCACGGACACCTTCCTCAGAAGCGCGGGGTGCATGTTCCTGACATCCGAGTCCAATAGTGTGAGGTCCGCCCTCGCGTCTTCGCGCAGAGCAACCGGTTCGTCGAACCCGTTGGCTGCGGCGTTCTGCGTATAGATACGCACCGCTTCGCCGAGGTCGAGCGACTCCGCCTGCTGCCCGGGCCTTCCCGACATGGCGGACCACATGCCGAGAACGGGGCTGAGGTTCTCGACCGGCGCGTCCGACCCGCCAGAGGAGACTATCCCCTCTGAGACGATCGACCTGAGGGGGTAGAGGTCGCGCACCCTCTCGGCGCCGATTCTTCTCTCGGCCCAAGTGTCGGAGGTGATGAAGCAGGGCTGGACCGCGAGGCGGATGCCGCTCTTCCCGACCCTCGACCTGAGGTCACCCGGGAGCAGGCTCGCATGCTCTATCCTGTGCCTCCCGGGATTGCCGGCGCCAGTGACAGCTGACAGGGAATCGATGGCCTGCTCCACAGCTCTGTCGCCTATGGCGTGGATGATCACCTGCAACCCCAGAGAGTCTGCCCGCTCTACCATCCGGGACATCTCTTCGTCGGAGTACCGCAGGAGGCCGGAGTTGTTCGGGTCGTCCGTGTAGGGTTCCCTGAGCGCAGCCGTGCGCGCCCCAAGGGACCCGTCAGCGAACAACTTTACGCCGTTTATTCTGGCGCGGCTGCCCTTCAGCTTGTCGTTGGCCGCCTTGACCATGTGGAGCGCCTTCGGTGGGACGTACACCCTGTGATGAAGAAGCAACCGGCCCTCGTCAGCGAGGCTGAGCAAGGCGTCAATCTCCTCCCTGTATCCTTCCGGTGAGACTATGTTGTGAAGACAGGTGAGGCCGTTCCTTGCCGCCTCGAACTCCACAGCCGAAAGGTCAGCCATGCAATCGAACGCGGAGTCGCGGGGCATCTTCGAGTACGCGTCGACCAGAGCCTGCTCCCTGACTATGCCAGTGAGCCTGCCTTCCCCGTCGCGGTCGTACTCCTCCCCGCGTGCTGGCTCCAGGCCCAGCGCATCTATTGCCCTGCTGTTCAGCAGTCCTATGTGACCGCACACCCTTCCGAGGATGACAGGGTTGCCCTGGGAGATGTCGTCGATGTCCGACCGGGAGGGCAGTCTCTGCTCAGCGAAGGCCTCGTGGTCCCACCCCATGCCGGCGATCCACTCGCCCGGCGGAGTCCGTTGCACCCGCGCCGAGACCCTCATCCGGAGTGCCGTGATGTTGGAGGTGCCCCTGAGGTCGACGTTCCTCCTCAGCCATCCGAGCTCGAACGGATGGCAGTGGCTGTCCACCAGCCCGGGCAGCAGCGTGCCCCAGCCTGCGTCGAGTCTCGTCGCGTCTGACGGCACGGGCTGGGTCTCACTGCTTGAGACGCGCTCGATCCTGCCGTCGACCACGAGCACAGAGCCCGAACCCTCCGGCCAGAAGCTGCATCTCTCGAAAAGGACCTTCACTTGGCCAGCGACTTCCTCAAGAATCCCGCAGCCCCCGTATTTATGCGGCTTCGAGCCAGCTCCTCGGCGTCAGCGGGCGTGTCCACGTCGAAGACGAGCCCCTTCTGCGTGAGCACGACGGTCCGCAGCCCGAGGCGTGCCCCGGCGGCAAGGTGGTTCCAGAAGCTGTCGTCGTCGTAGGCGAGGGCTGCGGCCATGCGCCTCGGAAAGAGGAGAAGGTTGGTCCCGTTGAACGACGACGAGGGCGCGATCACAAGCTGCGCGATGCGCCCGAACCCCAGCGCCTGTCTGACGTCGCCGGGCGAAAGCAGCGCGAGGTCCGAGGGTATGACAACGAAGCTCTCCCTCGCCCTCAGCCTCCTGACGGCGAATCTCACCGCGCCGTTGACCCCCGTTCTCGACTGCTCCCGCAGGAACTGGACGCCCGCCCGCCGGGCACTCTCTCGAGCTTCCGGGTCGGAGGAGACCACGTAGCACTGCCTCCCGACCACCGCCTTCCTGACCGTCTTCAGCACCCCGTCGAGCAGCAGATAGGCGAATTCTCTACGCTGGCCCGCGTCGAGGACAGGTGAAAGCCTCGACTTGTAGAGGTCGCCCTTGAACGGGACGAGGACTGCGGGGGCCTTCAAGCTTCCAGCAGCACCCGGGCGATTCTTCGCTCGTCCGACCTGCTCCGCATCCGGGTGTCTGCCGCCGAACACTCGACGCCCGATTCTGCGACCTTCTCGCTCAGTGCCAGGTCACTCCTGTCGATGACCAGCCTGTCGAGGAAGCCAGAGTAGAGGGACGCCACGCCTGCGGAGTCGGGCCTGAGACCAAGCTGCCTCATCAGTCTCCCCGCAGGTCCGCTGTACGGCCTGGCTCCTATCATGGGTGAAAGGGCCACGACCTCGGCATTGGACCTTGAGAGGAGCTTCCTCATCCCGTTGACTGCCACAATCGGGCCGATGCTCGTGATCGGGTTGGCCGGGCAGAGAACCACCTTGTCCGCCTGCGCCAGAGCGCGCTCAACCTGTCTAGTTGGCGAGGCCCTCCTCGCGCCCCTGTACTCCACCTTCGTCACCCGCGGACGGCCCCGCTCTCTCACCCAGAACTCCTGAAGGTGCATGGCCCCGGATTTGGTTAGCATCCACGTTTCGACTGCGGAATCGGTCGCGGGCAGAATAGGATGCGGAACCTCCAGGGCCTTCGCTAGCCTCAGGGTCGCCTGGGTGAGCGACTTCCCCGCGCGCATCAATCCTGTCCGCACCATCGAAGCTGCCAGGTCCATGTCTCCTAACCTGAACCAGGTCTCTTCCCCGAGACCCCCGAGCTGCCCAAGGGCTTTGAAAGTGTCGCCCCTCACACCCCATCCCTTCTCTTCGTCGGCGATTCCCGCCAGCGTGTACAGAGCGATGTCGACGTCGGGACAGACGTACAGACCGTGGAACCAGAAGTTGTCCCCGACGTTGGCGACGACTGTGAGCTGGGAGGTCAATGTCGCCAGGCCCCTCAGGAGCTTCGCGGACCCCGTCCCCCCCGCAAGGGCAACCACCCTCATTGCGTCACCTAAACAGGTCCAGGTCCTTATCGATTATCAATTCCCTCGCACCGGCCTCTCCACGCTCGTACTTCACCCCGCGGACGATCGCAGCCGGTATCCGGGAGAGCTTGCCGATCACGAGCTCCGCGGCCGATGCAACCTCGTCTGCCACGGCCGGCTCGGTCACCTTCAGGGAGTAGCCGTAGCTGTCGGTCTTGCCCTTGTAGGAGAAGATGGGCTTGATTCCCGAGCATCCTATTGCGACGTCCGTCTGGCCCTTCCTCCACGGCCTGCCGAAAGTGTCGGTTATCACCACGGCGACCTTCTTGCCAGTGCGTTTCTCGATCCCGCGCCTTATGGAACGGGCGCTCCTGTCCGGGTCGAGCGGGAGGAGCGCCACGTAACCGTCTCTCACGTTGGACTTGTCGACGCCGGAGTTCGCGCAGATGAACCCGTGGCGCGTTTCTGTTATGATGACTCCATGGCCGACCCGCACCAGCCTCACGGCCTCGCCAAGGACGACCTCCACCAGCCTCGGGTCCTTTCCTTGCTCCTGGCCCAACCTCAGAGCGAGTTCCTCCGGCTTCACGTAGTCGAGGTTCACGAGCCGACCCTCCGACTTGGAGACGACTTTCTGCTTGACCACGAGGACGTCCTTGTCGGCGAAACGCACCGCGGAGTGACCCAGGCTCCTCAGGATCAGCGCGACCAGGTCCGCGCCTGGCTCCACCTCCGGGATGCCGAGCAGGGGAAACACCTGGAGGCGGCTCAACCCGAGAGCGCAACTGAAAGTGCCTTGTTTAAACCCGTCCCTCTTCCAAGGGTTGCGGAGTTCCGCACATTTTATACAAGGCTGGAATCCCGTGAGTCAAAGCATGGTGGACAAGGAGCAGGTTCTGGCAGCCCTATCGAAGGTGTCTGACCCGGAGCTGGGGAAGGACGTGGTGTCACTGGGAATGGTGGAGGACATCCGAGTGGAAGGGGGACGTGTCAGTTTCACCCTCAATCTGACAACACCGGCTTGCCCGCTCCGCAGCAGAATAGAACAGAGTGCAAAGGAAGAGGTCGCCAGATTGCCCGGCGTGAAGGAGGTCGCGATGACGACATCTTCAAAGATATTCGCAACCAGGGAGTACGGTCAAGCCGAAGTCCTGCGGGGAGTCAAGAACGTAATCGCAGTGGCTAGCGGGAAGGGCGGCGTTGGCAAGTCGACAATGGCAGTCAACCTGGCTGTCGCGTTGGCTTCCTCCGGGGCCCAAGTGGGAATCCTGGACGCCGATGTCTATGGGCCAACCGTCCCCCACATGATGGGGATAGTCTCAGACGTGGCCGTGAAGGACGGCAAGATCGAGCCCGCCGTCGCATTCGGCGTCAGAGTAGCCTCGCTCGGCTTCTTCTACAAGGATGAGACGCCGCTGATCTGGAGGGGCCCGTTGGTCGCGGGCGCAGTCCGGCAGCTCCTGACCCAGGTGGATTGGGGTGAACTGGACTATTTGGTGATTGACCTTCCTCCAGGCTGCCTTCCGGCAGGCACTATGGTGACGACAGCCAACAACGCCCCCAAGCCAATAGAGTCTCTCAAGCCCGGGGATTTCGTCTTGAGCTTCGACGGCCAGGGACTTGTTCCCCGCAGAGTCCTTGGCGTCATCCCTCAAGGAAAACAGCGGGTTTACAGACTGATTACTCCAAACAGGACCATAACCGCGAGCGCCAACCATCCCTTTCTCAAGTATGAGCGGTCTCAAAGGAAGGTTTGGCGTCGGCTCGACCAATTGCGCCCTGGAAACAGGATTCACGTAGTGAACTGTATTGAGGGGGGTATCCCGATGAGTCTTCCTCGAATCAATCACGATCCCAAGTTCATTACATTACCGGCAGTCGCAACAAACGACTTCATGCGGCTTGTCGGTCATTTCATAGGGGAGGGGTTTGTGAAGAATGTCAAAGGTCGTCGGAAACAGGCCGAGCTGAGAATTTGCGAACCAATTGGCTCAAAGTTCAGAGGGGAGCACGAGTCTCTCTATCGAAAGGTATTCCAAGTCTCTACTTTCGGGGACAATGATGGCCAGAAATTTGCCGTCAGTTCGGCGCCTCTTGTTGAGCTCCTGATGGCACTGGACCTGGTTCACCGGGCAAGAGAGAAAACTGTGCCTGATTGGGTCTTTTCGCTCCCCCTTGAACAGAGGAGGTCATTCATCATGGGATACGCCGAAGCAGACGGTCACATAAGACACCGAGAAGTGGAAAAAGCCCTACAGAGCGCTTCCGGTGTCGAAAGGGTGGTCAAGATGGTTCAAGACACCGTGGCTTTCGCCAGCACAAACGGAGAACTTGTAGACCGACTTCACGAACTCTGCCTCATCAGTGGATTCCGCGCCACGAATGTCCGGTCGAGGACCAGGAAAGGGAATCGCCTTTCAAATGGGAGGTTCATCGGGCCGAGCACCCAATTCGAGTTCGACATGTCGCTGAAGCCTGATTATGCCAAATTCAAATTGGCTAGGATAAGGTCGATCGAACCCCTAGGCGAGATGGAGACCTACGACTTGCAGGTCGATGAACACCAGAACTTCATCGCCAATTGCATCATTGTCCACAACACCGGCGACGCCTCACTGACTCTGGCTCAGACTGTTCCGCTCGGCGGGGTCATAATCGTCACCACCCCGCAGGAGGCCGCCCTCAACATAGCTGCGAAGTCGTTGGCCATGTTCCGAAGACTGAACGTTCCGATTCTAGGCGTCGTGGAAAACATGAGCCACTTCATCTGCCCTCATTGCCAAGAAAAAACATACGTCTTCTCCAGCGGAGGCGGCAGGCGAATGGCGGACCAACTCGGCGTGGACTTCCTCGGAGAGATCCCACTCAACGCGTCTGTAAGGGAACAGTCGGATCTCGGCGCCCCGGTTGTGGCCGCAAAACCGGACTCTCCCGAGTCCGCCGCCTTCAAGGAGTTCGCGTTCCGCGTGGCGGGCATGGTAAGCATAGTGGCCTACTCCAAGGCGAAGAAATGACTGAAGCAGAGAACGGCCTGGTAAGAAAGTCCGAGCAGAGGAAGAAGGCACGCAGGCGGAAGCGCGGACCGTACAGAAAATCAATCATTCTTCGGAGTTAGTTCATCCGACGTTTCACGAATTTGTCGCGGATTCTTTCCAAGTGGTCAACAGCGTTGTGGGGTGGGTGTAGGAAATCGAACAATTTGGCATCTGCGCGGCCGCTGGTTATCTCGTGGTAAGGCGGCAAACCTCCGGTAGGCGGCATTCCCTTGTCGCTTGGCCTTGTGTGACCTCCGGAAACGTAGTTGGCTTGCAGAATGAAGTCGTTGCACCCGCACCCGTCAGCCGCGCACATAGTCTTCCCGTCGGTCTTGAGAACAGCCCGCCTCTTAATCTCAAGGGAGCGTTTGCGTTGCCGCTTCGAATCTCTGACCCTGTGCGACGAATGCCACTCACGACTCGAAGCGAGCAGCTTCTCTTTGTTGGCCAGGTGATACGCATGCGTCCGTTCCCCTGCGTGCTCCCTGTGAGCGAGATAGTGCTTGTGGCTCCATTCCGGGTCGATCCTTCCGTTGGGGAGTAGGTAACGGACACCGCATTTGTATTCAAGCACCATGTCGCTTCACTGCAGAACCTCACTTGGGCGGCACCCAGAGTCCTGGTCGCTACGCTGACCGCTTTCTGGCTATGGCGTCTATCTCGACCAGGGCTCCCCTTGGCGGCGACGCCTGGACGGTCGTCCTCGCGGGGAACGGCGCCCGGAAGTGCTTCGAATACTCGTCGTTCATCTGGACGTAGAGGCCCATGTCTGCCAGGAAGACCGTGGTCTTGACGACGTCCTCGAGGCCGAGCCCCTCCGCCTTCAGCACTGCCTCCAGGTTCTCGAGCGCCCGTCTCGTCTGCCCCGCTACCGAGTCCTCGAGATTCCCCGTGGCCTGGTTGAGGCCGATCTGTCCGGAGCAGAACACGGTGCCCGACTCCTCGACAGCCTGGGAGTAGGGGCCGACAGGGGTGGGCGCTCCCGACGATCTGACTTCACGCTTCATGGTCCTGGGTGCCTTCCCGAGTTATTTCTGGTTTGCAGCCGTCCGTTCAGGCGACGCAGGGGCCAGCAGCCGGAAGAGCTTCGCGTACAGGTCCTGCTCGTCTCGGAAGCCTATGCTCTCCTTGCCGTCCATGTGCAGGAGCATGCGGGAAATCGTGCTTCCTTCCCTGGCGACCACTATTATCTTCCTGCGCGCCTTGTAGGCTGCCATCAGCTCCATGCCGACGCCGGTGCTCGGGCTGGAAACGTCCGCCACTATGGCGTCGCTTTCCTCGGCCCCGCGCATGTCCCGGCTGAATATGTTCAGAACGCCGGGGTTGTGGGCCTCGACGGGGCCCAAGACCCAGGGAGACGTCACGGTGTGGCCTGCGTCGCCGATGGCCCTCGCCATGGCGAGCGCGACAGTGGGAGCTCTGTTGGCGATCATCGGGACGGAGAGGTAGATTCTCAACGGCTCCTGCAGGAGCGGGACTTCAATTAGGCTTTCGGGGAGACCAATCCCAGAGGCTGCGTCTGCCTGCGCCCCGCGTGGGGGCATTTCTCTGGCATGTGGGAGTAGCAGTAGGTGGCCCCGCACACGTGGCAGACGAAGTAGTAGCCCGCTTTCAGCATCCTCCCGCAGAGCCAGCACGTGTCCTCGTGCTTCGTCTGGGAGCTCGGGTAGGCTTCGCTGCTCATCTGGAGCGCATATCAGCGCGGATGGAATTAAGCCTATGTGATAGAATTTCATTATCGGACATTGGGGATTAGTGAAACTGATATGGTATGATTAACCTCATACCGTCTGAAAAGTGAATTCTGGAGGCACGGCCGGCGAAGCTACGCGGAATCCTTGACCGCGTCGTACCCTTTCTCGCTGAGGGCGTTGTCGAAAAGGAATCCCGCCCTTGACAGCGCGTCCATCTTCTTCTCGATCACGACGAGGGAGACGGCGGTCGCAGCCGCGATCTCCTGCTTGGTCTTTCCCTGGGAGACCATCCTCAGTACGGTCATCGCAAGTGCATCGACCCTTCCTCCGCCCCTGATGGAGCCTCCCTTGGACCGGCCGAAACCGCCCGCCAGCCCCTCGACGACGCCGTAGGAACCGACTGCGAGCAGGACGAAGAAGGGAGAAACGAGGACCACGAAGTAGCCGATCGTCGTCAGCATGTCCAGCAGCAGGACGGCCCAGAACGCGGCCAACACGAGCAGGGCGGTTCCGGCGATGACTTTTGGCAGGTTCAAGTTTTCCGAATTGCCCGAAGCACGTTATTTATGCGTTCGGAGGCCACCTACCGTTTGTAGCCCACCTTCCTCAAGAACTCGTGTCTCTCGCGCTTGTCTTCTGGAAGTTCCAAGCCCTTCGGCTTGACTCCGTCGACGACCCCCAGCACGCCTCTCCCTCCGCCTGCCTCGGCAACCAAGACCGTCACGTCGTTGGATGTCGCGCAATGCAGTCCGACGACCTCCTCCACACTCTTCAGCCTGTTCAGGACGTTGATCGGGAAGGCTCCCTTCAGCAGGACCACGAAGGAGTGCCCGGCGCCGACCCTGACGGCGAAGTCCTTCGCGAGGTCCACGCACTCTGCGTCCGTCCCGTCGAAGCGGACCAGGGCCTTCCCGGAGGCCTCGCAGAAGGCGACCCCGAACTTGATCCCGGGCATGGAGCTGGAGAGAGTCTCGAAGAGGTCTTCCACCGACTTTATGAAGTGCGACTGTCCAAGAATCAGCTGAAAACCTTCGGGCACATTCAGCGCCACCTCGTCGGTCTTCATGGCCGCTTCGGCCCGGCCTTGGTTCTAATCCTTTTGCATCCTGGATGACCAAAGTCCCGGCTGCCTTACAGCGGCCGGTCAGCCGTTGCGGACGAGCGCAGAGACCTGAGCCCGCAGCGCTTCGAGTCCTTTCCTGACGGCGTCGGGCGGCCTTCCTATGCCCAGCGTCTTGACCACCGACGGGGCCAGCAGACCGGCTTCTCCGCCCGTGAGAGAGCTGACGACGTCCGGGCCCTCCTTCCTCCCAAGGCGATTCCTGAGGACCTGCGGCAGAGACCTGACCATCTCCAGGCCTAGGAAGCAGTACGAATCAGCTGGCTGAGAGGCGTGCTGCGTCGCCATGGACTTGACGCGGAGGAGTTCGTAGGAGGTCCTTACCGATTCCGGCGAGGGGGTGTCACGCCCGGGGCTCGAAGCCTCCTTCAGGTCGTAGATCACTCCGAGGGAGTCGAGCCTCTCTTCGCAGGACTGGCGGCTGGCTCCCTTCAGGCCAACGGAGCCGGAGAATGCTTCGAACATGCCAGGGTGTCCGTGCGAGTGCTGCCTCAGCTGCGAAAGGAGGTGACTGGGAGACGGAATCGTCTTGGCAGCGGTCAGCCAGGCGTAGGCGAAATCGTATCCCGCAGAAGCCAGCCAGAAGTCCGCGTCTGCGAAGGCGTCCTTGGAGACGGCCTCCTCCGCCCTTCCCATCGCTTTGAGGGACGACGCCAGGCGTTCGTCTGCGCTCCGCTGGCAGCTTTGGGCGAACGAATCACGTGCTGCGGTCGAGCATGAGGAGAGGACGAGAGTGGTGTCGCGGACCGGTTTGGCAGATGAAAGAGCGATGGCAAGTTCGGCTGTGGGCGGCTTGACCGCCTCCTCCTCGGTCAGGAAGAGAAGGTCGAAGAACTCGGAGCCCACCTTGATTGAGTTCGGCCGGAGGCGCTCAGTGCCGATGAGGACGACGTCGTACTCGCATGAGGGCCTTGCGAGCCCGGAGGCCCGACAGCCGACTAGGCCGATGGCGCTGTCCATGTACGTGTCCAGCACCGGCCCGAGAAGCTGAACAACGGAGTCATGGCCCGCCTCCATCCGTGGCGGGTATCCCGGCTCTTGGATATAGAAGTTCGAAAACCCGCTTCTGGAGAACGCTCGACGACAGGTGCCGCGCCTCCGATCAGAGGCCGGCGAGTTGGTCCGCCGGAGGGCGCAGGCTCCCTGGAGTGGCACCCGGGGTCCATTCTCGAGTTCAGACGCGCACGCCCAGTTGCTCGTCGCGGGGTTGAAGCGGTGCCCAAGCCTCGCGGCGGGGG
>CAZENV010000023.1:0-22207 GCA_964513805.1 uncultured Nitrosopumilales archaeon
TTCCAACGCCATGCCCGATGCTGTGGTTGAGATACCTTTCAACGCCGCGCCTGCGCAGGGCGGCCACGGCCGCCTCGTTCACCTCGCTGCACCCGGCCCCAGGTCTCATGGCCCCCAGGGCGTCCTCCTGGGCCTCAAGCACCGCCCTGTAACGCCCCTTCACCTCCGCTGAGGCAGTTCCCACTGAAAACGTCCTCGTTTCATCCGAGTTGTATCCTTCGGAACGAAAGAAGATGTCCGCCACCACCAAGTCCCCACGCTTTATGCGCCTTCCGGTCAGCTCCCCATGAGGGAGGGCTCCGTTAGGCCCGGAGGCGACTATAATGGGGCTGAGCGCCGAGTCCGAGCCTGACGGTGTAAGCCCGCTGGAAATGGCGATTTTCATCGCCTCCGAGGCTATTTCACGCTCGCTCCTGCCCGGTCGTATCTCCCTTTCGAAGGCCCTGAAGATTCGGTCCTGGACGGCCGATGCGCGCTTGATCCTGCCCACCTCGACCTCGTCCTTGACGCTCCGCGCCTGCAAGAAGGCCTCCGGCTTGCACTGAACGCCCCGTCTCTCCCTGAACGCCATGTCATCATCTATCATCACCTGGGCATTTCCGAGCTTTTTCATCACCGCGACCGGGACTTCCGCCCAGGTCTTCGCCGTCACCACTTCGGCCTCGTTTCCCAGCTTCTCCGCCCTGTCCGCCTCCAGCGGGCTGGTGAATATCATGGTCCTGTCTTCGAAGACGATCGCCATCCCTCCGCCCCAGAAATCCGTGAGCCAGAAAACGTTGGCCGGGGTTGCGGCCACGACTCTGCTCCCATTTGCAGCTCCAAGCAGTCTCCGACGCCTGTCACGGAAAATTGCCAATCTGTCAATGTCGGCAACCAAGCGCTTATATTGGTTGGGGGTCTGTCCAATCGAAGAGGATACTGCGCATTGGCGTACATCCGTCGACTAGAGATGAGGGGCTTCAAGTCGGCGGGTCCGAAATCCACTGTCGTCAACTTCGAGAGGGGCTTTACCGTAGTCACAGGCCCCAACGGCAGCGGCAAGTCGAACATAGGCGACGCGATTCTTTTCGCCCTCGGCGAAAACTCGCCCAGGAACCTCAGAGCGGCCAACGGAAAGATGAGCGGCCTCATCTACGAACCAAAGAAGGACGAGTCCCCCGATTCGCAGAAACCGAAAGAGTGTCGCGTCACCCTTCAGTTCGACAACTCCGACCGAGCCATACCTGTGGACGCAGAGACCGTCACTGTCACAAGGGAGTTGAGGGACGACGGAGAGAACGCCTACTACCTCAACGGGAAGAAGACCACGAGGGGCAACCTCTCGGAGATTCTGGACTTGGCTGGACTCTCCCCCGGGGGGCTGAACATGGTCCTCCAGGGAGCCTCGTCAGGAGTGGCCGAAATGACCCCCGACGAGAAGAGGAAGATGATAGAGGGCGTCGTTGGCATATCAAAATTCGACGAGAAGAAATCTGAGGCATTGAGGACGCTTAACGCGGCCGACCAAAAAATCGAGGTCGCCATGGCCAGAATCGACGAACAGAGGTCGGTCCTAGAGTCGCTCGACGCGCAGCGGAACGACCTCATCAGGCACACCCTCCTGGCCGACCAGATCAACTGGCTGGAAGCCGTTCAGACATCCCGCAAGATCCGCGACCTGCAGGAGCGCATATCGTCGTTGAAGGTCCAGGAACAGCAGGTCAACGCCAAGGTCGCCGAGCTCAACCAGCGGCACGCTGACTACGAGGCACGCGTCACCGACATGGAGCAGCAGAAGAACAAGTTCATCGCAGATGTCGTCCAGGGTGGAGGCTCCAGTCACCTCGAGATTGGCGACCACCTGCGTGGCCTCAACGTCGAGATCGACGGCTTCCGAGACGACCTGCAGAAAGCCGAGGCAACGGTTCACGAGCTCGAAGAATCCACAGTCCCCAACATGAAGGAGGCGGTGGCGACCGTGCGGAGGGAAGCGAGCGCCAGCGAGTCTGCGATCAGGCAGCTCACGGATCAGGTGAGAAGGCTGGAGGAGAAACAGGACGAGATCACGCTGAGGCTGAAAGAGTACTTCAAGGCGGGCGAAGAACTCAGGCGAACAATCGAAAAGAAGACCAAGAACGCGTCGAGGGCCCAGGTCAAGCTGGCCAACGTGGCCGAGGAGCAAAAAGAAATCGAACTCAAGATTACTTCGACGAGCTACACGCTCGACGCGAACAAGAAGGACCTGGAGACGAAGAAGACGGGGCTGGACGATTACACCGCGATGCTCGAGAACTTCGAGGCGAAGACGAGGGAGCTCATGGAATTGCACGAAGGCTCGACCAAGCAGCTCGGCTCGATCGACGAAGACCTCACGAAGAGAGAAGAGAAGAAAGAACAACTGATCGAGTCGATAGAGGCCGCGTCGAGGATCCTGGAAAAGGCGACGGTCGAGGTCGCGAAAGAAGAAGCGTACAGGAAGATCTCAGAAAGCCTTGCAGGAGAAAGAAAGGACCAGCTCAAGCTGCAGGAAGTCTGCAACACGGGCGGAGTCCCGGGATACGTCGGCAGACTTGGACAGCTGGTCAAGTTCCCGCAGAGTCACGTGAAGGCGGTCAACGCAGTGATGGGGAGATGGCTCGACGCCTTCGTCGTCGAGGACCTGAGGTCGATGACGCACTTGATCAAAGCCGCGAAGTCCTTGAAGGCGAAGTCGTACTCGGTCATTCCCCTAAGCGAAGTGGAAGGAAGCGCATCCGTCAAGATTGAAGCTTCCGCAGGGATCGTCGGCCCTCTATCTGCAACGCTGAAGTGCGACAAGGAGTTCCAGAGCCTCGCCAACTTCCTGGCTGGGGACACGGTCCTCGTGGAGAACGAGGCGGTCGGCTACATGGTCGCTTCGGAGGGCATCAAGGCTGTCACCTTCGAGGGCGACGTCTTCGAGCAGGGAGGACGGGCGTTCATCTTCGGCCACAGAGAGACGCTGGTCAACCTGATGGAGGGGCTGGAGAACATCGAGGGCGTCAGCGAGATCGAGGACGCGGTCGGAGCGCTAAAGTCAGCGATTTCCAGGAGGCGCACGGAGCTCCAGAGCATAGAGTCAGAGTCCAGGACCCTCACCAAGGAAAGGCTCCGCAGGGTCGTCGACGTGACATCCCTGAAGGCCGAATCCACGTCGTACAACGCGATGGCCGCGAGATACCGGGGCATTCACAGGAACCTGACGACCCAGTTTGAGAAGAAGATGAAGGAGGTCGAGAGGGACGAGGCCAAGCTGAAGCTCTACTCGGAGAAGAAGGAGGCGCTCGCGAAGGGCGCGGGCTCTCTCCAGGCCATGATCGAGGAAGTGCACGCGCTCGGCCTCGAACCGATGCTCGCAGAGATAGACACCGAGACGAAGTCCCTCTCCACCGAGATCGACGAACTGAGGAACCGCATGTCGGGGGCCAGCATGAAGCTCTCCGTCGAGAAGGCGAGGCTGGAGACCGAGCTGCAGCCCAGGCTCGCAGTGAACGAGCAGGACCTCGCCGCTGCCCAGGAGGACTTGGAGCGCAACAAGAAGTGGGCCCGAGAAGCTCCGAAGAAGATCAAAGAGCTCGAAGAGGACAAGAGCAATCTCGAGTCCCAGTACAACAAGCTGATGGAGTCCTCGAAGAACAGCCAGCCCGTCTTGGACGAGTACGACGTGAAGATCAGGAGGCTGAGGGAAGAGAGGGAGTCGATCTCCCGCTCGGCGGTCGAGCGGCAGAAGGAGCTCTTCGGAATCACTTCGCAGATTGAGGTTACCCAGGAGAAGCTCGAGGAGGCGGCCGGAAGCCTGCGCATGCTCGGCTACAACCAGGAGCCGGAGGTGTTTGACGGCGCGGACAAGCTTCTCGCGGACCTGCGGGGAGAGTTCGGCGAAGTCTCCTCCGCCGTGAACAAAGCCGCGGACAGACAGTACGCAGACATGTACCTGGGCTACAAGAACCTGTCAACCAGGCACAACGAGCTGGAGAAGGAGAAGTTCTCGATCATCCAGTTCATAGAGAGCGTGGACTCGGAGAAGAAGAAGGTGTTCATGGACGCGTTCGAGAAGATCAGGTCGGAGTTCAGCACAATCTTCCAACGGCTCACCGGAGGAGAGGCATGGTTGGAGCTCGAAAACGAGGAGGACATATTCAGCGGAGGACTGAGACTGATGGCGAGGTTCGGAACAAAGCCCCCGTGGGAGTCGCTGTCGCTCAGCGGAGGCGAGAAGGCGGTTTCCGGCGTCTCACTCATACTCGCCATGCAGGGGATTCAGCCGCAACCCTTCTACCTGTTCGACGAGGTGGACTCGCCACTCGACGCTGTGAACTCAGAGAACCTCGCGGGGTACCTGAGGGAGAGGTCAAACTCCGCCCAGATCGTGGCCATGTCGCTGAGGGACGTCTTCGTCGCCCACAGCACGATGACCTACGGTGTCTACTCGGCTGGCGGGATCTCGAGGATAGTCCACTACAAGCCGGCGGAGGTGCCAGCAAAGGTTGGTTGACAGGTCTCCGCTCTCAAGGCCGCCCCTCAACCTGCTGATCGACCCCACGCTTGTCAACAGGAAGAGCCCGTGGACAGTCAACCTGTCAGAGCTCCTGGAGCTCTTCCTCCAGGCCATATCGAAGTCAGAACTCATCGACATGCGGGCGGCAGGCACGGCGGCGCTCACCTCCGCGGAGATATACAGGATGAAGGTGGAGACCCTCTTCCTGTTCGAGAAACTGAGGGCCCAGAGGAAGATGGCGGACATCTCCGAGCCGCCCTCGATGATAATCATGCCCTTCAGGTACGAGGTCTATTCTACCAACATAGACGAGCTCTTCGAGGAGCTGACCTACATACTGCAGCAGGTGGTCCTCGACCGCGACAGGGGAGCGGAGCAGAACCTGCTGCCCATGGAGGAACTGGCTCCCCCCAACATCGAGGACTACGTCGTTTCGCTCGAAACGTTGCGCGCGGAGTTCAGGAAGATTCTCGTCGAGAGGCTGAAGGACTCGGGCAGGGTCATGCTAACGGAGCTCATTAAGGGACTGAAGCCCATCGACGCGGCGCGCATCTTCATCCTGCTCCTCTTCGCCGCACACAACGGCGAGGTCGTCATCGAGCAGGAGGAGAACGATGCGGACATGCTCGTGGTCTCGGTGGGGCAGCTTGAGTGAAATCCAAGCGAGCCAGGCCATCCCCGAAGCCCAGGAAGCCCAAGAGGCCCAGGAGGAGAAGCAGTCCAAGGACATGGTGGCCAAGGTCGAGGCGGCCCTCTACTCGTCCGGAAGGCCCCTGGACGCAGAGCAGCTGGCCAAGGCGGCGGGCACGGTCTCTGCGAGGAAGGCGGTCACCATGGCCAGGGACCTAGCCAAGGTCGTCAACTCCTCGATGCACGCAGTGGAGGTGGTGGAGTACCCCGGGCCGCGATTCGCGATGCAGCTGAAGGCCGACTACACCCAGGTGGCCAGGAAGTTCGCCACGAGGCCGCTCCTCTCCAAGGCGGCCCTCAGGACGCTGTCGTTCATCGCCTACTTCCAGCCCATCACTTCGAGCGAGCTCGTCCAGAAGAGGTCCTCCTCGGTCTACGAGCACCTGCACGAGCTCCAGGACGTCGGCTTCCTCGTCTGGGAGAGGCAGGGAAGAAGCCGCGCCTTCAGGACCACACCAAGGTTCGCCGACTACTTCGGGCTCAGCGTCGACATCTCCGCCATGAAGAAGCAGCTGGAGACCAGGAAGCTGACGCTGCGCTAGCACCAGCAAAACCCTTAACATCGAGACGAGGAGGGCGGAGCCAAAAGTGCTGAGACATGGCTAGGTCCATCGAGAACATGAAAAAGAGGAAGCTGACCGGAGGAATGTCCCACCCCAGCAGGGGCAGAAGGGCCTACGAGAGGGACGGATACGCCCTGGAGCCGGTCGTCGGACCCACGGCCCGCAGGACCTTCCGCACAAGGGGAGGCAGTCCCAGAGCCGGGATCGTCACCGCAGACACGGCCAACGTGGCGGGCGCTTCCGGGAAGGTGACCAAGGTCAAGATTCTCAGCGTCAAACACAGCCCGGCGAAGAGGGACTATGAGAGGCGCGGCGTGATCACAAAGGGCGCCATCATCGATACCGAAGCCGGCGAGGCGAAGGTGACGTCCAGGCCGAGCGACGACGGCGTCGTAAACGCGGTCCTGACGAAGCGATAATGAAAGACTACGAACGATACGTGGTGTGGCTGGACTACTTCAACTCTGAGCTGAAGCGCAACCAGGGGAGGCGCGTCCCGATGAGCGCAGCGACGCGCGCCCCGAAGCTGGAGGAGCTGACCGAGGCCTGCAGGCGCCTCAACCTCCAACCGAGCGCCCAGCCCGCGTCTTTTCCCAGAAACGGCCGCCCGGATTCCGGTTACGTCTCTGTCAAGAAGGTCAAGCCGAAACAGGCGCTACTCGCCAGGATAGCAAAAGAGCTGACGGTGGTTCGAGGGCGTGCCCAGACCAAGCAGCAATCGCAGCAGCCCCAGAAGTCGCGATAGTCTGGGAACGTTTAAAGGCCGGGGATTCGGGTTTTTGCACTCTTGCTGCAGATAGGGGTCATTCTTCACAGGGCTAAGAGCGGACGGCTCGTCGTCCGTCTCTCGAGGGAAATCAAGACGGGCGCGACTCTTCTCGACGGTCAGGGGAAAAGGCTCGGCAAAGTCGTCGAACTGATCGGACCGGTCCGGGCACCCTACGCTTCACTGTCACTCTCGACGAGCAGGCTTGGGAAGAGCGGCGACCCCGCTTTTCTGGAGGGATGATTCGTTGAGCCTCTGGAACACCCGGAACGACGACGCCTTCCTCACATCCTGCCCGGTCTGCGGCAACAAGCTAATCGGCGACCTTGACAAGGGCGAGCAGGTCTGCCCGGCCTGCGGCTACGTCAGCAGCGCGCCTGCCGACGAAGGCCCCGAATGGAAGGCAATGGATCTGGAAGAGAAGAACAAGAGGGTGAGGGTGGGCTCGCCCACCACGCTCTCGCTGCATGACATGGGCCTCTCGACCGACATATCGCGCACAAACAGGGACTCGCACGGGAAGTACCTCGATCCCGCCATGAGAGCCACGGTGGAGAAGATGCGCAAGTGGCAGAGCAGGACGCGCACAGTGAACAGCGAAGAGAGGGGCCTCTCCAACGTCCTTTCCAAGATAAGCGAGCTCTGTGCAGCCCTGAAGCTTCCCCAGAACGTGGCAGAGACCGCCGCCCAGATCTACAGGACCTCGGCAAAGATGAAGGTGGCCAAGAGCAAGTCCATCATCGGCATGACTGCGGCCACGGTCTATCTCGCGTGCAGGAAGTGCGGCGTATCACGCACACTGAAGGAGGTCGCCAGGGCCGCCAACATGGAGAAGGGCTCGGTGGCCCGCTACTTCAGACTGGTGCTGAAGGAGGTGGAGAAGGAGTACGTTCCCCCTCCGTCGGTAGAGAAGTACATCTCGAAGCTCGTCAACATGGCCAAGATCGACCCCCGGGTCGAGCGCCTCGCCCTAAACCTCTCGCGGCAGACCAACGACTCTAAGATTTCGAGCGGCAAAGCGCCCGCCGGGCTGGCCGCCGCGTACGTCTATCTCTCTTCGGTGATGGTCGGCGAGCACCTTCCTCAGAGGGAGGTGGCCGAGTTCGCCGAGGTGACCGAAGTCACGGTCCGCAACAGGTGCAGGGAGATTCTGGACAACTACGTCATCCGCCAAGAGTTCGGTCAATGATGCCAAAGGAGAAACCAAAGGCGAAGCCAAAGGCGAAGGCTGCGCCCGCGAAGGCGCCGAAGAAGGAGGAGAAGGAAAAGCCGGCCAAGAGAGAGCCGCGGAAGCCGAGGGCCCAGCCCCAGCCCGTGGAAAGGACCGAGGAAGAGCTGGTCGACCTGACGTCACGCGTCTACAAACTTGTGGTGGAGAGAGGAAAGGACGGGGTCCTCCAGAGCGAGATCTGGAAGGAGCTGGGACTGACAAGCAGGGACGGCTCGAGACTCGCGATTCGGCTCGAAAGGCGGGGGCTCATAGGTCGGGTGAAGGTACTGGAGGAGGGCCGCTGGACATACAAGCTCACGCCGCTCAGGTTCCCAACCGACATGGCGTCCATCGAGAAGGCGCCCTGCGTCGTCTGCCAGTACGAGCCGAAGTGCTCCATCGACGGAGAGATCAGCCCGTACATCTGCCCGTGGATCGGGCCTTGGGCGACTGACGAGATGAAGCGCCTCGGCGACTCGAGCATTGAAGCCAGGGCGATTCACGCTCCTTAGGTAATCACAATGCCAACCGGCAAGCACCTGAACGAAGTCGTCGAGCACGCAAAGGCTGCCAGGAAGAGCGCGTATTCGCCGTACTCAGGGGTCAGAATCGGTGCCGCAGTGCTGACTTCCAAGGGGAGGGTCTACGCCGGAAGCAACATCGAAAACGCGTCCTACGGCCTCTCCTGCTGCGCCGAGAGGGCCGCCATCTTCAAGGCGGTCTCCGAAGGGCACAGAGACATTGTGGCCATAGCGGTCGTCGGCAAGTCGGAGGACTTCACGAAGCCCTGCGGCGCCTGCCGCCAGGTCATGGTGGAGTTCAATCCGAGGATGAAGGTGCTGAGAAGGGGTCTAGACGGCTTCTCGGCGGACACCACGGCGGCCGACCTGCTGCCTGAACGATTCAACCCGCCAGAGCTATCCAAGAGATGAGGCTCCACGAGGCCAGGAAGGACCTCTACAGGAGGCTGGCGAAGGAGCATGGGTACAAGAGCAGGGCGGCCTTCAAGCTGATCGAAGCCAACGAGAAGTACGGCTTCATACGGGAAGGTGACAGGGTCGTGGACTTCGGGGCCGCGCCGGGCGGCTGGATGCAGGTCTGCGCAGAGCTGGTCGGGCCGGAGGGCTTGGTGGTCGGCGTCGACCTGCACGACGTCCACCTGAAGGACAAGAACGTGAAGACTCTCGCCATGGACGTCAACGACAAGAGCGTGGCGGGCAAGGTGACCACGATTCTCGGACAAAGGGCAGACGTGGTACTCTCAGACCTTTCCCCGACCGTTTCAGGGGTGTGGGAGCTCGACCACATCAGGCAGGTGGACCTGACCCTCCGGGTGATGTCCCTGTGCGAAGATCTGCTCAAGCGGGGAGGCCCTAGCTTCTTCAAGCTCTTCGAGGGCGAAAGGTCCCAGGAGGCACGGAGCGAAATGGGCAAGAGGTTCCGAATAGTAAGGGTGGTGAAGCCCAAGGCCAGCAGAAGCCAGAGCTCCGAGCTGTACTACTACTGCGAGGGCTGGAAAGGAGTCAGCAGCGCCGAACGGCCGCAGCCCTAGACCGTCGACGCCTTCACGGCAGCCACCATGTCGGCCATGCTGCAGTCGGACTTCAGACCTGTCTTCTCGAAAGGCTGACGCGTGCAACGGAATCCGCTCGCGCGGAGGGCGTGGACCACCTTCTCCGGGGAGATGCTGGCGACCTTGAGCGAAGAGCAGATTCTCTCGAGGCTGAAGCTGTAGGGCGGAAAGGCGTCGATTCCAATCAGGGACGCCAGCGTCTTGGCTGCAGCCGCGAACCCCCTGTCTTCCGCTATCGCGGACGCTTTCTTCACAAACGCTTCGTCCGCAACCCCTCCCACCCAGAGCGGGCCGGCTCGTCTCGCCTTCTTCCCGCACAGCCCGCACCCGGTGGTCGGTTCCGGATTCGTCCACAGATGGCCGCAGCCGTTGCACTCCATGATGTAGCCCTGGTGTCTCATCGACTCGTCCGCTTTCGTGGCGCCGACGTGCGCAACCACGTAGACCCTGACGTAGTGTCTGGTGACGTGGGCTGCGAGGGGGGCGACTCCGATGTCTATTGCCCCTGCGACTCTCTGGCACCAGCCCAGGAGGACCCTGACCGCCGTCTCGTGGTGGAACGAATTGTTCACAGTGCACGACCCATATCTTCGGAGCGAGACCTTCGGGTAGACGCCGCACAAGACTGCTGTGTCGGTCGCGGTGAATGAGAGGATTCCCCCGTCGGAGACGGCGTTCAGACCGGCCTGGAGAAACGGCGCAGGCGTTCCGAACGGGTCGATGTCAACGAAATCGAACTTCTCGCTTCGCCTGAACCTCGAGTAGAGGAAGGAATTCGCTTCCTCCTTGACTATCTTGCATCGCCTCCCGACGCCGTTCAGCAGCGCGTTCCTCCTCGCTAGCCGCAGCGAGGGGGGATTGAAGTCAACCAGGGTGACGTTCATCTTCCTTTCGACCTCGTTGGCGACCCTTACTCCCCTCGAACCGATGCCGGCCAGCGCGTCACAGAAAGTCGAGCCGTTCGAGGCCTGCGTGATCGATACCGAGACGTCCCGGTTCAAGGAGGCTGCCGGGTTGAAGAAGGCAGGGGTTGTCGGGGGCTCTGCCTTCTCGAGGCTGGCACTGGGAACGAGGAGCCTGGTCCGCCCTTCGGTGGTCTGCGCGATTCTCACGGGAAGTCGAGACCAAAGCAGCCGATTAAAGAATTCAAGGGGGCCTTGGGCTCCAACGCGCTCCTCGCGCGCCTTCTTGATGCGTGCGGTACGTTATTCAATGGCCACATCCTCGGCACCCCGGAAAATGGCGAAGATGTGGCTGGTGACTGGACCGCCGGCGGTGGGGAAGTCCACCCTCGTCTCACGCGTCGTGCTGAAGCTCAAGAGCAGGGGGGTGATCGTCGGCGGCTGCACCACCGGCGAGAGGAGGGTCAGAGGGACCCGGGTCGGATTCGAAGTTCGAGACCTGACCAACGGCACCCAGGGCGAGCTGGCTTCGACGACCCGCAGACTCGGCCCCCGGGTGGGCAAATACCGCGTGAACCTGGCGGACCTGGGCTCGGTCGGTGCCAAGGGAATCGCCGACGCGGTCGACGGGTCCGAGCTGATAGTGATAGACGAAATAGGGCCGATGGAGCTCGTCAGCCCAGATTTCCGTCGGGCTGTGCGCAAGGGCATCGACTCCGGGAAACCCATCCTCGCGGTGGTCCACGAGCGGCTCGAGGACGATCTCCTGACCGAGATGAAGTCGAAGGCTGACACCCTGCTCGAGCTCGACGCCAACAACCGGGACCAGGCCGTGGAGGGCATCGCCTCCGAGATTATGGCCGCCGTCAAGCTCCCGAAATCTAGTTAAGCAAAACGCAGGCGTCGAGGCGCGATGGTCAGACTCGTTGGAGGGGTCGACGAAGCTGGCCGCGGCCCACTGATAGGACCCTTGGTCGTCGCCGGCGTCTCCATGGACGAGCGCTCGGCGCAGAACCTAAAGAAGCGCGGCGTCCGGGATTCGAAGACGCTTGCGCCCAGGCTGAGGGAGACGCTCTACGAGGAGATTCTGCACACGAGCAGCAGAGTCGCGTCGGTCATGATCCACCCCGGCCAAATCGACGAAGTCGTGAGAGCCGGGAAGAAGTACAGGAAGCTCAACTATCTCGAAGCACTCTATTTCGCGAAGGTTGCCGACGAGCTCGGCGCTTACGAGGTCATAGTTGACGCCTCCGACAGTAGCCCAAAGCGCTTCAGAGACATCATCCTTGAGAACATGAGGCGGAAGTGCAGAGTCCTCGCAGCTCACAAGGCGGACAGGGACTACACCGTGGTTTCCGCCGCGTCCATCATTGCGAAGGTGGAAAGGGACAGGGCCATCGAGAAGCTCAAGCGGAAGCTCGGCGATTTCGGCTCGGGCTACCCGTCCGACCCTGCCACAAGGGCCTTCTTCCTCGAGAAGATGAAGCGGGACGAGCCGCTCCCGGACCAAGTGCGGAAGAGCTGGAAGACCCTGGACAGTCTCCATCAGACGCTGCTTGCGCCGCCCTAGCGGCTGTTCGTGGCGAGGATCAACGCGTGATCCTTGTCGAAGGGGCTGAGCTCGATCACGGAGGCTATCCTGAAGCCGGCAGCCTCCAGCTTCGCGGTCTCCTCATTGAAGACCACCTTCGGCTCCTTCACCACGTCGATGCTGCGGGCCTTCACCACGAGGAGGAGCCTTCCTCCGCTCTTCAGGAGCTGCCGGCAGTTGGCTATGGCAATCTCCGTCTGGTCCTGCTGGGCTATGTCGCAATAGACCACGTCGACCTTCATCAGCGAATACTTTGACGGGTCCCGGGCGTCGGCCACGAACGGCAGCACGTTGCTGCGCTTTCTGGCCACGTTCTCCACGAATTCCCGCGCGACCCGGGGTGCCAGTTCGACCCCTATCACCAGCCCGTCTGGCCCCACCAGGTCGGAAACGTGCGACGGCGTCGTCCCGGTCGAAGTGCCGAGGTAGAGGATCTTCTCTCCCTCGTTGACCACGTCCTTTGGAAGCCCCTTCAGGATCGCCGCAGCCAGCTTGCTCCTGAACGGGTCCCAGACCCTGAACTCGGCGCCGTCCTTGATCTGCAGCTCCTCGCCGTAGGTCCGGGTCCCCGGAACCAGGTTCTTGGTCAGCAGTATGGCCCTCCCTCCCCGCTCTTCCGTCCGCAGCCGCGTCATCTTCTGTTGAACTTCTTCTTCCGGTCGAAGCGGCCTTGCCTCTGTCCGCGGTCGGGCCTTCCCTGGCCCCGTCCTCTCCATTCCTTGGCGGGCCGCGAAGTCACTGCAGGAGGTTCCTTGTACTTCTCCTTGATCTGCTCGAGCCTCCTGTCGAGGCTCGCCTTCAGGGACGCGTCAGCGGTCCCCCTGTAGAAGTCGACGCGAGCGGCTATGGCGATTTTGTTGGCCAGCGTGCGCGCGATCTTCCCCCTCTGCCACTTCGGGGCCATGTGGACCTCCTGGTGCTGGAAGAGGATCCCGTGCTTCGGCGGCCTTGCTCCGGTCCGCAGCGCCCTGAAGAGCGCCTTTTCCGCCCCGAGGATCTGTATCGTGCTCGCAGGGAGGACTGCCAGCCTGTCCAAGCCACCCGCCTTCGCCATCAGCCTCGCGCCTATGGTGGCGCCCGCCACCTCCGTGACGTTGGGAGCGATGCGCTTCATCGAACTCTCAACATAGCTGTTGAGCTTGTCCCGCTCTGTGCTCAGCTCGACGGCCAGCGAGGCGAGGGCCCTCACCCTTCCAAGGTCTGAATCGACGATGACGCCTCCCTTCGACCTTTCGCTCGCGGTAACCAGCGCCTCCACCTTCTTGTCGGTGAAACCCTTGTCAGCAAGGCTCTCCGCCGTGAACCCCTCCCTCCTTCCGAGCTCGACGACCAGCCTGCACAGGGCGAGGTTGTCGGAGACAAGCTGGAGCGACTCTGGGAAATGGAGTCCGTACCATTCTGAGACTCTCGTTGCGGTCACGTTCAGGAACTTGTCCGTGTCGTCAAGCGCCTGAATCGCCTGCACCAGATGAAGGTCGGGTCTTGAAGAAGCCTCGCGGATCTGTTCCTCGGCTGCTGCTATCGCCTTCTGCCTGATTGCTTCCAGAGCCGCACCCCCTTCGGCCGGAGCAATGCCAGCACGACGTGACTCATCGGCTGATGAATCTCCACTGTCCTTTGGTTTCGGCATTGCCAACAGAGTTCGGGGCAGCGGTGCTTACGAGCAATTAAAGGGTTTAAACTTCGAGAATTGATTAAGCAGCGGGTTGCAGAACATAGACCTGCTTCTTCTCCTGCAGCCAACTCTGGCGTTGGCGATATCGCTCGGCGCCCTGGTCTCTTGGTGGTACAGAAGGAGCTTTCGCGGGATGATATTGCTGCTTTCTGCAGGAGCCTACTTCTTGGCAATCGCTGGAAAGTACGCCATCCAAATCCCTACACTGAGCCTGGTCGAGGCTGAGTTTGGCCGAATCTCCTTGGGTCTGGGCCTCTACTACGGCCTGCAGACGGTGTTCTTGGAAGTGGGGGTCGCATATGTTCTCGCCCGTTATGCTGTGAAACGTTGGGGACTGAAGGCGTCAGACGCTGTCCCATACGGGTTGTCGTTGGCGTTCTGGGAGAACGGTGTACTCCTCGGGGTCTTTTCGATGCTGAATCTGGGTGTGCTGTACCTCCTTCTCGCGAGCGGAACGAGCGCTGCGGCTTCGACCTACTCCCAACTCGTCGCAGCGGAGCCGAGTCTCTTCCTTCCCCCCGCTGCTTTGCTGCCATCGATCCTCCTTGGCACCCTTGAAAGAGTCTCGTCCATGCTGGCCCACGTTGCCTGGGGTGTGCTGTGCGTTTACTCTGTTGTTTCAGGGAAGAAGAGGTACTTTGCCTACGCGCTGCCTATGGGTCTGCTTGATGCACTGGTGCCGTTTGCCAATCTCGATCTAGGTCTGTTCGAAGCGGGCATTTTCGTCCTCTCCGTCATCTTCGTCCTGGTAGCTTGGAAGGTCGGCGCATCCGTTCGGTCGGATTCTTTGTCCCCGGCGGTTGGTGCCTAATTACGCGAAAAGGATGATTTCGCATTGGCTTTCGTAATTGCCTGATTTGTGGTAAGCGGCTCAATAATCCGAAGCGCAAGTTCTGTAGTCGCGGTTGCTACAGCGAAACCTGTCGGCGACGCATGGTTTCGAATGCTGGCTGGTTCAAGAAGGGCCAAGTCTCTCCGAACCGCGGACATGCTCTGGAATCGTGGGTTGGAGAAGAGAGGGCGAAGGCAATCAGACTCGAGATGTCAATCAATTCAAGGAAGAAAGCGAAGTTCCTACGGGGCCTTAGCCGGAACACAGCCTTCGTCGAAAGAGAGCAGTGTCCCGGAGGATTCACGAAGAGTTCGTCAGAAGACTCGTGGACTCTCTTCGGAAGAAGGGTTTGAAGTGCTGCATTCTCTCAGAATATGTCAAAGAGGAAAGGACGCCCGACGCTATACTTCATGATGGCAAGCGACTAATTGCCCTGGAAGTTGAACAAGAGCGGCGGTACAAACCAAGCCATGAAACAATTCGCGAGCGACTCGCGTCGCTGAATGGGAAGTCCGGTTTTTTCGATGAGACCTGCCTCGTTTTCGTGCCAGAAGGAGCGGACTTGACCAGGTTGACGAGGCGTTCCGTGGCAGGTCTCATCGCGAAAGATTAAATTACACACGCGGAAGTTGCCCGCTCAGGAGGTTCGAAAAACAAACATGCCGACCCACGGGAGTCAGCAGTACAGCTTCGAGCTGACTGCCTCCAGTCACCAAGGCCGGAAAGGTTAGGTCACAAACTCCAAAACTGGAAGCAAAACCAAAGCCCAGCGCTGTACCTAAGGTGAGGAATCACCGTACCTACGAGAAGCGCTTCACGCTTAAGCGTAAGCCAGGGCAGAACTGGATGCGTCAGTGACCGAGCAAACAGGGCTGCTTTCTGAGGCTGCAGTTCGCCTCGCGAAAGGGGTAGTCACGGGAGAAATCAACTCACGCGCCGCGCTCGAGAAGGCCAAGAAGCGAATCGCCAGCGAATGCTCCCTCGACAGGTACGTCTCAAACGCCGTGATTCTCTCGGCTATTCCTGAAGAAGCTAGATCTTCATTTCAGGACCTGCTCAGGGTTCATCCGAGGAGGAGCGCGTCAGGCATTGTCGTCGTGACCGCCTTCTCCGCTCCGTTTTCGTGCCCCCACGGCACTTGCGTCTTCTGCCCTGGCGGCCCTAGGAATGGGACGCCCCAGAGCTACATGCCCGACAGTCCCGGGATGCGCACCGCATTAGCAACGGAGTTCGACCCGTTCAAGCAGGTTCGGAGGTCGCTCGCAAAGTACGCAGCCAACGGCCACCAAATCGCCAAGGTTGAGACGATAATCGAGGGCGGGACCTTCATCGCCGTTCCGCTCGACTACCAAGTGCCTTTCGTCAAGGGCGTCTACGACGGGCTCAACGGCACCATCTCCGCCTCCCTAGAGGCGGCACAACAGACGAACGAATTGGCCTCGAGCAGGTGCGTCGGCCTCACGCTTGAGACGAAGCCCGATTGGTGCCGGCCCCAAGACGTCGACCTCATGCTTTCTTACGGAATCACCAGACTGGAAATCGGCGTCCAGAGCCTTCACGACTCGACCCTCAAGCTGAGCAACAGGGGCCACACGGTCGACGATGTGGCGAATTCGTTCCGCGTCGCTCGTAACGCAGGCCTCAAGGTCACCGCGCACATGATGCCCGGTTTGCCTGGTTCGGACCCCGAGGAGGACCTCGCCGACCTCCGAAGACTATTCGACGACGAGTCGTTCAAACCGGACATGCTGAAAATCTACCCAACACTGGTCGTCACAGGCACGGCCCTGGAGAGACAGTTCCGCGCCGGGCTCTACTCGCCCTACGACGTGGACAAGGTGGTGGAGCTGTTGAGCGAGATGAAGCGACACGTTCCGCGCTGGCACAGGATAATGAGAATCCAGCGCGAGATTCCCGCCCACGAGATCGTCGGGGGAGTCAAGAACGGAAATCTCAGAGAGCTGGTGCTTGAGAGAGCGCGCCAGAAGGGTTTCCGCTGCAGCTGCATAAGATGCAGGGAGGTCGCGCTCGGGGAGCCGTCGGAAATGGAAATCGACGACGAGCTGGCCATGTCGCTGGAGTCATACACGGCCTCAGGCGGCGCCGAGGCATTCTGCTCATACGAGTACAGGAAGACAGGCAGGATCGCCGGCTTCGTGAGGATGAGGGTCCCGTCTGAGGATGCGCACCGCGGCGAGGTGCGCGGGTCGGCCATCGTGCGGGAGCTGAGGGTTTACGGAAGGGCTGTCGCGCTGGGTCAGAGGCAACTCAACGCCTGGCAGCACAGGGGCCTCGGGAAGTCGCTGATGGAAGAGATGGAGAAGCGGGCCAGAGAGGACTTCGACATCTCAAGGATGCTGGTCACGAGCGCCGTCGGTACGCGCAACTACTACAGAGGGCTCGGCTATGAGAGGGTCGGGCCGTACATGGCGAAGTCCCTGAGCTAGGCGAGGCGTCTGTCGATAACGCCGTCCTTTCTGGCCTTGGATTCGGCTGCCCTGAACACGGCCAGGCCGAGAAGCAGCGCCAGCACCCCTCCCACCGCGCAGTAGAAGATCGCTGACGCGTAGGCGACTGGTGCGTTGTAGATTATCGCGTCCCGGCCTGCGTTGATGAACATGGTGTAGGGTAGCGCCGCAGCCGCCACCGACACGGGCCAAGGAAGAATCGAAGGGGAGAAGAGGGCCCCCGAAAAGACCATCAAAAGTCCCGCGACGTACCCGGGCAGAGCCCATTCGAATTTGCTGGCGTAAAGCGAGTAAGCACCGAGCAGGTATCCCAGTCCGAGCGCCCCGGGGATGTTCACCAGAAGCGCGAACGCAAGCATCAGGACGGTTGGGAGATTGACCACAAGCGGGATCGTGGTGTGGAAGAAAGAGCCGAGGACGAAGTAGGCGACAGCCAGCGCGGCCATGGAGGTTGTCGTCGATATCATGAAAGACGACAGCGCCCTCCCGGCCAGGTAGATGGCCGACGAACGGGAGGTGATGTAGATGTGAGGGAAGACGCCGAGGTTCTTGCCTTCGGCTATGGCCTGGGTCGGCACCCACGAGTAGGCTGCGATGTGCGCGTAGAGTGTGGAGCCGACGAGCACGAACGCCAGCCTGGAGGGGTCAAAGGCACCCGCCGTGGTGGAGCCGAACCAGTAGATTATGGAGGTGGTCATCGCCGAAGCGATGGGGGCGCTCGTGCTGAGAAGCAGGGCCGCGCTCGGGGTTGTCCAGGAAAGGTCATGCTGAACCCCCATCCAGGCGGCTACGAAGAGGGGCCTGAGACTAGTCATCGTATCCTCACCGTGACCGTTCCTTCGCTCCTTCCCTTGTTCTCCAGCGCCTTCAATGCCTTGGTGGAGACGTAGAGCAGGATTAGTGCCATCAACCCGAGCGCGACCAGGCTCGGCCAGACGGAATCGAGCCCCTGGGAGAAGAACAACGTCCTCCGGAGCGCGTCCATCCCAATGGTGAGCGGTATCAGCGAAGCGACGACCTGAAGGGCGAAGGGGAACGGCGAGAAGTTGCCGATTGAAGGGAAGTAGATGCCCGAAAGCATCGAGACCGGTTCCTGCAGCACGTTGTTGAGCGATTCGGCCTCGCGGCCGTACACAAGGTAGAGCGAAGCCAGGCTCATGCCCAGTGCGTAGAGGGACGCCAGGGTGAGGGCGAATGTCAGGGCGACAGCGAGCCACGAGGCGGCCAGAGGAGGGTGGAACAGGGCCCATCCCATGACGACCACAATCGCGGCAGACGGGATAGTGGCAGCGATTCCTCCCAGCGACATGCCGATGAGGATGGCGGGCATCGACGCGGGGGAGGTCAGGTAGATTTCGAACAGCCCCTCCTGCTTGTCCCAGTTGAACTGGCTGGCCATGGACCAGAGGACATTCCCCCAGAAGGAAACCATCACTCCGCCGAGTATCGCGAAACCGGTGTAGTTGGCGAGCCCCGCGCTGACGTAGAGCAGGGAGAGGGCGAGCGAGGAGAGGACTGGGAACCCCATGTTGACAACCACCCAGAGCGGCTCGCCGAATATGCTCCAGAGACGAACCATCGCCCTCGCCTTCATCGTCCTGATCCAGGGCCTAGCCTCCAACTTGCTCTTCCCTCTCCTTGAAGCCGCTGCCAACGAGCGCTACGAAGACCTCCTCAAGGGTCGCCGCCTTCCGCCAGGTCCCGGCCACTCGATAGCCGCTCGCCTGGACCGCCTTCACCGCGCGCTCCACCACTCCGTCGTTCTCGACGACAACCTCGACGGTCGACACCCCCCTCTCCTCGTCGGCAACGGAGGTGAACCCCTTGACTCCTTGGACCTGGGAGAGCATGTCCAGCTTCGCCGGGGTTGGCGACACCTCCATCACCAGTGCGGGAGCCCCGAGCGACCTCTTCAAGGAATCCGGGGTCCCCATGGCGATTATCTTTCCCTTGTCTATGATTGCGACCCGGTCGCAGATGGCGTCGACCTCGGTCATGTTGTGGCTGGCGATGATGATGGTCCTTCCCTGCTCCTTTGCCTGGGCCTTGATGAACTCCCTGATGCTCCGCGCCGTCATGACGTCCAGGCCGATTGTCGGCTCGTCCAGAAAGACGACCTTGGGGTCGTTGATGAACGCCCTCGCTATGGTGGCCCTCTGCCTGTATCCGGTTGACAGCGCGTAGAACTTCCTTTCGAGGTACTTCGTGAGCCCGAGCCGCTCCGAAAGGTCACGGATCCTCTTCTCGGCCACGTCGCTCGGAATGCCGTAGAGCTGGGAGAAGAACCACAGGTTCATCTTGGCGCTGATGAAGTCGTAACCCGCCTTCTCCGCGCCGCTGGCCATGTTGATGACGTGCCTCACCTTCTCGGGCTCGGTGGCGACGTCGAAGCCCATCACCTTCGCCCACCCGGCAGTCGGCAGCAGCAGCGTGGAGAGTATCCTGATTATGGTTGTCTTGCCCGCGCCGTTCGGCCCGAGGACGCCGAAGACCTCGCCCTCGTAGACCTTGAGGCCCACGCCCCCCAGCGCGACAACCGGCGACTCCTTTGTCTTGAATTCCCTGGCGAGCTCGGATACCTCGACCGTTACCCTCCTGTCTGTCGACATGCATAATCGCCTCTGGTGCTTTCGGGACTCGCCCCTCCCAGCTCGGATTTATTCTTTGAGAGGCCCGAGCCTCGGAGCGCCCGGCGGTGCCACACCCGCATAGCGGGCAACGGTTAAAGACGGAGTGGCATCGAAGCACGAAACATGGATGCCCTGACAGGCTACAGGGGAAGGGCCCTCATGTCTCTCAGGAAGGCCAGGGCGAAGGTGGGCGACGTTCTCGACGTCACCACTGACTGGGGGAGGGTCTCGGGCACGCTCGTCCCCAGGTACGAGTTTGACGACGACAAGCACCTCGTCCTGAAGCTGCCGTCTGGCTACAACGTCGGCATAGACGTCTCCAGGGTGAAGCGGGTGGCTGTGACTGCCAAGGGGGAGAAACCGGCGTTCGATGCGCCGGCGGCACCAAAGCCCAACCCGCGCCTCCCCCGGGTTCTCATCGTAGGCACGGGCGGGACCATAGCGAGCAGGGTGGACTACAGGACTGGAGCGGTCAGGCCCACTGTCTCGGCGGGCGACCTCTACGCGCTGATTCCGGAGCTCTCCGAGATGGCGAGGATCCGGCCCGAGATACTCTTCAGCATCTACAGCGAGAACATGGGCCCGGCCAACTGGTCGAAGCTGGCGAGGAGGGTGGCGAAGGCATCGACTGAGGGCTTTCGCGGGGTCGTCATCACCATGGGGACGGACACGCTCGGCTACGCTGCGGCCGCGCTCAGCTTCGCTCTCGTCGGGATCCCGATTCCGGTCGTGTTCACCGCAGCCCAACGCTCCTCGGACAGGCCTTCGTCGGACGCGGCCACCAACCTGATGGGGGCTGTGGCCGTCGCTGCCAGGTCGGAGTTCTCGGGAGTGTACGTCGCGATGCACAGGAATGAGAGCGACGGCGAGATTGCAGTCCACAGGGGAACCAGGGTGAGGAAGAACCACACCAGCGCCAGGGACGCCTTCGAGTCCATCGGCGTCCCTCTTGCCGCGGTGTACAAGGGAGGCTCCGTGGAGAGCGTGGACGGCTCGCTTCCCGGGCGGGGGGCGAGGTCTTCGTTCCGCCCCAAGCCGAGCTTCGACGAGCGGGCCGTGCTGCTGAAGTTCTCCCCGGCGCTGCCCCCTTTGGTCATCGACGCCGTCCGTCGCTCCGGGACCAGGGCGCTCGTCCTGGAAGGCACTGGGCTGGGGCACGTCAACTCAGAGAACGTCGCAGCGGTCCGCAGATTCGCGAAGAAGGGCCTTGTTTTCATGACCTCTCAGTGCATCCGGGGCAGGGTGGACATGAACGTCTACGAGACGGGAAGGGACCTCCTGGCCGCGGGTGCGACTCCTCTCGGCGACATGCTCTCCGAGACAGCCCTCGCGAAGGCGATGTGGGCGCTGGGCAACTCCAGGAATCTGGCGCAAGCCAGGGAGCTGATGACCCGCGACATCGCGGGCGAGACGACCGAAAGGTCATTCCGGAGGTGATGGGTTTGGAGACCCGTTTCAACCCGGTGAATATCGATTTGAAGGTGGGCCTCGAGGTCCATCAGCAGCTGGCTTCAGCGACCAAACTCTTCTGCGGGTGTCCCGTCGTCAAGTCGGAGGAGCTTCCCCACTCCTTCGAAAGGAAGTTGAGGCCGGCCCAGAGCGAGACAGGAAGGCTAGACCCTGCCGCCGTCTTCGAGTTCACGAAAGCGAAGACCGTAGTCTACCGCTGGAGCGGCGAATCCTCCTGCCTGGTCGAAGCCGACGAGGAGCCGCCCCACCCTCTGAACGGAGAGGCGCTCGACATCGTACTGGCGGTGGCGAAGCTGCTCCGCTCAAATCTCCTAGACGAGGTGCATGTGATGCGCAAGATCGTGATCGACGGGTCGAACACTACCGGGTTTCAGAGGACGGCCGTCGTGGGACTCGGAGGAAGACTGGACGTGGGAGACCTTCAGGTCGGGGTCCAGACCGTCACCCTGGAGGAGGACGCCGCGAGGATACTCGGGGAGGACGCGAAGTCGAGGTACTTCGCCCTAGACAGGCTGGGCGTCCCGCTGGTGGAGGTCGCGCTCGAGCCCGTGACCGGCACTCCGGAGCAAATAGGCGAGGTGGCGCTCCACCTCGGAAGGGCCCTGCGCTCGACGGGCAAGGTAGCGAGGGGACTCGGGACGATCAGGCAGGACCTGAACGTCTCGGTGATGGGCGGGAATGTCGTCGAGGTGAAAGGGGTGCAGAAGCTGAACCTGATTCCGAAGGTCGTCGCCTACGAAGCGAGCCGCCAGATGGGGCTCATCCTGGTGGCGGCAGAGTTCGGGAAGCGGGGCAGGGCGAGCTTGGAGACGGCCTCGAAGGAAGTCTCCTCGCTGCTCGGCCACACGTCATGCCGGGTCGTCCAGAAGGCCATAGGCGAAGGAGGCAGCGTGGAGTGCATCTCGGCCCCCGGCCTTGCGGGACTGCTCGGCTGGGAACCGTTTCCGGGGATACGGCTGGGCAAGGAGCTTGCAGAGATCGCGAAGGCGGGAGGACTGGGAGGGGTGATTCATTCAGACGAGTTCGCCAAGCAGGGCATCTCCAGGGACGAGGAGGATTCGCTGAGAAATGAGCTCGGGTCCTTGCCCGACGCAGGCCTGGTCCTGGTCGCGGGCGAGCCCGAGCGGTTGGGGGCGGCCGTTGCCATGCTCAGGAAGAGGCTGGAGGAGGCGCCCCGGGGGGTGCCCGCTGAGACAAGGGCGCCGACGGACGAAGGCGAGACGAGGTACATGCGGCCCAGGCCGGGAGCGCAGAGGATGTATCCGGAGACAGACATCCCTGACATAGTCATCACGAAGCAACGCGTCAAGGACGCGGAGGAGTCAGTCCCCGAGCGTTGGCA
>CAZENV010000024.1:0-7137 GCA_964513805.1 uncultured Nitrosopumilales archaeon
GTCAAGGTCAATCTCGCAGATTCCAAAGACCTCGACGTCGACATAAACTCGCGCAAGACCGGGATAACAGACAAGGTCGTCCTCCAGCGATGTGTGAGCTACTTTAGGAACGTGCACTCAACAGCAGCCCTCGCGGCCGCCGGCCTCAGGGTGGTGAACTGCTTCGATTCAGCGTGGACGTGCGGCAACAAGCTCTTCGGGACGCTGCAGCTCGTAAGGCGCGGTGTACCCACTCCCAAGACAAGGCTGTCGTTCACCGAAGAAGCCGCCCTCAAATCTGCAGCGCGCTTGGGTTATCCGGCGGTAATCAAACCGGTAGTCGGGAGCTGGGGCAGGTTATCGGCGCTACTGAAGGACGAGGACTTCGCCAAGGCCATCCTGGAAGACAGGGAATACATGTTCCCGCTGTATCAGGTCTATTACCTCCAGGAGTTCGTGAAGCGGCCGCCCCGCGACATACGCTCGTTCGTCATAGGCGGCAGGACTGTGGCCGCCATCTACAGGTACAGCGGCTCGACCGACTGGAGGACGAACACTGCCAGGGGCGGAAAGGCCGAAGCCTGCAAGATAGACAAGGAGCTCGACGAGCTCTCGATAAGGGCGGCATCGGCCACGAAGTGCGAGATCGCCGGAGTCGACCTCATGGAGTCCGAGGATGAGGGCCTGCTGGTGCACGAAGTGAACAACACGACGGAGTTCAAGAACACGGTCCCGGCCACCGGCGTCGACATACCGAGGCTGATAGTGGACTATTTAGTAACCCTCCAGAAAAGATGAGCGGCGTGGTCCCCGACCCTGTCGCGCTCCTAGCAGGCGCCCTCAAGATCTACTCTCCGACAGGCGAGGAGTCCGGCCTTGCCAGACATCTCGCATCGAAGATGAAGCAGCTGGGCTACAGGAAGGTGAGGATCGACGGTGCGGGCAACGCTGTGGGCGAGATCGGCTCGGGGGGAGCGAGCGTCCTCCTCTGCGGGCACATGGACACTGTGCCCGGAAACCTCCCCGTGGCGCGCAGGGCCGGCAAGATGTTCGGCAGGGGGGCGGCCGACGCCAAGTCCGCCCTGTGTGCTCTGCTGGTGGCCGGCTCCCGGGCCTCGGACGCGGCGCTATCGGTGACCTTCGTGGGGGCCACCCAGGAAGAAGGGGACGGCGAGGGGATCGACGCAGTCATCAGAAGCAGCAGGCGCTACGACTACGCAGTCTTCGGAGAACCGTCCGGAGCCAACAGGGTGGCCATAGGTTACCGAGGAAGGTTCGGCGTGCGCCTGACCATCGAAACCGAGGGCGGCCACGCGGCCTCGCCCTGGGCATACGTCAGCGCAGTCGACGAGTTCTTCTCCATCCTGAGCGCGCTCAAGAGATTCCAAGCAAGCAAGAGCCGCGCTGATGACCACTTCAGGTCGCTCTCGATCTCTCCTACCCTGGTCGAGGCGGGGACCTACCACAACGTGATCCCGCCGGTCTGCAGGGCTGACTTCGACGTCAGGCTGCCCCCGGGTCTGGCGGCAGCCGCAGTGAAGAGGGACCTCAAGCAGGTGATCGCCGGGTCGCACAAGGGGAGGACTCGCGTCGCTGTCGAATTCGAAGAGGCGACCGAGGCCTATGAGGCAGACCCCAACTCGACGCTGGTCAGGTCTTTCCAGCGAGCAATCATATTGAAGCTCAAGGACAAGCCAGTGTTCGTCAGGAAGACCAGCTCGGGCGACATGAACACCTTCGCCGCGGCCACAGGCGCAGAATGCGTCACCTACGGCCCCGCGGACTCGAAGCTCTCCCACACTGACGGGGAAGCAGTCTCCGTCAAAGACTACCTGGACAGCATCGAGGTTGTCACCGAGTCGCTAAGGCAGCTGGAGCGGCTGAGCAAGAGAGCCTAGACGAGGCAGGATTCTCGTATTTCTCGGCTTCGAAGCTCTTGGCGGGTCTTCCAGCGCTCCGAAACCGCGTCAGGTTGAGGGCGATGACTGCCAGGGAGACAAGGTCAGCCAGTGCCAGCAATCCCATCGCCGGCCAGACGACTCCCGCGAACGGGGGCACACAACACTGCACGACATGACCTGCCGTCTCGGCGGGACAACTGCACACCCAGCCGTTCGCGAAATACCAGTACACCCCTGTCTGGAATATCGCGCCCCAGCCTCCGTACGCGTATGAAACCGACTCGTATTGAGCGATATCCGTTATGCACCCGTGCGGGCTGCATTCCGTCATGCTTCCTCCACCTTGGGACGGCACGACAGGAACGAAAATGGCGAACACCAGGAGAACGGTGAGACCCAGCGGTACAGCGGCGACGAGGAGTCCGCTGATTCTCATGACAGATCGCCTGTCTTGGCATGGGTGGGGTTGTATAGTTCTACTCATGAGAACGGCAGCGAGCGCCCAGAGCGGACCGGGACGAACAGGACCCGCGGGGTGGTCGGAGCCCGCTCGAGATATTCTTTAATCGTGGCTTCCCCCAATCGATTGCATGGAGCGGGCGATTGTCCTCGTGAACCTCTCGCCGGGGACGGAGGACGGAAGCATAACCTCGCTCAAGAAGACCCCGGGCATCGCTGCCGTCTACCAGACCTACGGAATCTACGACCTCCTTGTGCTCGTGGAGGGGCCGGATGAACAGGCGGTGAAGGCAGTGATAACTGAGAAGCTCAGGGCGAACCCCGGAGTACTCTCTACGATAACAATGAAGGTAGTTGCGTAGAGGCCACCCAAGGCTTAAACGAGGTCCGACTCCGCCGCCCGTCGAATGGGGCCTAAGGTACTCGTCACCGGTTCGACCGGGCAGATTGGTTCCGAGCTTGTCCCCGCGCTCCGCGAGAAGTACGGGGCCGAGAATGTGGTCGCGGGTGTCCTCCCCGGGCTGCAGGCCGCGAACATCGGACCCGGTCCCGAGGAGCGTTTCGATGTCACCAACAAGGGCGCCCTTGTGACGGTCCTCAAGAAGCACAGGATACGGGTCGTCTACCACTTGGCTGCAATCCTGTCCGCCGTAGCCGAGTCGAAGCCAGACCTCGCCTGGGGCGTCAACATCCAGGGGCTCAGGAACGTCCTCGAAGGCGCAGCCGAACTGGGCGTGTCGCGGGTGTTCTGGCCCAGCTCCATGGCGGTCTTCGGCCCGGCGGCCCCGAAGAGGGCAACCCCCCAGGACGCCCCGCTCACGCCGACGTCGCTCTACGGTGTGACCAAGGTCGCCGGGGAGCTGCTGTGCAACTACTACTTCGCCAGATACCACGTCGACACCAGGTGCATCCGCTACCCGGGCCTGATAAGCAGCAAGACGAAACCGGGAGGCGGAACCACCGACTACGCCGTCGAGATGTTTGACGCCGCCGTGCGCGCTGACAGGTACCGCTGCTTCTTGGCAGAGAAGACGACGCTCCCGATGATGTACATGCCGGACGCCATCTCCGCAGCCATGAGACTGATGGAGACTGACCTCGAACGCGTGAGGACCCACATGGGCTACAACCTCTCGGCTATGAGCTTCTCCCCGGGCCAGCTCGCGGAGTCCATCAGGAAGCGACTGCCGTCCTTCACTTGCACCTACGCGCCCGACGCGCGCCAGCAGATCGCCGACTCCTGGCCCGAATCCATCGACGACAGCCGGGCCCGCAAGGAGTGGGGTTGGTCGCCAACCTTCGACCTTCCGAAGATGACCGACGACATGATATTGAAGCTGAGCGAGCGGCTTCCTGCCTCGGAGAAAAGCCGATTAGACTCCCTTCTGACGTCGTTGCGCAGGAGCTCCCTTGCGCGACCCTGACGGATTCCTGAAGGAAGAGTACGGCCAGCTGGTGGACCAGGAGCTCGACTGGAAGCTCAGGGTCCTGGCAGGGCCCAGCACCCCCCGCTGCGTCATCGACGGGAAGAGCGTCATCATGCTCTGCTCCAACAACTACCTGGGTCTCAGCAACCATCCGAAGGTCAAGGCAGCAGCCGTCGACGCGGTGAAGACCCACGGCGCCGGCTCTGGCTCAGTAAGGCCGATAGCTGGCAACATGGACATCCACCTGGAGCTGGAACGGAGGCTTGCCAGGTTCAAGGGCGCAGAGGCGTCGCTGGCCTACCAGTCGGGATTCGCGACCAACTCGGGCCTGATTCCGCAGCTCGCAGGCAAGGGGGACCTGATAGTCAGCGACGAGCTGAACCACGGCAGCATCATCGACGGGACCAGGCTCTCCTACGCAGAGCGCTCGGTCTACAAACACTGCGACACCGATGACCTGGCCAGGGTCCTGGACGAGGCGGAGAAGGCAACCCAACCGTACAGGAGGATTCTGATCATCACCGACGGAGTCTTCTCCATGGACGGCGACGTCGCACCGCTGGACAGGATCGCGAAGCTGGGCGAGCAGCACGGCGCCATGGTGTACGTCGACGACGCCCACGGCGAAGGAGTGCTCGGCGAGGGAGGAAGGGGCATAGTCTCGCACTTCAGGCTGCCAAGGAAGTCCGTCCAGGTCGAGATGGGCACTTTCTCAAAGGCGTTCGGCGTCGTGGGCGGCCACATCTCGGGCTCCCGCGAACTGATCAACTTCGCGTACAACAAGTCGAGGACCTGGCTCCTCAGCGGTTCGGCTCCGCCCGCTGTGGCAGCCGCCTGCCTGGCGGCCGTAGACGTCCTTGAGAGGGAGCCCCAGCACGTGAAGATGCTCTGGGAAAACACGCGTCGCTTCAAGGCGGCCATGAAGGACCTCGGGTTCGACATCGGGAAGAGCGAGACGCCGATAACCCCGGTGATGGTCGGAGACGGCGGCCTGGCGAAGAGGCTCAGCGCGAAGCTCTTCGACCTGGGCGTCTTCGCGCTCCCCATCGTCTTCCCGATGGTGGCCCAGGGGAAGGCGAGGATAAGGACGATAATGAACGCCGCCCTGACGGACAAGGACCTGGACGCAGCGACCGGCGCGTTCGAAAAGGCGGGAAGGGAGCTCGGAATAATCCCGGGCCACTCCTGACCCGCCCCCGCACCAACAGTTTTCAAGTGGAAGATTGACACAGCCGCGATTGCCCTTCAGGTTCATACCGGACGTCGCCCTTGCGGACGTGGCCTACGAGGCGAGCTCGACCACCCTGAACGGCCTCTTCGAGGCTTCGGCCCTCGGTCTGACGGACGTGATGGTGGACCCACGCACGGTGAAGGCGAGGGAGGAGAGGACGCTCCGGCTCTCGTCCGAGACCACGGACCGCCTTCTCTACGATTTCCTCACCGAACTCATAATCATCAAGGACATTGACTCGATGCTCTTCAAGAGCTTCAGGGTCAGCCTCGGCAAGGACTCAAAGTCGCTTGTCTGCGTCGCAGCCGGGGAATCGATTGACAGGGAGAGGCACGCCCTGAGGAACGACGCCAAGGCCGTCACCATGCACATGTTCGGACTTCGCCGCAGCGGGAGGGCCTGGAAGGCCACCATAGTCCTGGACATCTGACGCAGACCCGCTAAACGCTTAAAGAACGAACCGGAAGCCTCGCCAAAGAGGGCTCCGATTCTGAAATCAGTTGAAGGGATAAAGCAGGTCTCGGACGTCGTGTGGGAGATACCGCAGTCGTACAAGCAGGGAATGAAAGTTCCCGCCAGGATCTACGCCAGCAAGGCACTCCTGGAGGGCATGGACTCGGGCGTCTTCGACCAGGTCACCAACGTCGCCTGCCTGCCGGGCATAGTGAGATGCGCCTACGCCATGGCCGACGCCCACTGGGGCTACGGATTCCCCATCGGCGGCGTCGCAGCCTTCGACACGGAGAAGGGCGTGATCTCTCCTGGCGGCGTGGGTTTCGATGTGAACTGCCTCCACCCTGAGAGCAAGCTGCTCGATGAATACGGAGCCTGGCACAGGATAGGTACCCTCGACATCGAGCGGCAGCGCTTGACCTCCCTCGACCTGGAAAAGAAAAGGGCCGTTGCGGCCAAGGCCGTGCTCTTCCTTAGTAGGCGGGAAGAGCGCGCGCTACTGCGCATCCGGACTGATTTGGGAAAGGAGATTCTTGTCACCGGTGACCATCCGCTGCTCACCCAGCGTGGGATGGTGTCCGCGAAAGAGTTGGCAACAACCGATCGGCTGGTCTTGACTGGCTTTGAGGGGATTGAGTTCGCGCCCGCCAGCGACGAGCTGATCGTTGGTGAAGACGAGCTTGTCAAGACGATGGCAGTGATGGGTATCGGGAGTCGCGGCAATGCGCGGTCTCAAGTGTTGACGCACTTGAGGAAGATTGGCCTGGCCGAAATCGGGCTCACGAGTCCCAAGCTCCCTGTCTTGTTGAGACTTCTAGGGCAGGTATTTGGAGATGGCACCATCCCTAGGGTCAAGACCGGCAACTACGTCTCGTTCTATGGTCGGCAGGAGGACCTCGTCTCCATAAAGCGAGACCTGGAAACGATAGGTTTCGGAGCAACGATTTATCACCGCAAGAGGCATCATCGAATCAATGCCTCTTACGGCGTTTCAGAATTCGACTACACCGAATTCTCTCTCAAGGCGCCTTCAAGCGCGCTGTCTGTCTTGCTTGTGGCGCTGGGTGCCCCCTACGGCAAGAAGACTGCGATTGACTATAGGATTCCGGCCTGGCTCAAGCGTGCTCCGAAGTGGCTGGGGCGGCTGTTTCTCTCTTCTTTCTTCGGGGCCGAGCTGGACAAGCCACACACCAACAACGGATACAACTTCAGTACTCTCTCGTTCAGCTGCAGCAAGCTGGTCGGAATGCAAGGCAGTGTGGTCGAACTGCTGAAGGATTTCAGGGACATGCTCTTCTCCTTTGGGATAGAGACCGCGGAGCCAGTGGAGGTAGAAGGTTACAGGTACGAGGGGGCCTGGGGGAAGACGACGGCCTACAGACTGTCGATTGACGCGTCCGAAGCCAACTTGAAACGATTCTTCTCAACGGTTGGCTATTCATACAACCACGAAAAGGAGAGACTCGCCTCACTGTCGTCCCTCTACATCGAATTTCTGAGAACTGTGAGGGCCGAACGGAACGCAGCGAGGCAGGAGGCGATGAAGATGTACATCTCTGGACTGGGACCCTCCGAGATAGTCAACTCTCTGAAGAGCAGGAACGTCAGCGAGAGCTTCATTCGCCATTCGATATGGTCAGGAAGGGGGGCCCCGAGGGCGTGGAATGTTGACAGATTCAATGAGTTC
>CAZENV010000025.1:0-93393 GCA_964513805.1 uncultured Nitrosopumilales archaeon
ACGTAGGCGTGACTCCTGCC
This sequence comes from uncultured Nitrosopumilales archaeon, assembly GCA_964513805.1. Classification (GTDB taxonomy): domain Archaea; phylum Thermoproteota; class Nitrososphaeria; order Nitrososphaerales; family Gagatemarchaeaceae; genus DASPPF01. The sequence goes on from CAZENV010000025.1 coordinate 21, forward strand.
ATCATCATCGGGCTGGTGGTCGGCGTCACCTCGAACGGCGTCGCGAATTGGCGGGCTAGCAGGCACCTCTTCGATGATTCGCTCGATGTCTTCGCGTCAACGGCAATCAACCCTTCCGGGCCGAACGGCGCTCTCTTCGGCAACCCGTCCCTCTTGGCTCTCGAGGCCTTCGCCATCGTGGTCGTGGCTGGCTTCGCTTTCGTAGGGTCCTATGTGCTGTTGAGAGTGATCAACTTCATCACCTCGGTAAGGGTCACGGCGGAAGAAGAGGAGGCGGGCCTGGACGAGAGCCAGCACGGCGAAGAAGCCTACGACTGAGCTCAGCGCGGGCCCAAGAAGTCCGACGAACGGTTCATCCAACCCTCATGGCGGACTGCTGGCCACCTCCTCGAGGAGGGTCCACCGCATTGGTGGCGGGCCTGGCACTCTAAGGATGGCACCGGATGACCTCGGAACATCGCCGGCCTCAGCAAACGATACGAAGGCTCCGGAATCGTCAACGATGTCAAGTCCTTGGAAACCAAGGCCTGCGTTGGCTAGGGCACAACGCCCATATCAGAGCCAGACAGCTCCGCTGAGGTTTGGGCAGGAAGAAGGCCTTTCGGAGCACGAGCTTGACGTCGCGACAATGGCAAGTCATACGCTACAGGGCCCAGGGAATTACCCAGTCAGAATTGGCACGGACGCTGAAGACTTCGAGGGAGAATGTGAACGAGATAGAGCACGTGGCTCGGTCGAAAATAAACGCCGCCAAGGCCACGCTGGCCGCCCTCCAGGAACTCGATGCGAAGGGCGAGGTATTGATACCCAGCGGTGCATCCATCTTTGAAGCTGTCTACACGATAATCTTCCGAGCCGACATCCTCGGGGTGAGGCTTCAGGGCTCGGCGGACGACCTGCTGGCCGCCATTCGGTCGAGGTGGAAGGGAAGGATCAAGGGGCACCGCTTTACCTCGGCGGTGAAAGTACAGATTGCGGATGATGGTTCCCTCACGGCCAAGGATTCCGTCCCGCCCAGGCGCATTCTTCCCTAGTCTCCAGCGCGTCGTTGCGGCGATGCCGGTTGATGCTCGTCTCTGCGCGACGTCTTCTTACTTCGTGAGGAGTTTCCAGGACATCACGATGCCGATCGCGGCGAAGAGCACTGCGAATCCCAGCAGGTAGCTGAAGTCAAAGCCGAGGGAGGCCATGCCCGTCGAGCCCAGGAGTAGCTGCCTGGCCGCGTCGGTGGCGTAGCTTATCGGATTGATCTTGACGAAGGCCTGCAGCCAGTCAGGCATGAACTTCGACGGGAACAGCGCGTTGCTCCCGAACAGCAGAGGAAGGTTCAGCAGGTTCATGATGGCCATCTGTGACTGCCAGTCCGTCGACCTGAGCGCCAGCATGATGAACAGGGCCGAGAAGCCTAGTGTCATCAGGAACATGGCCAGGAACGTTCCCCCGATGCCAACCACGGTGATGTTCGCCGTGTCCATTCCCAGGGGCACGGCAATCAGGAGGACTATGACGGCCTGAGACAGCGACCTGAGCACGCTCGAGAGTACCTTCCCCATTATGATTGTTCCCCGAGACACCGGAGTGCTCAGCACCTTGTCAAGGAACCCAAAGCGCCTGTCCCAGACGATCGACATTCCGCTGAACATCGCTGTGAAGAGGCAGACGAAGGCGATCATGCCCACTGCGAGGAACGAGAAATAGTCGGCGGTCCCAAACGTGTTCTGCATCAACGTAGCGGAAAGCTGGTCGAGAACCGACTTTGGGATGTTGAGTCCCGGTATGTTGAACGAGCCGCCGGTGAATATGGCGCCGAAGTTCATCGCCTTGCCGAAGAGGCCCAGCCAGATTATCGGCTGAATGAGCGACATGATCAACAGGACCGGAACCCTGTACCACTTCTTCAGCTCCCTGTTCGTGAGCGCCCAGAGGCCATGGACCGTGCTCCTGTTGGTGGGCTCGCTCCCCCACTTGCCTGTGGCCGTTGAACCGGCTGCAGGAACGGCGCGGATTTCGCTTTCGGGCTTCAAGCTCTCGCTCACGCCCTGGCCCTCCTCATTGTCGCCCGCTGGGTGAACATCTCCGCCCTGTTCGCTTCCTCCTCCCTCATGGTTCTGCCTGTGTATTCGAGGTAAACCTGGTCCAGGGTGGGCTTGGTCACGGTGATTCTGCTCACGTGGTAGCCCTTCGCCCGTATCGCTTCGATTATCTCCGGGGCCGTCTCGGCGCCCATCTCCGCCTTCATTCTGTAGTCGTGGTTGGTCTTCTTGACCTCTTTGACACCCTTGATGCTCATGATGAGCTGGGTCAGGTCCTCGGCTGACTCCCTTACCCCGACCTCTATCACGTCGCCTCCCAGGCCGTCCTTCAGCTCAGCCGGAGACCCCATCTTGATGATCTTGCCGTGGTCTATGATCGCTATCCTGTCGCAGACGCCGTCAGCCTCCTCCAGGTAGTGGGTCGTCATGAACAGCGTCATGCCGTAGTCCGCCTTCAGCTTCTTGATGTACTCCCACACGGCGGTCCTCGTCTGGACGTCGAGCCCGAGCGTTGGCTCGTCGAGGAAGAGAAGCTTCGGGTGGTTCACCAGCCCGCAGGCGATTTCCAGCCTCCTCCTCATGCCGCCCGAATAGGTGCTGACCTTCCTCTCCGCAGCGTCCTCCAGCCCCACCAGATGCAGCAGCTCCTTCGACCTGGTCCTCGAGGTCTCATGCGGTATGCCGTAGAGGTCAGCGCAGAACATCACGTTGTCCGCCCCGGTCATGTCTTCGTCCGCGGTGTATTCCTGCGGCACTATTCCTACGGCCGCCCTCACGTCGTTCGGGTGTGTGGCGAGGTTGATGCCGCACACGTCGGCCGTCCCGGAGGTCGGCTTGAGAAGAGTCGTGAGCATCTTGATTGTGGTCGTCTTTCCAGCGCCGTTCGGACCCAGGAACCCGAATATCTCACCCTCGCGCACGTCGAAGGAGACGCCGTCCACCGCCTTCAACGTGCCGAAGACTTTCGTGAGCCCCTGGACGTCGAGAATCGCACCGTCGGTGGCCATCTAGTTCTCACCCAGGGCCCGCAGCCGGGACGCCAGGTCGGATATCTCCTTCGATTGCTCTCTCAGGCTACCCTTCCTTGTCTTCGAGAGGTCTTCAAGGTACGAGACGTTGTTGGAGATTTCGCCGATGATGTCTCCCAACGAAGAGGGTTCTCTCCCCGTGAGCTTCGACGACCTCATCCTTGCCACCCACTCAATCTCCTCCTTGCCTTGGGGAGTGATTTGGTACCTCCTGTCTTCGACCTCCTTGATCAGACCTTCCTCCGACATGGACGCAAGCATCGGGTAGACCGAGCCCGGAGACGGCTTCCAAATGCCTTGGCTCATCGTCTGCATGGCATCCATTACCTCTGCGCCATTCTTCGACCCCGCTTCGAGGACGAACAGAATCCAGGTCCTGAGACCTCTGTGCCTGTGTTTAGCCCAGTTGAGCCACATACTATATCGGAAACTCGATTATCGGCCTTCCGATATCCAGTACTTAAACATCGCGCTCTCGCCCAGCACGCTGAATTCCCTCCGCGTCGTCCTTTCCAACCAGATCACGGCGACCGCGCGCGGAGAATCATCTGTGTCGCCACCCCTCTGGCCACTTCTTTGCCTCCCCTGTTCCTGACCACCGACTCGACCAATGCTATTGTCCTCCCCCTGTGCAGCACCTTCGCCTCGGCCGTGAGCTCGTCGTCGACGACCGGGCGCAGGAAGTTCATCTTCAACTCCAGCGTGGTGAACGACTCCCCGGCTCCGAGCGTAGACATGAGGGCGATGCCCATTGTTGCGTCCGCCAGGTCTGTCATGACTCCTCCGTGCACCGTCCCCATGGGGTTGTGAAACTTCTCGCCCGCGGCAATCTTCATCGAAGCCTTTCCCTCGCCAGCCTGGACCATCTCCATCCCCAGGGTCTTCATTATCGGAGGGACCTTTCCGCCCGCTTGGAGGTATGCTCGCAGGTCGTCCAACAGGAAGTGGAGTGCCCGGTCGCCATTTAAGCCTGCCAGCGGCCTCGACCAGCTAGCGGTACCTCTTGCGGTACGTTCCGAATATTGCGATGTCATAGGCAGCCTTGGAAAGTCCGCCCGCGAAGATGGGGCCCGTTAGCATTCCAAAGGCGAACATGAATGCACTGACAGGCCCGCCGGCGAATGCGCTGACGCTTCTCGCCGTGTTGGTCATCGCAAAAGCGGAGACCCTCTCCTTCGGACCGAAAAGCTCCCCCATGAACGCCTGCCGCGTCGGAACGTCCATCTGAGACGTGCTCTGACGCAGGAAGAGCAGAGCCAGCGATCCCCACAGCGAGCCGGCGAAGGGAATCAGCAGCAGGAACGCGTTGGAGATGATGTGCGACGAGAACATCGTCCTAAGGTTGCCGAACTTCGCGGCAACTGCTCCAGCGCCGTAGACGGATGCCGCAGAAATGAGGTTGGTGGCGGAAAATACGGGGCCGAGAAGCGCGGGGCCGGCTCCATAGCTCGCGTGGAACCAGTATGTCAGGACGTAGACGGAAACGAAGCTTCCGCCGAACGCGTCCACGGAGAACAGGGCCGAAAGCCTGACGACGTCCCTCCTCGCCGCCGGATTGAAACCAGAGAGACCCGCCTCGCCCTCGGGTTCCCCTGCGGCCTCGATTCCAACGAGGCTGGCGTAGATCACGAGCAGGAGGGCTCCGACAGCCGCGAAGGCGGCAAAGAGTCCCCGATAGGCGCCCAATCCGCCGCCCAGGTAGTCTGGAGCCGAGGCCGTGAGAGCGCCCGCCGACGAAGCGAGGTATCCTATCAGGTTGTAGACGCCGAAGGTCCTGCTGACGCTCTTTCCCCCCGCCAGTTCCGGCAATATCCCGGCCTCGATTGACTGAAACGGACCTGCCTCTGTTCCCGTGGTGCTGATGTTCCCCATGAGGCATGCAGCCAGGATGAGGGAGGGACCAGACCCTAGCGCCAGGGCAAGTCCGGAGAGCGCCATCAAGAGGCTGAACAGCATCAGGAACCTCCTTCTCCCCAAGCGCCTCTCGAACCTGCTCAGCACGATGTTGGCCAAGGCGTTGCCAGCCAGGATCGCGACCAGCGCCAGGCCCACGATGGATGCCGAATAGCCGAGGACCCCCAGGTACAGCGGGAGCAGGACAGCGAGCATCCCTGATACGTAGACTCTCGCCGCCTTGGCAACATAGACGCGGCCAAGTGCGGAACGCATTGTTCCGCCTTCACTTGACTGCGTGCTCGATCTTCGCCGCTCCCTTCAGCCTAAGCTGACAGAACTCGTATAGTGCGTCGTACAGCGGGAACTGCAGACGCATGTTGTCGGAGTCGTCCTTGGCCACGCTCCTGAAACCGGCGGCAGCCGCCTCCAGCCCTGCAGACTCGGGCGGGGTGTCCGGGATTCGAGCGTCCGCACCCCTGACTATCTTGGCGAGCTCCAGGAGCGCGGGGTCGGCGAGCTTGTACTTCCTGATGATTGCGTCGAAGCTCACGAACTCCTTCCCATCGACTTTGTAGTGCGTCAGTTCGGCGCCGGAGGTGTCAAACGGGGTTGCCCCTTCCTTCTGGGCAACCTCCAACACCTTCTCTGGGGGAACGAAGATGAACTCTGCCGAGGGGTCAACGAACCTTCGTATGAGCCAGGGACAGGCTATCCTGTCTATCTTCGCCCTCTCTCGTGTGACCCACTTCATGGCAAGCCTGCCCGGTGCCGGGGCGCAGGCTCGTCTTAATCGTGTCGGAGAGCTTGAGCCTCCTGGCCATTCAGGTTTCTCCGAAGAGCCGCTCTGGGCTAGCGCACTTGGAAGTGGAGGAACACCAGAGCCCCCCACTCGTCCCCGGCCACGACCGTGTACGGTCCCGTTACGAGTGGCTGCACCGCTGTGCCCTGGGCAGGATACGTCCCGCCGACCGTCACTTTCGCAGCCATGGGGGTTGGCGAGCCTGTCCCCGGCAACACGGTTGCGTTGCCGCTCTCCGGGCCGAAGTAGTAACCGGTCACGAGCCTGATCAGCATGGGGCATGGCACGTTCGGGAATATCTGAAGCGGCTTGCCCTGGGTGACGTTGCCGGCAGCGTAGGTGCCCTGGTAAAGTGCCACGCCGAAGGGATAGATCGACGCGTAGCAGGAGTCGACCCTGAGACCTTCCAGCGCCCAGGCCCTCGCCGCGGTTGCGTTGAGTCCGCTGTTGGTCGGGTTGTAGCTGTCGACGGTGATGGCCAGAGGCTGGCCTGCGCCGATGGTGCTGCTGCTAATCGAAAGCCGGAGCCATAGGCCGTTGGGCGAGGTCTGGTATGCGCTCGTCGGAGACTTCGAGTCGCTCAGCGTGCTCTGCCCGAGCATCAGCGGGCCGTTCGCGACGATGACCGCAGCCACAGCAAGGACGGTCAGCATCCCGAATATTCCGGAGGTCCTCATCGCCCTCTCTTTGACGGTCGGCCGAGACGGGTATTATTTCTAATTTCGAGAACGCCTTGTTCGCGTCAGGTCGCCGTGAGGAAGACGAAAACGCTTCTCGTGACGAGGCCGTCGGAGACCGACAGCGCGAGCGTGTATTCGCCGGGCTTCAGGGAGCTGCTGACCGAGACCTCCACGCTCAGCGGCCTGGTCCCGGACCCGGGTGCCATCAGCTTCGTCGAGGGCGTGATGGTTATCGACGCCGGGGTTGCGGTGTACGTCTCGGTGTCAGAGGCCACGAAGGAGAGAGCCGACTCCCAGCTGCCGCTCACAGTGAGATTCAGTTCCAGCTGCCCCCCGGGATGAACGGTTGCTGAGTTTGCGCCTGCCATCGACAGGGAGAAGCTTGGCACATAGCTGGCGTTGGCGAACCCGATGTAGTTGCCCGTGACCGAGGTGAACCAGAGCCCGTCTGGCGAGGGTGCTATGGTAAGGTCGTTTCCTATCTCCGAAGCGTTGGTAACCGGAGGGTCCGCCTCGCTGTACTCGGTCATCGTCTGTTTCGCCGCGCCTATGAAGCCGATTCTGTTGCCGTAGTGCTCGTTGAACCAGACCCCTCCCTTGCCATAAGAAACAAAGTAAGGAAACGTGGTGATGTTGTTTCCCAGGGAGGTCGTGGGAAAGCGCGTCCACCCCCCGGAGCCGACGTCGTATGCCGCCAGATACGAGGGCCCGTGCTGGGCCACCCAGACGGTCCCATCACCCGAAGCCGCGCTGTCCGGCGCCAGCAGTTGGAAGCTCCCCCCCAGCCGCTGGGGGTTGACAGAGGTCGACACAGAGCCGGGGTTGAAGGAGTAGAGGCCGCCGGAGTTGTTCAGGTTGTCGAGGGTGACCATGTAGGCGAGGGACGAGTTCACAAAGTCCAACTGCGCAGGGAACTGCCGCCCGATGTTGCTGACTGGTAGGGCGGAGAGCGAGAAGTCCTGCCCCACCCTCCCCAATGTGGCCGCATTCTCCAACGAGGTGAACCAGAGCGAGCCGTCGGGCGCGAGGGAGAGCGTGTAGGGGGCGTTCGCTACGCCGCTGACGTTGATGACACGCGAGGCTCCGGTCTGCGGGTTGATGCCGACGAGCGCATTCTCTTCCAAGTCCGAACCCCAGACCATGCCCTTCCAGATTGCGACGCCCCAGATGCCCGTCTCGTAACCACAGGTCTTGGAGGTCGGATGGGTCGCCGAGGGCCAAGGGTACTCGACCAGGGTACCGTTGTTCGGGAAGAGGTGAGCAACACCGGGGACGGATTGCTCCCCGAACCAGACGGAACCGTCGGGCGCTACAGCAATGGCGTTCGACCACCTGGTCGGAGCGGGGAGGCTGTACTCTGTCAGCGCATCGAAATGGGCGCTGCCGACGTGGCTCCTCAGCACGTTGGTCTCGCCCAGCGTCATGCAGGGTCCGGCGGGCTGAAGGGCGAAAAGGTAGGCTGCGAGGCCCGCCACCGCGACGATCGCCGCAAGGATGACGGCAATCAGCCATCGTTTCGGCATCACGAATCACTCTCTCCCGGCCGCTACGAATAGGCTTCGTAGCCTTTGCCAAGGGAGCCCAGAGCTATCTTCTGCTCCAGGATCTCGTTGGTCCCCTCGTATATCATCGTCACCCTCGTGTCCGCCAGGTGCCTCGCCGGCCTGTTCTCCAAGGAGTAGCCGTTCGCGCCGAACACCTGGACCGCCCTGTTGGCAGCATCGAACGAAGCGTTTGACGCGAAGTACTTCGCCTTGGTTATGGCCATGGCCGCGGCCTCCCTCAGCTCCAGGTTCTTTGGGTTCTCCTCGTACTTCTGCTTCGTGAACGCAGCCCTCAGAAGCAGCCATTTCGCCGCGTCCAAGTTGGTCGACATGATCCCGATGTGCCTCTGGACGAGCTGATGCCTTCCTATCTTCTTCCCGTGCTGGGTCCTCTCCTGCGAATATCGCGTCGCTTCGTCGAGACAATCCTGTATGACGCCCACGCAGCCAGCGGCCACGCTCAGCCTTCCGCTCATCAGTCCCGAAAGGGCGACCGAGTATCCCTTCCCCGCCGGTCCCAGCAGGTTGTCTCTGGGTACCTCAGCCCTGTCGAAATAGAGGGTTGCGGTATCCGCAGTCGGCAGGCCAAGTTTGTTCTCTATCGGCTTCGCCGTAAAACCGGGGGTACCCTTGTCGACAAGAAAGGCGCACATACCTTCGCGCTTCCCCTTGGGGTAGGCGAAGACCAGGACCGAGTCAGCGACCGAACCGTTGGATATCCACATCTTCTGTCCGCTGAGGACGTACCCTCCTCCCTTCTCCTCGAACGACGTCGTCAGCGATGCCGGGTCGCTCCCCGCCCCCGGCTCCGTGAGCCCGAACGCAAGGAGCTTCTCTCCCTTGGTGGCCGGCGTCAGCATCCTCTGCTTCTGCTCCTCGTTGCCCCACATCTGGACAGTCATCTCGCAGAGGGCCATGTGCACAGAGAAGAACGTCCTGACCCCGGTTCCCTCCCTCCCTATCCTCTCTATTGCGAGCGCATAGGTCACCATGTCGGCGCCTTGGCCGTCGCCGTACTTCCTCGAAATCGGGAGTCCCAGTAGGTGTGCCTTCGCAAAGACTGGCCTGATTTGGTCGTTGCGCCTCCTCTCCAGGTAGCACTTGTCTTCAATCGGCCTGAACTGTCTGCACACCCTGTCGACCTGCTCGAGTATGAGCGACTGCTCTTCGGACACCTCGAAGTTCATCTTCGAGAGGCTCGTGAATTCGTCTTGCTCAAGCAACTCCCTTCACTCCGATCATCTTTCCTTCCGAACCCTGCCCTTCACGTGTTCCACGATCTCCGCGAGGGAGCTGCCGGGCCCGAAGAGGCCCGTGATTCCCATCCCGAGGAGCTTCTTCTTGTCCTCCTCGGGTATGATGCCTCCGCCGACAACGAGGATGTCCTTGCCTCCGAGCTTCTCAAGCTGCTTCTTGACCCGGGGAAAGGCTGTCATGTGGGCGCCGTTCAGCAGCGACAGAGCGACCACATCGACGTCCTCGTCCACAGCCATCTGGGCGACCTGCTCCGGGGAGGGGAGAAGCCCGCTGTAGATGACCTCCATGCCGGCGTCCCTGAACGCCCTGGCCAGCACCAGCACTCCCCTGTCGTGCCCGTCCAGCCCCGGCTTCGCGACGAGTATTCTGATCTTCTTCTGCGACGCCACGGACCTCTTCATCTCGAGTCGCGGCTCAGCCGTTCTTAGAAAAGGTTTGCCCGCAGCTCAGAGGATTGCGGGCTCTCTCCACTGCCCAAAGACCTTCCGACCTACTCCAACGATTTCTCCAAGCGTCGCGTACTCCATCACAGCGTCCAGCATCGGTTGTATGGAGTTTGCATCTCCGTTTTCAAAAACCCTCTCGATTTTCGCCAGCGCAGCCTGCACCCTCGCCTCGTCCCTCTGCCTCTTCACCTTGGCCAGCCGTGCGGTCTGGCTCCTCTGCGCCTCGAAGTCTATCTTCAGCGTGTCGATGGGCTTCTTCTCTTCGACTGCGTTCTTGTTCACCCCGATTATGACGTCTTTCCCTTCCTCCACCCTCCTTGAGAGCCTGTAGGAGTTCTCGGCGATCTCCTTCTGCAGGAATCCGGTCTCGATCGCCCTCAGGATTCCGCCCGCCGACTCTATCTTGTCGAAGTACCTGTAGACCTCCTCCTCCATCTGCTCGGTGAGCCACTCGACGTAGTACGAGCCCCCAAGTGGGTCAATCACGTTGGGAATGCCCGTCTCCTCGGCTATTATCTGCTGGGTCCTGAGCGCGACCTGGACGGCCTCTTCGGTCGGCAGCGCCCAGGCTTCGTCGTAGGAGTTGGTGTGGAGCGATTGGGTGCCTCCGAGGACCGCGGCCAATGCCTCGATGGCAGTCCTCACCGCGTTGTTGAGAGGCTGCTGCCATGTCAGCGACGCTCCTGAGGTCTGAGTGTGGAACCGCATGAGGAGACTCCTCGGGTCCCTGGCGCCGTACTTCTCGCGCATGACAGTCGCCCAGATCTTCCTGGCAGCCCTGAACTTCGCAATCTCCTCGAAGAAGTCCATGGTCGAGTTGAAGAAGAAGCTGAGCCTTGGCGCGAACTGGTCCACCTTCAGCCCGGCCTCGAGCCCCAGCTCGACATAACCGAAGCCGTCGGCCAGAGTGAATGCGAGCTCCTGAATCGCGCTCGAGCCCGCCTCCCTTATGTGGTAGCCGCTGATGCTGACGTAGTTCCACAGGGGCATGTTCTTGGTGCAGTAGACCATCAGGTCCCTGACCAGCCGCAGGTGCGCCTCCGGGGGATAGACCCACTCCTTCTGGGCGATGTACTCCTTGAGCATGTCAGCCTGCACTGTGCCCCTGAGCCTGGCCACGGGCACGCCTGTCCGTTTCGCAACCCCGGCGTACATGCACGTCAGCACCGCTGCGGGAGCATTGATCGTCATCGATGTGCTGACCTTGGCCAGCGGTATGCCGGAGAAGATCACCTCCATGTCCTTCAGGGAAGACACGTTCACCCCGCATCTCCCCACTTCACCGTGCGCCCGCTCGTGGTCGCAGTCGTAGCCGTAGAGCGTGGGCATGTCGAAGGCGATGCTGAGCCCAGTTTCCCCGTGCTGAAGTAGGAGCTTCAGCCTCTTGTTCGTGTCTTCGGGCGTGCCGAAGCCCGAGAACATCCTCATGGTCCACAGCCGTCCGCGGTACATGGACGGGTAGACTCCGCGAAGGTACGGGTAGACCCCGGGAAACCCCTGCCCCAGATACTCGGCGTCGGCAACGTCTTGGGGCGTGTACAGCGGTTTCAGCGGTATTGCCGAAGCGGTCTGATGGTCGGCCCCGGCCTCCGGCGACTTCGCCAGCCACGGGCCAAGCACCGAATCCTGCCACTGCTTGAAACCCCTCCTCACATCTTCGACCGACTTCGCGTCGTAGAGAGAGCCCTTCCGCCGCCTAGCCCTTGACAACTTCGCCGCCGACTCCTTCCAGTACCCGTCCCGGCCGCCCCTGAGCAAGCTGGGCTCCTGCGGAAACTGGGGCAAGATAAATCAATCCCGAACAACGGATAAGAATGGCAACGGAGGGCGTTCAACGAGACGGGTTTTGGACCAGAAGGCGCTCCTCAGGAAGGTCGTCAAGGGGGACAGGCAGGCCCTTGCGAGGGCCATCACGGTGGTCGAGGGGGAGGGAAAGGATTCGCGCCAGCTGCTCTCCGGGATGAAGCACACGGGCCGCGCCTTCGTGCTCGGCTTGACCGGCCCCCCGGGCACTGGCAAAAGCACACTGGTCGACAGGTTGATCGAGGTCTACAGGAAGCAGGGGCTCCGGGTCGGGGTCGTGGCCGTGGACCCCACCAGCCCAATCACCGGCGGGGCACTCCTCGGCGACAGGGTCAGGATGACGCGCCACTCGACCGACCCGAACGTCTTCATCAGGAGCATGGCGTCCCGAGGCTGGTCGGGCGGGCTCTCCAGGACGACCGCCCAGGTCATTCAACTTATGGACGCCGCTGGCTTCGACCTGATACTTCTCGAGACGGTCGGCATCGGACAGTCGGACATCGAGGTCGTCGGGGTCGCCCACGCAGTCATAGTGGTTCTCATGCCGGGACTCGGCGACGACATCCAGGTGTCCAAGGCCGGCCTGATGGAGATCGGAGACATCTATGCGGTCAACAAGGGCGACCTCGAGGGTGCAGATTCCATGGTCGTGAGCATCCTCTCCATGGTGAGAGACATCAAGTCCCGGGCTCCGCCTGTCCTCAAAGTCTCGGCCCTCAAGGGGGAGGGATTGGAAGGCCTCGTGCGCTCCATAGATGCAATCCGGGCTCGCTTCAACGGCGGCGACACCGAGATGAAGCTGAAGAGCGTGAAGGGCATGATGCTCGAGCTTGCGAAGGGCAACCTCCTGGAGAGTTTTACGAGAAGGTCGGAGGGGGAGGCGGAGAGGCTGGCAAGCCAAGTCCTGGCCGGTAAACTGACCCTCAGCCAGGCGGCCGCCAGGCTGGAGAAGTGATGCCCCTGCTCAGCGCGCTCGAGCATCCAGCTCCGAGAGACTGCGTGTTCATCCACGGCGCCGGCGGCAACAACCTGCTCTGGAAGCGAACGATGAGCTTCCTGTCGGGAGACGGGACAGCGTATGCCATCGACCTGCCCGGCCACCCCTCCGGAGAGATCACATGCAAGTCAGTGGCGGATTACGCTGAGGCTGTCCACTCATTCATAGCCAAGAAGGGAATCAAGAAGCCTGCCGTCTGCGGGCATTCGATGGGCGGTGCCATATCGCTGACCCTCGCCCTCGACCATCCTGAAGATGTGGGCTCGCTCATCCTGGTGGACACCGGGGCGAAACTGGGCGTCCTCCCCAAACTCGTCGAAGGCCTTCGCGACCAGCCCCTCGGCGCGATAGAGAGGATCATCACACCGATGAGCTTCTACAGCCTTGGCCTTGAAGTAGCGCGCGAGAGCAGGACGGCGCTCTCTGTCTCGAACCTGCCGGTCTTCCTCAACGACTACCTCGCATGCAACGGATTCGACGTCAGGAACAGGCTCCCGCAGATTACTGCGAGGACGTTGATCATCTGCGGAGAGTCAGACCGCATGACGCCGCCGAAGTGGAGCCACTTCATGAACGCCAGCATGCCAAACTCGTCCGCCTACTTCATCCGCGAGGCAGGGCACATGGTCCCGCTGGAGAAGCCTCGACCCAGCTCGCAGCTGATGCAGTCCTTTCTCGCGGGGCTCAGTCGGTGAACTCCTCCCCGCTCCTGGCCAGTCGTGTTATCTCTCCCACAAGCGCGACCATGCCTTCCAGCGTGACTGAGGACACCGGATACAGGTCGACTCCGAATGCGAGCTTTCGGACGCTCCGGAAGAGTTCGGAGTAAAGGGAATACTCCTCCGCTTCCCTCGTCTTCGAGAGGGCCTCTTCGAAGACCGCGGCATCCCTGCTCCATTGGATTATCGTCTTGCTCCGTTCGGTCTCGACATCCCTCTTGGTCATCACGGATATCTTCGGCACCTTCATCCTGAGCCCAACCGAGGCTGAGAGCAGGGCCAGCGAAAGGAAGTTGACCGGCGTGTTCGCCAGGAGCGGGTCCAGGAGTACCAGCAGCACCTTGGAATCCGCGTTCATCTGCTTCACGATGTATTCGCCGCTCTCCCTGTAGGCGAAGAGCTCCATCTGCCCGGGCGTGTCCACTATGACATATTCGGCGTTCAGGTCGTCAACCTCATCTTGGATCTTACCGAGGCCGGTTGCCACCATGTCGGCAGCAAGGATGAGAGCGCCGTTGGGCCCCAGGCTGTACTTCGTCATCAACTCCTGAAGGTCTATGGTCTCCCTGATGTCGACGTCGGGCGAGTAGGGCAGATTGACCACGCCCGGGTCGAGATTCACTGCTATTGCGTCCTCGCCCCTGTTGATGTACCAGTTCTTCAGTGCGTCCGTCAGAAGCGATTTACCGGAGCCAGCCGTGCCCGTGACGAAGGTGACGTCCGTCTCAGTCGCCTTCCAGCCTGAAGCCGCGGCTCCAGGTTATCGCGCCCCCGCCTCGCCTGATCGCCCTGACCATGTCGGAGGCGACTGCGCTGCCGACCCTTTCTGCCTCCTCCTTCTTCCGCTTGACGGAGACTATGTCTAGTTCGATTCGTGAGTGCCCCTCCTTCACCCCACGCGGGTGAGACTTGATGTAGGTTCCCGGGTACAACGCCAGCTCGTCCCTGATCATAGGAGCGAGCGCGGACTCCAGGACCCCCTCCACCTTCATCCTCACCGCCTTCCTACCCATGACTCCCAGCCTTCTCTCGACTTCCGGCAGCACGAACCTGACGAAGAGAGACTTCATCTCAGCAGGGACTCCGGGCAGGCAGAATAAGACAGTCTTCCCGGCGTCAATCCTGACGCCCGCCGCAGTGCCCACCTCGTTGGCCAGAGGCTCTGAGCCCACAGGCAGGGTGGCCATCTTCTTCCTGGCTGGCGTCATTTCGACCGAGCCGATACCCCGCCTCCGATAGTGCTGCTTCACAAGCTCCAGGGCGGCCCTGCTCAATCGAAGCTTCCTGTGGAGCCCCATCGCAACCCCTCTCAGGGTCATGTCGTCCGGCGTGGGGCCGAGCCCTCCGACTACGACGAGCACGTCGGGTGACCGGGCGAGGCAGCCACGGAGTGCGCGAGAAATCTCCTTCAGGTCGTCGTCGACCGTCGTGATTTCCTGAAGCAACGTCCCGATTCGGGCAAGCCTGCCGCCGGCCCAATGCGCGTTGGTGTTGAGCGTTCGTCCTATTAGCAACTCCTTGCCCACAGCGAGCATTTCGACCCGGACCAAGGCGCCAGCACGCGAGATGCCAGCCTTAAAACGAATGCGACGAAGTGCGATGCCATGAGACCGCCTCCTCGAATCTATGTTGGGGCCGGTGCCATCGTCCACAGAGGCGGACAGCTGCTACTTGTCAAGCGCAACGAGAGGCCCAACAGGGGAATGTGGTTCTTCCCCGGGGGTGAAGTGGAGCTCGGCGAAACGACCGAGGAGGCAGCAGTCAGGGAGTTGAGAGAAGAGACGGGGCTCCGAATCGAGATTGAGGGACTGTTTGACGTCATCACCTACCTGCCATCCGAATTCTGGCCCTCGACGAGAAACCAATACGTCATAGTCGACTACCTGGCCAAGCCCGGCGCGAGGAGAGTGAGACTCAACCACGAGTCCTCCGACTACGGGTGGTTCACTCCAAAGCAGGTGCAGACACTCTGGACCACCAAGAGCATCAAGCTCTGCGCTGAGAAGTTCGCCAGAATGAGAATCCGGTGAGGTTCACTGCCCACGCTAGGGGTTCGGGCCTACAGCGGAGGGTCTCCGAGCTCTACTTCTCCTTGTCGCCCTTCAGCCACCACTCGAGGTAGTCGGACTGCTGCCTCGCCCTCTTCCTTCTCTCATCTTCCGTGGGTGTCCTCTGCTTGTACCTGATGTCTGATAGCTGATCCCTCGTCAAGAAGAGGCCGCACTTCTTGCATCCGAATCTCTTGGTTGGTGTATCGAAGAGCATCACGCCGCCGCATTCGGGGCATAGCTGGTCCAAGAATTCTGATTCTTCTCTCCCGAGACGTCTCCTTAACTCTTGCTGTCGGACGCCCTGAAATCGATTAAATAGAGTCGGGCTTCGAGCGGGTTCGAGCAGAAGTGGCAGCGAAACTCGTGCTGGCGGGCCCAGCCTCCGAGGAACTGGCGAAGTCCCTGGCTGAGAGGATGGAATCCAACCTCCTCAAGGCGGAGTTCAAGGTCTTCCCGGACGGCGAAACGAAGTTCACCTGCGACGGCAAGGTCTCGGGCAAGACGGTCTTTGTCGTTCAATCGACCTACCCGCCGGTCGATCAGCACCTGATGCAGCTCCTCATCGCCGCCCACCAGCTGAGCCAGGAGGGCGCCAGGGTCACGGCGGTTGTGCCCTACCTCGCCTACGCCCGCCAGGACAAGGAGTTCCTCCCGGGCGAGGGCGTCACCCTAGGCGTAGTCTCGCACATGATGAGGTCAGCCGGGGTCAGGAGGCTCGTCACAGTCGACATCCATTCCCCCGAGGGGCTGGCCCTCTTCTCGTTCCCCATAAACAGCGTCTCAGCGATTCCGAGCCTGGCGGATTACGCAAGGAAGACGTTGAGTCTCAAGGACCCGGTCGTGGTGGCCCCGGACTTCGGGGCTTCCAAAAGGACCGAGGCGTTTGCGTCTCTCTACGGCGCCAAGCTGCTTCAGCTCTCCAAAAGCAGAGACAGGGTCACGGGCAAGGTCAAGATGGAGAAGGCTGCTCTCGAAGTGAATGGAAAGGAGGTCATGATTGTGGACGACGTGATCAGCACGGGCGGCACGCTGGCAGCGGCGGCGGAAGCCGTCTTGGGTCAGGGAGCCAGCAAGGTCTACGCGATCTGCGTCCACGGCCTTTTCGTGGGCGACGCGGCCCACAAGCTCGAAATTGCGGGTGTCAAGTCGATAGTAAGCACCAACACGGTCCCTGGCAAGTACAGCGCCGTCGACGTGTCCGAACCGATAGCCTCTCATCTAAGGACTCTCGATGAATAGGTCCCTCGTGCTGCTTTCCGGAGAGGGAACCACCATCCCCGCGGCGGAGGCGAAGGCGCTGTTCCTTGCGTACGACCCCGAGGCCAGGTTTAGCTTCGCCGAGAAGCGCGTGATGATCGCCGAATCTGCAGCAGAACCCTGGCCGGTCGCCCGGCGGGTGGCGTTCGCCAGGCGGGTCGGCTTGCTCCTCGAAGACCCCGCTGACGCTTCACCCTGGGTGAAGGGCAAGAAGGTTAGACTGAGTGTCTTCCGGACGACTGCCTTGAGACCAGCGGCAGACCCAGAGAAACTCCTGCGAGGAGTAGACTCGGGGGTGGACCTGGCCAACCCTGACTACGAGCTGACGGTCGTCGACGGGGAAAGGAGGTACTTTGCACTGACAATCCCGGGCGACATGGACCAGGGGTGGCACCTCCGCAGCCCGCGGAGGCGGGCTTTCTTCCATCCCACAGCAATCTTCCCCAAACTGTCCCGGGCTCTCGTCAACCTCACGAGGTGCAGGGAGGGCCAGGTGCTCCTCGACCCGTTCGCAGGCACCGGGAGCATCCTCCTGGAAGCCGACCGGGTGGGCATGCGACCGCTCGCATCCGACCAGACGTCCGCCATGAGCAGAGGTGCTCTGGCAAACATGAAGAAGTTCGGCCAGTCGTGGCTCGGCGTGATCAGGGCCGACGCCTTTTCGCTCCCATTGCTTCGGGTGGACGCCATCGCCACCGACGCTCCATACGGCAGGGCGTCCAGCACCAGAGGGAGCGGGCCTGCGACCGTCGTGGGGAGGACGCTCGAGAGCTTCCCCGCTCTGCTCAGGTCTGGCTCCAGGATGGTGCTGATGCACGCGAAGGACAACCCCGTTCAGACCACCGGCGAACTGGTCGTGGAGGAGGAGCACCACCTCTACGTTCATAAGCGGCTGACGAGGGCAATCACAGTCCTGAGGAGGAGGTAGGCGTGGTACAGCTGACCGTGACTTTCCTTGGCACCAGTTCAGCCGCGCCGACCAAGTCAAGGGGACTCCCCGCGATTGCGATTCAGAGGGAGGGAGAGGTGATACTGATGGACTGCGGTGAAGGCGTCCAGCGGCAGGTGATGACCGCAGGCATAGGTTTGAACAGGCCGACCACCATCCTAATCACTCACCTTCACGGGGACCACGTCACCGGGCTGCTCGGTCTTCTGCAGACCATGGGCATGGCGCAGCGCTCCAGACCTCTCACAGTCGTCGGACCTGCCGCTCTGTCGAAGTGGCTTGAGGTGACCTCGGGCCTGCTGAACATAGGTCTGACGTTTCAACTGCAGTTCGCGGCCGCCAGGCCCGGCGCGGTGCTTCACACCCGGGACTTCGACATCAGGGTAGCCAGGGCAGATCATAGCGTCGAGTCCTACGCCTATCTGGTCAGCGAGAAGTCGAGGCCCGGCACATTCTTTCCGCAAAAGGCGCGACGGCTCGGAATCCCCGAGGGGAAGCTTTGGTCGCGACTCCAGAAGGGGCGGAAGGTCAAGCTGGGGGGGAGGACCATCGACCCCTCGAAGGTGGTGGGACCGAGACGGCCCGGGAGGAGCGTCGGGTATTCCGGCGACACACGGCCGAGCGCAGGGCTTGCGAGGTTCTTCTCAGGCTGCGACCTTCTGATCTTCGACTCGACCTATCTGGAGCGCGACAGGGACAAAGCCGTCGAAAGAAAGCACAGCACATCCCGGGAGGCCGCCCTCCTAGCCAAGAAGGCCAGGGCCAGAAGCTTGGCCCTGACCCACTTCAGCGCCCGCTACCAGACCGCATCGGAGCTGCTGAAGGAGGCGCGCAAAGTCTTCCCTAGGGTGGTCGCGGCCCACGATGGCATGAAGCTCGGGGTTGCCTACCCAGTGGCGTAGGCAGTGAGCCACGCTATCACTTCGTCGAGCCTGTCGGATTCTATTGTGAGGTAGATGGGGCCAAGCGGCGACTCCCCCTCGGAGCCGCAGAGGACAAGCACCCCGGCGTGGGCGGCCTGCCTGTTGAGCATCAGCGAAGTCTTCTTTCCTTCCTGTCCCCGCAGGAGAAGCTTCCTTGCGGCGGCCCTGACGTGCCTGTCCCTGAGTTGGTCGTGGAGCCGCCTGATGCTGGCGGCGTCCTCTGAGGTCATCTCCACCCGCCTCGAGTCCTCTTCGGTTGCCGAGCGACACTCGCCCAGTATGTTTGCGACAGCTGTCCTGACCTTGGCTGGGTCCTCGGAGGGCGAAAGCGCCGCTTCAGCGCTCACCCGCAGTCTGAACTCAGGCAGAGCCATCGAGCCAGCGCTCCACCAGCTTGACGGTCTGCGCTGAAAGAGCCTCGGGAGAGGCGTGCTCGTTGGATACCGTCTCATCCGCCAGAGCGATTGCCTTGCCGATGCCGACCTCGAGCTCCCTGTCATCGCGCCTCTGGAACATCTCCATGGAGTCTGGGTCGTCGCCCCTCCCCCTGCCCCTGAGGAACGAGTACCGCCTCGGCCTCGAAGCCTGGACTGCGATCAACAAGACGTCAGCGGCCTTCCTGAATGCCTCCACCTCGGCGACCGACCTGACGCCGTCCACCACGACCTTCTCGTAGCCGGACTCTCTGATTGACTTTAGGCACAACTCGGCCACTGCGGCTTCGCCAAGCTGCCTCCTCAGGTCTTTCATCACCTCGCCCGTGTGCTTCTCGTCCTCCGGGAGACCCCTCCTTCGCGTCTCCTCCCTTATGACGTCACCCATCACCACCCTCTTCCAGCCCTTCGCAGCCAGCGCCTGCGCGGCAGTGGACTTGCCGGCCCCCGGCATGCCTGTTATGGCGACTATCTTCAAACGCTCGCCCGCCTGCGAACCTCATTTAATAAGCGAATTCAACTCGCCAACGGCTCGGCGGGTGCAACCGATGCGCGCTTTTGTTGCGATAGAGATTCCAAACCCCCAGGTCATGGAGAAGCTGGTTGCCTTCCAGAACGAGCTCCATGAGAGCCGCGCAGACTTGAAGGTCGTCGAAAAGGAGAACTTGCACTACACCGTGAAGTTCCTGGGCGAGATTACGGAGCGTCAGGCTGTCGAAGTGGACAGTCGGCTGAAAGCCTTGAAGCTGCCCAGGACCACCGTAACAGCGAAGGGTGTCGGAGCCTTCCCTTCCCCTGGCCGTCCGCGAGTGGTCTGGGTCGGAGTGGCGGAAGGCGATTCCGAGAAGGTCGAAGCGATCGCGGCACCCGTGATACAATCACTGGACGGGATAGGCGAACAGGATGACCGTCCCTTTCGGGCGCACCTGACCGTGGCCCGAGTCCGGTCAGACGCCAACAAGGAAGGCCTCGAGAGGCTCCTTCGAGAGGGCAGGGACCGCACTTTTGGCTCCTTCGAGATCACAGAGTTCAAGCTCAAGTCGAGCACGCTGACTCCCAAAGGGCCGATATACAGCGACGTGGGGGTATACGGTCTGAGTTGACCAGCATCCGGCCCGTGCTGAAGGCGGCGACAAAGCTTGTCGTCCCCACCGAAGCGGAGGAGAGCCGCCTCGGTGATCTCGCCCAATTCCTCATGGCAAGGACCAGGGCGGCCGCGAGCAAGCATCGCGAGGTCAAGGGGGTCGTCATGGGAGGGTCTTTCGCAAAGGGCACCTGGCTCCCGGCGAATGTCGACGTAGACGTCTTCGTTCTCATCGACCCAACCACGAACGAGAAGGACTTCGAAAGGATTGGACTCGCAGTGGGCTCGGAGGCGGCCAGCGGATTCCCCAGGGGCAAGAAGTACGCACAGCACCCCTACGTGGAGGCCATGGTCCACGGCGTGAAGGTCAACGTCGTCCCTTGCTACGCCATAGAGCCCCCGAACTGGAAGAGCGCAGCAGACCGCTCACCGTTCCACGTCAAGCTCGTGGAAGGATTCTCCAGGGAAAGGAAGACAGAGGTCAGGTTGCTGAAGAGGTTCATGCGCGGGGTCGGCGTGTACGGGGCGGAGATTGAAGTCCGGGGCTTCAGCGGATATGCGGCCGAAGTCTTGGTAATCCGGTACGGGGACTTTGAAGGTGTTCTGAGGCACTTCGCCGAGCTGAAAAGGGCGACCGAGGACTCGCTGTTCGTGCTTACAGACCCTGTGGACGAGAGCAGGGACCTCGCGAAGGCCATCTCCGACGAGAGCGTCGGCCGCATGGTCCTGGCCTCCCGGGCCTTCCTGAAGAGGCCGTCTCTGGATCACTTCGGTCACGTTCTCGGGCGGTCCAGACCTCGAGTCAGAAGCGAACTGATTGCGATCGCATTCAGCCATCCCAGACTCAGCGAGGACACGCTGTGGGGCGAGCTGCGGAGGACCCAGAAGCACGTCACCAACGCGGTCGAAGGGAAGGGATTCAAGCTCGCGAGGGTGCTGGCCGCCTCGGACAACTCGAGCCACTCCGCTTTCCTCTTCCTGCCCGAATTCTCTTCGCTGCCTCCGCTCGAGCAGCGCCCCGGGCCGACTGTTGAGAGGGGAAAGGAGACGGCGTCATTCCTCGCCAAGAACAGTAGCAGGGCGGAGCTGGTCTGGGTCGACGGCGCCGGGCGCGTGAAGGTTCTGCAAAGGAGGAGCCACACGGAACTGTCGAGGCTGTTGGCGGACATTTCCAAGGGCAGGCTCGGCAACTTCGGCGCCTCCCGCGAAGTGGGGTCGGCGATGGCCAGGAGCGCGCGAGTCCTGAGGGGCAAAGCCCTGGCCCGCCAGGCACGGTCGAAGAAGTGGTTGGGCAGGGCGGTTCTGGAGATTGCAAGCGACACATTCGGAACGAGCGACGCTTGAACAGGTCGTCAGGACGCCCTACGTACAAATCCTGACCTATCCCAAGATATCGCTGCGCTCGGCCAAGAGCAGAGTGAGGCAGCTGGAGCGGCTCGGGGTCGAGTCGCTCACGTTCGAGGGGAAGGCGAAGATAGGGCGACTGGGGCTGCTCGGAATCGGCACCGTCGGCGTAGTCGTGAAGTGCACGTCGGGCGGCGCAGCCTACGCGCTGAAGATCCGGCGGACCGACGCAAACCGGCCCAGCCTGGCAGTCGAATACGAGCTCACCTCATTCGCCAACAAGCTTGGCATCGGCGCAACAGTCTATCGGCACTCCAAGGACTTCCTGCTGATGAAACTGCTGGAGTACGTCGAGTTCTCCGACTGGGTCAGGGAGCTGGCAGGCGAAGGCACCAGGCGACGGGTCCGGGGGATGGTGCACGAGGTCCTCAACCAGTGCAGGAAGCTCGACATCATGGGCCTGGACCACGGCCAGCTGAGCAACCTCAGGAAGCATGTCGTCGTCGCCGAAGGGAGACCCTGGATAATCGACTTCGAGTCCGCGAGCAGGTCGAGGAAGCCCAGCAACGTGACGTCTGCCGCCCAGTACCTGCTGGTCGGCGGGAAGATATCGCCGCTGGTCAGGCGGCTACTAGGAGTAAGGGACACCACAACCGTGCTCAGACTCCTGCACGAGTACAAGCGGGAGCTCTCTGACATCGCCTACGCCCAGCTGCTGGAACACCTGCGACTGGCGCCGCGGTGAGGTCTGCTCACCACCAATCCCGTGAACGACTCTCACACGTCCTCGAATCTCCGGTTTAGGGCTCCAAAAGGGAAGACCCTGATCGAGGCATTTCAGGCATCCTACGCAGGGTGAAAGCGCCCTCTCCGTCCCCGTGCGCCAAAACCGAGATTAAGGAAGGCTTCGGCGGGTCAGCATATGGGGCCGTAGTGCAGCTTGGTTCAGCATACCAGAGTGAATGCGTTCACGGTGAGCCTGGGGCGCTGGCGATCGCCGGTTCAAATCCGGCCGGCCCCAATTGTGATTATCTCCCGAAGTCTGACATTTTTCGCCCGGGACCTAGCCCATGGAAGAACGAACTTTCCGAAAGTGACTCCCGAAGACCAGCCACTGAATCTCAGCCTGTAGACCCGCTTGTTCCATCTTACACTCCTCCCTTCAATGATTGAGGTTCTGGGCTCAGCAGCAATGCTGACTCCGCCGATTATTCCGTATCTCCTAAGTTTGTCTTGCAGAATGCGAAGCATGCCAAGACTCGAATTTGCAATCGAGATTTCCGGAGTTCCTTTCTTATGACCTTCGTTTACATACAAGGTTGCGGAGCCTTCGGTATCGAATACTCCTGCTGTGAACGCAGCCAGCATTTTGCGACTTTTTGTCAACAATCCAATTGACCGTAGTCTCGCAGCTGCAGACCCACCTATTAATCGAGCAAGAGCGGAGTTGCAGTATCCGATTGAAGGACAGCCTCTCCAGCCGGAAGGCAAAATCTGGGGCTTCGGATTCCCGGATCGAGTCAGCTGGCCCAATTCGACTGCTACGGTCCTTATCCAACTGCTGTCAGTGTTGAAATAGGTGAGTCTTCGGACAGAGACCGATCCGTCTCCATAGACGGCTCCGACGAGGTATGCTAGGCGCGGGGACAGCGGGAAGAAAATCAATACGGTCATGGATGCTCGATCGATCAGTGGAGAGCGAGGTCGTTGGCAGAACGCTCCCATTCGTCTGTACCTCGTTTCGGGGATGCCCAAGTCACAAGCGACCGAGTTCACAAACATGTTAGCAGGGTTTCAATATTAAGCCCCCAGGGAGGGGCAAAACACGTCCGCTTCCTCAACCCAAACCGGTCTCCTCATCTAATCAGATCCCTCGGGTTCGAATCCCGACGGCCCCATCAACCTGGCGCCCGCTCCTATCGAGAACTTGGCGCTTCCTGACCGGTCGCCTTCCGCATCGTCGATATCAGCGCCAGAAAGCCGACGAGGAAAGCGACAGCAACAAGCATGGGTAGCAGGTACACTCCTACCGTCTGATTAGCGGACCCGGTCGAGCTCGTCTGCGTAGGACTTCCCGCTGTGCTTGTCTGCCCCGTGGTCGTCTGGGTTGCCGTTGCTGACATCGACCCAATCGTGGTGCTGGCGGTCGACGAACCGGAGGCTGAGGTCCCCGCGGTTGCTGTCTGGCTCGAAGCCAATTCCAGAGGGTAGTGGTCGGGCACGTAGGCGCCGGGCAGGACAAGGGGTGAGCGCGGTGCCTCCGAGAAGTCGAAAGCCTCCATCATGTTGCTCGCCGCAGCATCCCTGCTGGAGAGCGGGTGCAGCGAGTACAACGTCTCCACGAACTTGAGAATCGAAGCGAAGTCGCTTTGGGCGTGGTCGATCGTCCCTTGCTTGGCGTAGGGTGAAATCACGAGGCACGGGACCCTGAACCCGTACCCATAACCATCCACCTGAGGAGGCGGGACATGGTCGTACCACCCTCCGTAGTCGTCGAAGGTGAGGAAGATGGCCGTGGAGTTCCAGTACGGGCTCTGCATGATCGTGTTTATCGCGGATACGACTGCGTGCTCTCCCAAGGAGACGTTGTAGGGAGGATGCTCGCTGTCGATGTCATTCTCTGGCATAAGCCAGGAAACGCCTGGCAGCTTGCCCGCCTTCACGTCTGGGGCGAAGCTTGAGGGGTCCGCGATCCGGCTCAGCATCGATTGGTTGTTCTTGATCGACTCGAACGCAGGCATCGGATTCCAGTTGTTGAGGAAGGTGTAACCCCCGGCATAGTACTTCCAGGAAATGCCCTTCGCATTAAGTTGGTCGACAATCGAAGGAAAATGAAACGTGCTGTTGTACACCAGGTTCGACTTGAAGCTAATCATGCCGCCCCTCGCGTCTCCCGTCAGGCCGCCCGACTGGCCCGCAACGAGGTAGAGGTGGTTGGGGAGGCTGGGGGCCATCACGGACGAGTAGAAGTTGTCCATCAGGACGAACTGCGAGGCGTAGTCCCAGTAGTATGGGATCTGGTGATAGTCGAAATACCCCATGGTGAGGTTGGACCCTCCGTCGGCTTCGATGAACCCGTCCATCTTCCCGTTGTCGTAGGCTACGTGGCCGCATTCCCAGGTGTGGCACATGTCCTTCGCAGTGGTGAGGCCTGGGATGTGAAAGGGCGATGCATTGGCCGGCTGGCCGGGTGAGATCGGCACCTTGACGGAGCCGTTCAGACCGTTTGCCCCCGGATAGGTTCCGAAGTAGTTGTCGAAGGTGTGGTTCTCCTCCACTATGACGACCACATGCTTGATCAGGCTGGAAGCGGTTCCCGTATCCGAACGGACCGAAGGCACGAAGGCTGCCAGCGACATGAGCAGGACCAACGCAAAGACGGTCACCGCGAGACGTGCCGAGCGCGCCGCTGGTTTCGCCTTGCACCCACGCATACTCTCGGCGAGGCGCCCAAGTCGTGATATTTGAATTACCGTGGGCACCATCAACGGCAGCGCGACTCGGCCGCGCCTCGAGGCGCTGAGCATCGCCGCAAACCGGTCGCCCTGACCAAGCCTGCGGTCTCGGCTGGAGTCTGACCATTATCAAAACGGAGAATCGTGTATTCGATTATTAGCTCTCTCCAAGGCGAAGCCGAGGCTGCGGCATGCACCGGGAGTCGTCGGCAGCGCTAGTTGCCATTCTAGCCGTCATCGCCTTCGCGACCGTCTGTGCCGGCTTCACGCCGAGCGCGGTCAGGGCCGCCGGCACGACCTGCAACATCACCACGACGGGCTGCTCAGCCGACGGCGGCACGGGACTGGCCACGACTACCGCGGCAAACACCACAGACAGACTGGGCAAGCCGGTCTACATCGCGCTCGCTTACTCGCCGGGTTGCCCTCACTGCGAAGCGCTGAACAACTTCATCTTGAACCTGAGCGCGACCTACGACCTCAGGACGACGTACATCAACGCCATCGCCAATCAGACAGTGCTTACCGAATATCTCGGCTACTACAATGTTCCGCAAACCGACTGGGGGGCTGTCCCGATTCTGTTCGCCAACGACACCTTCTGCGTCGGCGACGCGACCTGCATCTCCTTCCTGTCCAGCAACATCGCTTCGTTCGCCCAGACAGGAGTTTCCCTCCCGGCCATAGGACCTGCCAATCTTCCGAGTCTGACCATAATCGAGATTACCGGGCTGGCGCTGGTCGATTCGATCAACCCATGCGCGTTCGCTGTACTGATCTTCCTGCTGTCAACCATGTTCATGTACAACCCGACGAAGAGGCACAGGTTGTTATTCGGGGGGGTCTCCTTTGCGCTGGGGATATTCGCCTTCTACCTGGTCGTTGGGGTCGCGCTCTTTCTGGGCATCAAGTCGGTCCTCGAGGTCACGGGCCTGCAGAACGCTTACGTCTACGGCGCGTTTGGGGTATTTTCGATAGCTCTGGGACTGCTGAACCTGAAGGACTTCTTTTCTTACGGAAGCCTCGGCTTCATCATGGAGGTGCCGCGACGCTTGAGGCCCAGGATGCTCGGAACCATGGACAAGGTTCTGCTCAGCAAGATAGCAACGATACCGGGAGCCTTCCTCGCAGGGGTACTCGTCACCGCGTTCCTTCTCCCTTGCATAACCGGGCCGTACTTCGTCGCAGGAAGCCTGTTGAAGGACCTCCCGCTTGACTACGCTGTCCTTTGGCTCGCGTACTACAACTTCCTGTTCGTGCTGCCGATGCTGATAATCACGGCGCTCGTCTACTTCAGCTTCACGAGCATAGAGAGAGCCTCGGAGTTCAGGGAGAAGAACATCAAGAAACTCCACCTCGTCGCCGGCCTGCTGCTGATACTTGTGGGAGTGATAATGCTCTCATCGTTCTTGGTCTGACTCCAACTCATTGAGGCGCCTGAAACGTTGTCCCCTCGGTACGCTCGCCAGGAAGGTGGGCGGTCTTGCCCGCTGCCTCGCCGGCTATTTCACCAGGCTGGCCACGGTCTGTATCCGCTTCTGCCTGTCCCTGTCGATCTCTTCGAATCTCGACAGGAAACCGGAGAGCGCCGCGATTTCCTTCCTCGACTGCTCGCCCAGCTTTGCCGCCGCCTCCCTCCCCGCAGCGTCCGGAAGAGACTTCGCGAGTCTCTCGTAGCTGGATACCAGATCCTCTTCCACGGCCAGCCATTGCACCAGGGACTCGATTACCACCTCCGAGTAGCCCGACTTCACCGTCTCCTCGACTCGGCGCGCCTGACCCATGTTTTCGATTTCGACTATCATCCTTCCGCGCTTCATTTCCTGCCGGATCTACGGGGCTTCTGTTCGTAATAAAGACTGCCACGTGCGCGGGCTATGCAATCAACCCGAGCAGCAGGGCGGGAACAAGTCCAGTGACGAGGCTCAGCAGCAGAAGAACGGCGGGTGCGGAGAGTTCCCACCCTGACCGCTTCCCCTCGTGATCGGGCGCATCGCCGAACACAACGCTGTTGATTATCCTGTAGTAGTAACCGATGGAAACCACGATGTTTAGCACGAGGGCCACGGCAAGCCAGAAGAACACCTGCGAAGAAGCCGCAAGCAGCGACTGGACCACGAGTATCTCGGCCCAGAAGAGCCCGAACGGCGGCGAACCGACCATCGCCAGGGACGACGACGCAAACGCGAAGCCCAGCTTCTTGTCGGTCCTCCCCAGCCCCTTCAGCTTCTCGAGCTCGGTTCCCTCGTAGGTCGAATCCTGTCCGCCTGCGAGCATGAAGAAGTTCGACTTCAACAGCCCTTGGTTCCAAATGGTGAACACGACAGCCACGATTCCGTAGACCGACAGCGTGGAGAGCGCGGCGAGCATGTAGCCCGTCTGCGCGATTGAACTGTAGCCCAGCATCCGCTTGAGGTTGGTCTGGACCAGGCCCGCGAAGTTCCCCAGGGTCATGGTCAGAAAGGAGAGAACCACCAGCGCAATCTGGAGGTGCTGGGCCCCGGGCGTGAACGCCGCAGGCATCGCCATGATCACGGGCTGCAGGACCTTCACCAGGACGAACACTCCTACGCCGGTGACCGCACCGGAGATCGCCGCCGCCGCCGGCGACGGAGCCGCAGCGTACACGTCGGGGAGCCAGGTGTGCAGGGGAACCACCGCCGCCTCGACTCCGAAACCGACCAGAATGAAGACCAGCCCCAGCAGAGCCAGTCCGGACCCCGAGACACCGGCGGCAGTCGCGTTCAGGAGGATCGAGCCGGTGGAGGAGTACAGCACGGCAATGCCGTAGAGCGCCAGGAGGCTTCCCATGCCGGAGAGCACGAAGTACTTCAGCGACGCCTCCAAGGAGATGGCGGCGCTCTTCCTGAAGCTGACCAGCCCGTAGGCGGAGATGCTCATTGCCTCCCAGAACAGAAAGAGTACGATGAAGTCTCCGGCGGAGACCACCCCGACAATCGAGCAAAGGAGGAGGAGGAGCAGCGAGTAGAACGGGCCCGCATTGTCGCTGGGCGTCAGCAGGCTCCAGGAATACAGTGAGACCACGCCGAAGATGACGAGGGCCGTGAAGAGTACGAACAGGGTGAACCTGTCCGCCACATAGAGGCTCGACAGGGGGTACGGGACGGCCTGGAAGCTGGTTGGGGTCGCCCCGTAGGCGCGCCAATTGCCAAGCAGGAGCCCCAGGGCACCGACGATCGAGAGGAGGGGGATGGCCCCGACCGCAACAGACCTTCTGCTTCCGAAGCGCTTTGCTCCCAGGTCGGCCAGGAGGGAGAGCATGGCGCCAGCAAAGAGCAACTCCATGATGTCGGTGACGAACATGTCAGATCAAACCTGCGGCCACGAGGGCTGTGAGTACGATCAGAGTAAGCAGCACCAACGCTGCGTCCCATCCCAGTGCGCCGGTCTGGAGCCTGCTCGAAAGGTCGCCAAGGCCCCTGACGACGCGCGCGTAAAGGTAGTTGTAGAGCGCGTCGAAACCGAGCCCCTCCAAGAGCGCGCTCCTCAGCCAGGTCAGGGCAGGGCTGCCGTTGACGAGCTTCCTTGTCGTGGACGGACGCGCGAGAAACGCCTCGTAGGATGCCACGGCGCCGATCAGGAGCGCACCCATGGAGAGGACGAAGGTCTCGAGGTCTAGGCGGACCAGAGAACCGATGGCGACGAAGGTCTGGGCGTCAAGCGCTAGCCAAGCCACCACCACCGACACCGACAGGACTGCCACCGGGACCACCATACTGGTGGCCGATTCCTTGACGCTCCCGTCGCCGGCCTGTTTTCCGTGGAAGACCTTGATCAGCACCCTGAATCCGTAAGACGCCGTCAGCGCAGAGACGGCGAGCACGGCGACGGCAACTTCGGGCCTGCCAGCGAGTGCCGCTGACAAGATCGCATCCTTGCTCCAGAAGCCGACGAGCGGTGGGAGGCCGCTCATGGCCAGCACGGCAGCAAGGAATCCGACGTAGGTGTACTTCATCGCCTTCCTCAGGCCCCCCATCTCCTCGACGTTCCTTGTCCCGGTCGCGTGTATCACGGACCCGGCCGCAAGGAATGCGAGCGCCTTGAATAGGCCCTGGCTCACCATCTGATAGGTCGCGGCGACCCAGCTTCCTAGGCCGAGAGCCACGAACATGAGGCCAAGCTGGCTTATCGTAGAGTAGGCGAGAATCCTCTTCAGGTCCTCCGACGCCAGCGCGTTGACCGCACCCACCGACGCGCTGAGGATACCCACTCCCAGCAGGAGCGCTAGGAGGAAGTCAGAGTCCTGAAACAGCGGGTACATCCTGATCACAAGGTAGACTCCCGCGTTGACCATGGTTGCCGCGTGGATGAGGGCCGAGACGGTCGTCGGGCCCTCCATCGCGTCGGGCAGCCAGACGTGCAGAGGCACCTGGGCCGACTTGCCCATCGCTCCCACGAGGATTAACGCGCCCACGGCGAGGAGGGCAGTCCCCTGCAGCGACGGACCACCCACGGAGGCCAGGACCTTCGTGAACGACGTGGTCTGGAGAGCGGTGAACAGCATGATGACAGCGATCAGAAGCGAGGCGTCTCCTATGTGCGTGACAACGAATGCCTTCAGCCCCGCCTTCCTGGCCGCCTCCCTGTCGCTCCAGAACGCGATGAGGAGGGCCGAACATATGCCGACCAGCTCCCAGAAGAAGTAGAACTGGATCAGGTTTCCCGCCATCACGAGTCCGAGCATCGACCCCACGAACAGCAGGACCAGCGAGTAGTACCTCGCCAGTCCTCGCTCTCCCTTCATGTATCCGAGCGAGAAAACGAGAATGAGGAGGGCCAGGAACGAGACGAACACACTGACGAGCACGGACAGTCCGTCGACCGTAACCTGGAGCTGGAGGTTTAGGAATCCCAGCCACACAGCCAGGCTGTCCGTCCGCGCCGAGGAGAAGGCCGACGCGCCGTAGACGGACAGAAGCAGGGAGGTCGAGGCCGCAGCCACGGCGAACCAGCCGGTAGCCTCCTTCTTCGCGGCGCTTACGAGCGGAGTCAGCGGGACCGCGGCGAGGGGAACCAGCCAGAGCAGCCACTCGGCGATGATCAGCCTCTCAGCCTCCTGATTTCTTCAGGATTGAGCGTGCCGTACTTCCTGTGGACAGCGACGGTGATCGCGAGCCCCACGGCCTCCACGCTGGCTCCTACAAGGATCGAGAGGAGGACGAAGGAATCGGACAGGGCCCTCTCCGCGCCGCCGAGGCCCGACGCGAAGAGCGACAGGTTGACGCCGAAGACCACGACCTGGAACGACATCATTGTCTTGATCAGGTTCTTCGAAATCGAGACCGATGCTATGCCGAGAAAGACGAGCAGGGTCCCTGTTGCAAGGAAGATTGTCTGGTCCGCTATCATCATCTCTCCCTCGAGAGCAGGCTCACCACCGCGACCATCGAAGAGGCGAAGACCATGATCAGGACAAGCAGGTCCCATGGCCTGTAGCTCCATACGAAGGCCAACACCTGGAGGGAGATGTCCTGGGCGGGAACCGGAGCGGTGCTGGAGGCACCGGAAGTGAGGGACGAGATGGAGGCCAGCACGACCACGGCCGACACCCCAGTCAGGAGAAGCGCGAGGCGTCTGCTCCCCATGGCCAGGTTGGACTCGCCAGTCATCAGTATCACAGTCAGCAGCAGCACGGAGACCGCGCCGGCAAACGTGGCCATGTGCACAAGCCCTACCAGAGCATCGCTGTACAGCGTGAAGGTGACTCCCAGAACGATGCTCGAGTAGAACAGCATGATCAGCGACGTGGACACCTTCTTCGCGCTCAGAGCGGCGACCGCCGTCAGCACCAGCGCAGCCGCGAGCCCTGCGGCTAGGATTTCATTTGACAACGGCCAGGGCCTTCCTCATAACCAGCGTTTGTTTGTCGAAGACGGCCAGCTCGAACGTCTTGGTCAGCCAAAGGGCGTCGAACCTGCAGTCGTCGACGCACTGCCCGCACGAGATGCAGGTGTAGAGGTCGAAGATCGGCTTCTTGACCTCGATTTCCCTGTCGCCGACCTTCCGCTTCCCCGTGGGGACCATAGTGATCACCGAAGCGGGGCAGACTATCTCACAGACACCGCAGCCCGTGCACTTCACCGGGTCGACGTCCAGCCTCCCCCTGAACCTTTCGGAAACCACTGCGGGCCCGAAGGGATATTTCTCCGTGACCGGGGCGGAAAAGGCCGTCCTGAACATCTCCCCCAGGGCGCCGCCCACCTTCTTTCTGGACGACTCCCGTCACCTCACCAGCAGGGCGACCCCGATTTGGAACAGGCTCAGCGGCGTCAGCACCGTCCAGAAGAGCCTGGTCGCCTGCCCGATCTTCACCCTTGCGAGGGCAGTCCGGATTGCGAATATGAGGAAGCCCACGGCGAACAGCTTCGCCATGAAGTAGACCGTGAAGAGGGCCTGCTGGGCCGGCACGACTTGGGTCAGCACAGGCCCGCTCGGTCCGCCGAGGAAGAGGGCCACGGCCAGTGCGGACAGGAACACGTAGCTAAGGCTCTTCGTCAACTTGACGTAGGCCAGTCCGCTCCCCGAGAACTCCGTCATCCAGCCACCAACGATTTCCGTCTTCGCGCTTGGAATGTCGAACGGCGGTTTCTCAAGCTCGGCGAGCGCAGCCACGACGAAGACGGCGAAGGCCGCCGGCGCGACCAGAACGTACCAACTGGAACCCCCCTGGGCGGCCACAATCCCTTCTATCGAGAGGCTACCCGCGAGGATCGCGGGCGTTATCACCGAGAGCATCAACGGGATTTCGTAGCCGGTGTACTGCAGCACAAGGCGGCCGATGGCTATGGTGGAGTACCGCCCTGCCGAGGCGTAGCCCAGCAGTGTGGCCATCAGGGCCGAGAAGCTGAATATGAAGAGCATGAAGAGCAGGTCGAGCGGGTTCCCCAGCACCGGCGTCAGACCGACCACAGGGATGAACGCCGCCCCTATGGCTGGGGCTGCGAAGTAGAGCGGCGGTCCCCATCTGAGCACCAGCCGGTCGGCGTGCTCCGGAATTATCTCCTGCTTGGCCGTCAGCTTGAAGAAGTCGGCCACAGGCTGAAGTATTCCGAAGGGCCCGGTGACCACCGGCCCCCGGCGGCCCTGCATTCGGGCCGCTGTCTTCCTCTCCAGCCACTCGAAAAGGAAGGCGACCCACACGAAGAACGTGAGCCCAGGAAATGTCAGGAGCTGGACGAGCTGGAGGGGCGTCATCTGACATTCCCCCTCTTCCTGTAGTACTCTATGCCGTAGGTCCTCAGCTCCTCTCCGCTGACCGTCCACTCCTTACCCTTACCAGGGTCGAGCACGGTCATCCTGTCCATGCACCCGAAGCAGGGGTCCATCCCTGTCAGGACGACAGGGACGTCCGCCAGCGTATGTCCCTTCAGCATCTCTTTCGCGGTCAGCAGGTTTGCCATGGTGGGCGTGCGTATCTTGACCCGGTCGGGCTTGGTGGAACCGGTCGAGCGCACGAAATAGAACAACTCGCCCCTCGGCGCCTCCACATGGAACATGGCCTCGCCCGCGGGAACCGCCCTCGGAAACTGGACCTTGAAGTCACCCTCGGGAAGCTTCTCCACGGCTTCGTTGATCAGCCTGCAGGAGTCCTCCACCTCGTCCAGCCTCAGGGCGAGAAGGGACGCGATGTCTCCAGCACTCTGCGTCTTCACGTCCGGGATGACCTCGTCGTAGGCCGCATAGGGGTCCTCAACCCTAACGTCCCGCGCGATGCCCG
The DNA here is from genome assembly GCA_964513805.1 of uncultured Nitrosopumilales archaeon. Classification (GTDB taxonomy): domain Archaea; phylum Thermoproteota; class Nitrososphaeria; order Nitrososphaerales; family Gagatemarchaeaceae; genus DASPPF01. The sequence goes on from CAZENV010000025.1 coordinate 32,458, forward strand.
TGCACCTCAGCAGCGGGCCCACCGGGCAGAGCCTTCTGGCTATGTCCTGGTCGATCCTGCCCACGCCTTTGGTCCTGACGACCAGCGTCTCCTCCGACTCTATCAGCTGTCTGTAGTACTTCACGCGTCCCTCGACGAACTTCGTTCCCTCCGTTATCCTCTCGTCGATGCCCCCGGGAAGGTCCTTTCTGACCCCTCCGAAGGTTGCGTAGGACTTGTGGACCCTGTTGCCAGTGATTGCCTCGAGCAGGTCCAGCACGTGCTCCCTGTCCTTCCATATCCACATGAAGAGCGTCTCGAAGCCGGTCCAGTGCCCGACCAGGCCAAGCCACAGAAGGTGGCTGTGCACCCTCTCCAACTCGGCTATTATCAGTCTGATGTACCTGCCCCGCCTCGGAATCTCGAACTCGGTCAGGCTTTCGACTCCCTGGGTGTAGGCGATGCTGTGGGCGAAGCTGCATATTCCGCAGACCCGCTCGAACAGGTACACGTTCTTCACCCATGTCCTGTCCTGGGCGGCCCGCTCGATTCCCCTGTGGACGTAACCTATTCTGGGTGCGACGTCCACAATCCTCTCGCCCTCCAGGGTCAGCTTGAAGTACTCTGGCTCCTTCAGGGCTGGATGCACCGGTCCGAACGGCATCAGGCCCTCGGGGGAATACTCCATCAGGCCAGCCCCCGCCTCCTTCTTGGAGGCTGTGTTGTCACTCAAGCCCCATCATCCTCCTGATCTTCTCTGGGTCGGCTTCCTTCGTCAGCGGCGGCGGCGCGTCCTTCGGATAGGTGTCCGGAAGCAGCAGCCTCCGGCCAGTCATCGGGTTGCCCTCGAACGTGACGCCAAAGAGGTCGGCCACCTCCGATTCGTAGAGCGTTGCGGCGGGAAGGCCGCCGGTCACCGAATGGAGGACAGGGTTACTCTTGGGAACGCTGGTCCTGACGACAAGGAACCTCTTCCCTGCCCAGAAGTGGTAGTAGATGGAGATCTCCTTGCCTAGGTCGAGGGCGGTTATGGTGCTGAGATGGTTGAAGCCCGGAAGCGACGAGACGGCCTTGCAGGCTTCCGTGATCCTCTCCGGCTTCACCGCGACCAGCTGATACTTCTTGCCCTTCGTCACCTGGCCTTCGAGCGCCTGTGCCAGCGGTTCGAGTTCGTCCGTCATCTCACTCCACCTGCCTGTCGGGAGGGCTCCCGGTAACCAGCTTGACGATGCCGTAAATCACTGCCTCCGGCCTCGGCGGACACCCGGGGATGTAGAGGTCGACCGGCACCACCTTGTCGATGCCGTGTCCCACGTTGTAGCATCCCTTCATCACTCCCCCGCCCAAGGCGCACGCTCCGACCGCAACAACTCGTTTCGGCTCGGGCGCCTGCTCGTAGACGGTCTTGAGCCTGTCCCTCATCAGCGGGTTGACGGTTCCTGTCACCAGCAGGACGTCAGCGTGGCGCGGGCTTCCGACCAGCTCGACCCCGAGCCTTTCCGCGTCGTAGCGCGGGGTGAGGGACGCAAGGATTTCGATGTCGCAGCCGTTGCACGAGGCGACGTTCACGTGGAAGACCCAGATTGACCGCTTCCTCGCCCAGCGCTTCAGCGCTGTGCTAAAACTCGCCACCCCCCTGCAACATGAACCACCAGACCGCGAGAGTGACGACGCCGCCACCGCCGGCCAGGAAGAGGACTGGATAGTAGTCGGACGGGGCGAGGAACGAGCCGGCGATGAGGAGAGCGAACGCTTCCACCACCATGAACAGCGAAGCGAAGACGAACAGGTCCGACTGGTACAGCCCCCTGGTCGGAATCGATTCCTCCCCGCCCGAAAATGGCTGATACTTCACGCCCGTGCCAGACGTAGTACCGCCGAGTCTGCTGAAGAGGTAGTATGCCGCCATGTCCGCGACGATTATTATGACCGGGCCCAGAAGCGCGTCAAGGGTGTCCACTGGACCCACCTCCGAGCGCCGATTCCACGACAGCGGCGACGCTGCCCGCGGACGCGCGCACGGCTTCGCTCAGCTCTTCGCCCACGTCGAGCCTCTCTGGCTCTATCCCGACCACGTAGACGTTCGAGGGATTGGCAGCCAAAGCCGGGATGATCCTGACAGGTACGTTGTGGGTCGCGAAATACCCAAACTTGGAGTCGCCAAGGTTGGCGAGCGTCACAGAACCCGGCCTTCCGCCAGCTTCCACAGAATCGAGGATCAGCACCCTTTCTTTACCGCAGTCCACCCGTGAGAGCTCGCGTTCCGGCGTTGTTGCGGGGGCATGAATGGAGACGTTTCTCCGCGGGCTCTCTCCTACCGTCCTCACAAGCCTGGATACTATCTGGACTCCGACCGAGTCGTCGCTTCTCAGCGCGTTGCCGATGCCCACGACGTGCAGCGGCGTCCGCTCGTCTCCGAGTATCTGCCTGAGTTCTCCCTCCCATCGACTTCTCGACTCAGCCGTCGACCCCGGTTCCTTGACCGTCGTACTCCCGGAGCGCATCTCTCTTGTCTCAAGGCTCGGCGCAGTCGCCAGCATGCGGTCTGGGCGAACGGGCTCGCGCATGGCGAGCCGCCGCGGAGAGCGGCATATTTACACTTGGGCTGTTCTCATCGATGAGAAATGAGCGTCTGTTTTAATTGAGGTCCGGCCCACGCAAGAATGGCATAGCATTGATGGTGAGAACGAGGTTCCACGGCCGCGGAGGCCAGGGCGCGAAGACAGCCAGCAGGATACTCGGCACAGCCGCATTCAATGACGGGTTCAGCGTCCAGGACTTCCCCCTCTATGGAGCAGAACGGCGCGGCGCCCCGGTGGCGGCATTCACGCGGTTCTCGGACCAGGAGATCACAGAAAGGGGATTCATCTTCGCCCCGGATGTAATCGGTCTAATGGACGAGTCGCTGCTGGATGACCCCCTCGCCAATCCCCTTGCAGGATTGAGGAAAGGGGGAGTGGCCATAATCAACACCACCAGGGAGACGGGGGAACTCGGCTTCGAGAGGAGCGACATCTCGGCCCTCACGCTGGACCTTACGGGGATCGCCCTGAAGGCGCTCGGGAAACCAATCCTGAGCGCGGCGACGGCCGCTGCCGTGGCCAGGGTTGTCAGCATCACCGAAGAGTCGCTGCTCGGCGCCGTGGCCAAGGAGCTGAGAGACATCGGTCTCGCTGAAGAGATGACTGCGAAGAACGTCGAACTGGCCAGAAGCGTCTACTCGAGCCTCGAACCTCGGGAACTCAGGACCGAGGAGCTGGCCTCATCGGAGAAGTTTGTTCCGCTTGCCTTCGTGGTCGAAGGAAGCGGCAGTGAGGACATCCTAGCCGCGGGGAACTCCGCGCTCAGGCGGACGGGGGACTGGAGGACCTTCAGGCCGGTCATAGACTATGCCAAATGCACCGACTGCATGGTCTGCTACGCGTACTGCCCAGAGTCAGCGCTCTCTCTGGGCGCAGACGGCCGGCTCCACATCGATTATGACAACTGCAAGGGATGCATGATCTGCATGACAGAGTGCCCGCTGAGGGCCGTCGCCCAGCAGATGGAGGTGTCGACCGCTTGAAGGGCCAGCTCATCACCGGAAACCGGGCCGCCGCCTGGGCGGCGAGGCTGGCGAGGGTAGACTACGTTCCAGCCTACCCGATCACTCCCCAGACCGAAATCATAGAGACAATCGCGGAGTGGGTGAGAGACGGTTCGATGAACGCCAGGCTCGTCCAGCTGGAGTCAGAGCATTCGATGATGACTGCGGCCGGGTCAGCCTCGCTGGCGGGCGCCCGCGTCTTCACAGCTACGTCGAGCCAGGGTCTCCTCTATGCGATGGAGATGCTCTACAACGTTTCTGGCTGGAGGGCCCCGCTCGTGCTTGTGAACGTGTCCAGGGGACTCTCGGCACCCATCACCCTGGAGCCGGACCACAACGATGTCCTCGCCGCGAGAGACAGCGGTTTCCTCCAGCTGCATGCGGAGAACTGCCAAGAGGTGGCCGACCTGACCCTGCTCGCGTACAGGGTGGCCGAAGACAGACGCGTGCTGCTCCCGGCCTTGGTCAACATGGACGGGTTCGACCTGTCGTTCACGAGAGAGAAGGTCGTCCTCCCGGACCAGGCCAAGGTCGACCAGTTCCTGCCAGAGTACGTGCCGACGCATCCTTTCCGGGCCAGCGCGCCAGTGGCAAAGGCGGCGGCCGTCATGGAGGGATTCACGTACACGTACTTCAGATATCACGTCCACGCCGCCTCCCTCGCCGCTGAGCAAGCCTTCCGGGAGGCAGCCGCCGAGTACCAGAACCTCCTGGGCAGAAGCTACGGCCCGGTCGAAGGATACATGCTGGACGACGCGGAGTACGTTCTCGTGATGACCAACTCGTTCACGGCGCTCGGCAAACAGGCCGTCAGGAGCATGCGTCAGAGGGGCGTGCCCGCTGGCCTTCTCAAGCTCCGGATGCTCAGGCCGTTCCCTGTCGACGAGGTTGTCGCCCATCTGCGCGGACGAAAGGCTGTTGCGGTCTTCGACCAGAACCTTGCTCCCGGCTCCGGCGGGATTCTGTATCCTGAGGTCGTGTCTGCGCTCTATCACGAGCGGAGGCGGCCCGGCGCAATCCTTCCCGTGATAGGGGGCCTGGGCGGCAAACAGATGACAGGGAAAGAGATGGAGTCGATCTTTGAGGCATTGCGGGCAGCCAAGGATGCCGGCGCCAGGCCCAGGACAATTCACATGTTCAGGGAGGACGAGCTCGAGAAGGTGAACAGGGCGCTGGCCACGGCCAAGGGAGGATTTCAACGATGACCAGCGAGTCCAGGTTCAGGACCCTCAAGGACATGCCCCGCGAGGACTACCTCGCCCCGGGGAACACGCTCTGCGCCGGCTGCGGGGGGATGCTCGCAGTCAGGCTCTTCCACAAGGCCTTGGGGAGCAACGTAGTCTGGGTCAACGCCGCCGGCTGCATGACACTCCTGCTGGCGTACCCCTACAGTCCCTTAAAGTCGAACTGGCTCTACACCGCGTTCGCGAGCGCCCCCGCGGGCGCGCAGGGGGTCAGGGATGCGCTGGACCTGCTCATCGCCAAGGGGAAGGTGCCGCCGTCAGAGGACATGAAGGTGGTCGTGGTGACGGGAGACGGGGCCGCCTACGACATCGGCTTGCAGTCCACCTCGGGCGCGATTCAACGCGGTCTCGACTTCTACTACCTCTGCTACGACAACGAGTCCTACGGGAACACGGGATTCCAGATGTCTTCCTCGACTCCCTTCGGCTCGGCCTCGAAGACAACACCCCCCACGGCCGAGGTGCCCGTCGGAAACACTGCGACGAAGAAGGACCTGTTCGAGATTTGGCGGGCGCACAAGCCTCCTTACGTCGCCACGTTGTCTTCGTCCCACGGCGTCGACTTTCTGAGGAAGGTGGAGACGGGCTCGACCAGGAAGGGGCCGAAGCTCTTCCTCTCCATGGCCGCCTGTCCAACGGGTTGGGGATACGACCCGTCTAGGTCGGTCGAGGTTGAGAAGCTCGCCGTAGCCACGGGTGTTTGGCCCCTCAAGGAAGCCGTCGACGGAGTGGTCAGGCATACCTTCTTGCCGAGGGGACTGACCCCAGTGAAGGAGTATCTGAAGACGCAGGACAGGTACTCGCACCTCTTCCAGCCGACCGAAAACTCAGCCGCGGTCGGCCAAATCCAGGCCTCGGTCAACAAATACTGGATGACCGCAGCGAAATCTGAAGGGTTCGAAATCAGGCTGCCCGACTAGGCGCGCTCTCGGTCGACGGAGGCAAGTCGGTTGCCTTTGAGTGGCCACTGGAATCAACCGTCGGGGCATGAGCAGGCCTGGGGCGCGGCCGCGGAGCGTCAATAATGTCGGCCAGAATCACTCGGAAAACGCAATAACAAATAGGAATTATTTATTAATGGCCCACAGCTCGTAGCCAGAGTGCAAGCCTTCCTGCCACCCTACGGCCGCTTCCTCGTCTATCCTTTGATCCTCGCTGGCTCCGGGGGAAGAGAGAACTGCTAAGCGAAGAAGATCATGTGGGTGCTCGGTCCGACGACGCCCTTGTTGTCGAGAACCTCAGCGTCAGGTTGCAGAACAGAACGATACTCCAGGACGTGAGTTTCAGGCTGAAGCGGGGTACCACGCTGGCGATTGTGGGCCCCAATGGCGGCGGCAAGACGACAATATTCAAGGTCCTTCTGAATCTCGTACCTCACGCAGGAACGGTGAGCTGGAACGGCAACGTGAGGATGGGTTATGTCCCGCAGGGCTTGGTCGCCACCGACCTCCCGATATCGGTCGAGGAGTTCTTGAGGTTCAAGTGCAAGACCGACTTCGAGGCTTGCATCAGCGCTGTAGGACTCGGGAGGGGGATTCTATCGCAGACGCTCGGGTCTCTATCCGGAGGTGAGCTTCAACGCGTGCTCATCGCGTGGGCCATCGTAGACAGACCGAACGTGCTTCTCCTGGATGAGCCGACCTCCGGCGTGGACATCGGCGCAGAGGAGCCAATCTATCAGAACGTGAGGGAGCTGAAGGCAAGCCTGGGAATGACGACGCTCTTGATTTCGCACAACATGCACGTTGTGATGCACTATTCAGATCAGGTGTTGGCCCTCAACAAGCGCGTCCTGTTCTTTGGCGACGTCGGAACTGTCTCCCACTCGAAACTGCTCGAGATCATCTACGGAAGCGCGCCGCCGCTCGACGAGGTCGAGCACCTGAAGGAGTAGCGTGGGTCGGTTGCAGGCAACGATACTCATGAGTCTCGCGGTTGGGACGTTTGTGGGTTCCGCAGCAGGCTACGTCGGGTCGATAATGGTCTCGAAGCGCATGGCGCTGGTTGGCGACGCCCTCTCCCACGTCGCACTTCCTGGCCTCGCGCTGGGTCTGCTGTTCAACTTCAACCCCTTCCTTGGGGCCTTCGCGTTCTTGGCGACAACCGCTGTAATCACTTGGTACGTGGAGAAGTCCACTGCGCTATCGGCTGAAGCAATCATAGGCGTCCTGTTTGTTCTGGCATTGGCGATAGGCATCCTTATCACTCCTCAGGTGGACCTGCTGGAGGCACTCTTCGGGAACATCTCGTCGGTCACCATTGTCGACGTAATCGTGACGGCGGTGATTTCGGTTTCGGTAGTTCTCGCTGTGCGGGCGGTGTACCCCAAGATCGCCTTGAGCATGATTTCCAGGGAGCTGGCCGTCTCCAGCGGGATTAAGGTCGAGCGGATCAACCTGATCTACCTGCTCCTCGTCGTCGCCGTGGTTGCAGTGGGCATCAAGGAAGTGGGGACGTTGTTGGTGGGTGCAGTCGTGATAGTCCCGGCTGCAGCCGCAAGAAACATCAGCTCGACACTCTCGCGCTATTCCATGACCAGTGCTCTCTTCGGACTCGTTAGCGCGATAGCGGGGGTCGTGCTGTCAGGCTTTGTGGGCGTCCCCGCCGGCCCGCTCGTGGTTGTCACAGGCGCTGTCCTATTCGCAGCGACCTTTGTTGTCAGAATGGCATCATACTCACGCCAGAGCTGAACGAGCGGCGGAGAACGGTGAAGCCTCTCACAGAGCATATCGCGCCGGATGGACCCCCTTCGCAGCTCGTCCGCAGTTCAGAGCTTGACCAGCCTTACCGTCCGAATCTTGTCTTCCTTCTGAAAGGCTTCCGTCATCGACGCAATCTCTCGCGCCTGCCCTTCCAGCAGGAATATCTCCACGCAGTTCTTTCTCTCGATCTTGTTGTGGATGTGAGTCCTGATTATGCCGTCAAACCTGTGTTTGATCTCTGTGACCGGGTCTTCGTTCTCTTCCGTGTGGGTGACCACGACGACGGCACTCCCGATGCCAGACATCGTCCTCTTCTCCTTGTGCTCCTGAAGAAGCAGCCGAACGCTCGCACGCACGAGTTCTGACCTCCCGGAGAACTCGAGCGTCTCCTCCAAGTCGTCCATTTCCTTCAACATCTTCTCGGGAAAGGAGAGACTGACTATTGGCACAGGGTTCAGTTGATAATCTCAGCTTAATATCTTGCACTGTTTCCAATAATAACTCGCCCAGGGGAAAACGACCGGTTCCCTCGCGACCGAAAGAATCTAATTGGAGCGGTGCCGTCAAGGGGCGTCATGCGAAGGATAGCCCTGGCGCTCCTGGTCGTGGGTGTGGTTGTGGTCTTGGCTGGCCTCACCTTCACGCTGCAGGGGCTAGGTTACGTCGGCCCCGTCGGGGGGCTGATGTACAACAACCCGGTCTGGGTCACGCAGGGCGAGCTCACATTCGTGATCGGCGCGATTCTCGTGGTTGCTGCCTTCGCGCTCAACAGGCAACCTTCACCGCCAGCGAAGGTCTAGTCGCGATTCTCGATCTTCTCTTTTTCCTTCTCTGCTTCCTTTTCCAGTTTCTCCAGCCCTGTCCTGAACACCGCTCCGAAGAACGGACCGAACAGGAAGAGCAACGAGGTGATGACTGCGCCCACGGATACGAAGGACATCAGGCCGGCGAAGAGCTTGCCGGCCACGGTGACGGGTGTGAGTGTGGGGCCCTCGCCCGTGGCGAGCATCGCCATGAAATAGAACGAGTCGACGTAGGACAACCCTTCCAGTTCGCTCATGCCGATCATTCCCACGACCATTATCAACACGATAAGCGCGAGCGCGTATGCGGCCCTGACGTAGAACGAGCGGGGAATCCTCCGGGTCCTTCTGGCTAACACGGCAGGCTCTTGGCTCGATTCGGAAGGCGCATTTAAGAATGCCCCGGCAATCGGAATCTCTCAGCCGTTGACATCAGTCACCAACGTCCAGACTGGGCTCAAGGACGTCATGCGCGTCTTCCCACAGGGCGTGACCGTGGTCACATCCGTGGGCGCCGACGGGCCGACCGGAATCACTGTGAGCGCCTTCACTAGCGTTTCGCTCGAACCTCCCCTCGTCTTGATCTCCGTCTCCAAGCAATCCTCGGTCCACCCTTCGTTGCTTGGCTCGAAGAAATTCGCAGTCAACTTCCTTGCAGACGACCAAAAGTCGGTTTCAGACAGATTCGCCGGCAGGCACGATGTCCGGGATAGGTTCGAGGGGATAGGCTTCACCGCCGGGGTGACCGGCTCCCCTGTGATTCAAGGCGCGCGGGCGGTCGTCGAGTGCATCGTCTGGAAGGTCTACGACGGCGGCGACCATTCCCTCCTGGTCGGAGAGGTGGTCAGAGCATCGAAACTGAACGACAAGCCTGCGCTTGTCTTCTACATGCAACAGTACACAACGGCGGAGCGCACAGACCACATTGCTCCGCCCGAAGATACCATGTTCTAGTCGCTCAGTGGGCGTTCATCAGGTACCTTGGCCTGTCCACCATGGTCGGAGGTGAGGGCCTGCGGAAAGCTCCGGTCTCGGGGGACTTCACCAGCATGGCCTCGTTGAACCAGCTGGCTGGCGTGGGCGCTCCCCAGAAGGTCTGCCTCTGCGGGTCGTTCAGCTTCCAGCGGATCGGCTCCCAGTCAGGGTCGGAGCTGAGGTAGTCTCCTGTGTAGAGCTCCAGCCTGTTGCCGTCAGGGTCCCGCAGGTAGAGGAAGAAGGCGTTCGAGATTCCGTGCCTCCCCGGGCCTCTCTCGATGCTTCCCACCCTGCCAGCCGATGCGAGGATGTCCGCGCAGTCCATGATGGCGTTCCTGTCGTAGACGGTGAAACCCGCGTGATGGACCCTCGGCCCTTTTCCAGTCATGAGGGCTATGTCGTGGCACGTGTGCTTTCGCCTCAGCCACGCAGCCCAGACGGCCGGCTTCCGCCCCTCCGTCTCTGTCAGCTCTGTGCAGGCGAACCCGAGAGACCGGGCGTACCACCTATAGGCCGCCTGGACGGACGGGAGCAGCAGGTTGAAGTGGTCCAGCCTCATCACCTTCGCCCCCCTCTGCTCGTCGAACCGCTGGAGCAACCACCGCTCCCTTTCCATCTCGGAGTAGAACTCGACGGGGAAACCGAATGGGTCCTCGACGAGCAGCGCTCTCCCCAACCCGGCCTCAGTCCCGGGTCTGATCCATCTCGGCGCGCATCCCGAGTCCTTCAGCAGCTTCTCGATGGCCGGTAGGTCCCCGTCGTCGGCGACCCTGAAGGCGAAGTGACCGACCCCCGGCCTGTCCGACCTTGTCAGCGTGAGGCAGTGATGGTGCCTGTCCTCGATTCCTCTCAGATAGAGGTGGGAAGAGTCTCTGTCGGTGAGCACAAATCCCAGTGCGTCCACGTAGAACTCCCGGGCCCTCTTCAGGTCCGTGACGAGGTATTCGATGTGTCCTGCCCTGACGACGTCGAACCCGGGTCCGCCCTTCATTTGCCGCCCTCGTCCGGCCGTCGGAGGAAGTCCCTCACCCTGTTCTTGTAGGGCTCCTTGTCGTACCAAGCATAGTAGGCGCTCGCCATCCGCACGGGGTCGCCGAAGAAGAACCGCTCGTACAGGTCCTGCCTGCCGCCGAAAGAGCTGCCCGACATGTCCCAGGCGAGTTTGAACAGCCTGATTCTCTCCTCCGCCCCTGACGTCTTGGCCTGGTAGTACCTGTCGACGTCCTGCCTCGCCGCCGAGCCCAGGACCTCCTCGGGCGGGATGGCCATGAGGCCGCTGGCGCCCAACAGCTTGATGGCCGCGGAGAACGAGGGCGCAACTCTCGGCCACCAGTTCCTGGCCGTGTTCAGCGGGGCGTAGTCGGGACACATCAGCCCCCACCTGCTGATCGAGGCGTTCGCCTCGCTTGCGGTCAGGCAGGCCTTCATCGCTTCTGCGATGAACATGAGCTCCGCGGCCCTCTCCTGAACCTGTGGGAACTGGTCCGCGCCGATTGTCTCAGCCAGAAGGGCGACGAGCCCCACGACGAACTCAGCCTTCGCGGTCTCGCGCACCGTGGCCTGGTGCGACATGAACACAATGGCGTTCGTTGCCTCGCTCAACTGGTTGGCCCTCTCTGGGTCCTCAATGAGGAAGATCCGCTCCCAGGGTACCAGCACGTCATCGAACACAACGACTGCATCCTGCTCCTCGAACCTCGAAGCCAGCGGGTGGTCGTAGGTAGACTCGTCGGCGAAGGACTCCCTGCAGATGAACTTCAACCCCTTGGTGCCGGCAGGCAGCGCGAAGGCCAAGGCGTAGGGGAGGTCGTCCTGCCCGGAGCGGACCACGGTCGACGGGAAGACAATCAGCTCGTCCGCGATGGGCAGGGTCGCGAGCATCCTCGCGCCACGGACGACGACGCCGTCGGACTTCTTCTCGAGCACCCTCGCCGCAATGAACGGGTCGGACTGCTTCGACGGTCCCGCGGCCCTGTTCACCTGGGGATTGATCAGGGTGTGGGTGAGGAGGAGGTCGTTCTCGCGCACGTATTCGTAGTAGTTCTGCATGTTTGCCGCGAAGTCCACCCTTCCTTTGCCGAAGAAATCCTTGGCAGCGGCCATGGCCATGATCGCGCTGTTGAGGTAGTCGCTGGTCCTCCCGAGTGTGCCACCGGAGAAGTCCGCCCACGTCTTCATCATCCTAGTCCTCTTGGCCAGGTCCTCCTTCGACTTCGGCTGGAGGAAGCTCATCCCGACCCTGTCGCCCGACCTCGGCGAGACGTACGTCATGGATTCCTTGAGCTCCGGTCTGTGCTGCATTTCATAGAGCGCTGCGAGACTTCTCGCTATGCCAGCAAACGCCGGATGCTCGGAAACTCTGCCCGTGATTCTCTGGTCGCCGTACCACAGCTCCCTTGCCTGGCTGTCTAGCCTTCTGAGGAAGTCCTTGCCCGTCCGCGCGCCCATCAGACCCGACCTCCCGCACCCAGTTCCTTCACCGGGTTCCTCAGGACCCCGATGCCGGCAATCTCCAACTCCAGCGTGCCCGCAGCCGAGTGCAATATGAACTCTGCCGGATCTCCTCCCTCTGCCGCTCCTGCCCATCCGACGCTGCCGCACGAGACCACGTCGCCAGGCTCGAGTGTCAGGAAGCCCGAGACGTAGGATGCAATCTCCTCGGGTCGGAAGAGGTAGTCTGCGGTGCTCCCCTGCTGGACGACGGAGCCGTTGAACCTCGAGGTCATCTCGAGGTCGGACACATCGGTCAGCTCGTCGGCCGGGACCAGCCACGGGCCCATCGGGCAGAAGGTGTCGTGATTCTTCGACCTGAAGAGGGGTCCCCTCATGGTCCTTTTCGTGACCATCCCAGTCCGCGCATCCCTCCTGTACGCCTCATACGCGTCGTCCCTCGAGTCTCTGGGAGAGGTCACGTCGTTGAGAATCGTGTAGCCGAAGATCGCCTTCTTGGCACTCTCTGGCGAGGCGCCAGATATCCTGGTCCCGACTATCGCTGCCAGCTCGACCTCCGGTCTGATTCCTGAAGGAGTCGATCGAATCGTTTCGCCAGGCCCGATCACCGCGCTTGGCGCTTTCATGTCCAGTCGCGGCCTGTCGAGCTTCACGTCACTCCCGCCGAGCATGGCCTGGGTGTTCACTATCGCTGCGACGATCTTCCCTGGCCTGCGGATAGGAGCCAGTACCTTTGCCTTCGACAACATGTGGCCTCTGCCTCTCTTCAGGGGCTTCGCGGCCTTGCCAGTCGCGAGGAAGGAAAGCATGTCGCCCCGAAAGGAGGTCTCGAAGACTCTCTCTCCGTCAACGATGCCAAGCATCCCGACGCCTCTTTTCCCCCCGGGCGGAACGAAGGTGCAGAGCTTCACTCTTCCCCCGTTGGCAGCCGCGGTTTTATACTCTTGACTGTGTCCCGAGACCGTTGTTCGACCACCCTTTCGTCCCAGGGGAGACGTCAGCCATTGAACCCGGTCCGTGGCACTACGGAGCGGACTACCTCGCGGTCTATTTCGAGAGCGACCCGGAGAACCTCAGGCAGTTCGTTCCGGAGCCCTTCGACGTCGACGACGGCGAGTGCATTGCGTACGTCTGCGAGATTGTTTCCGTGAGTGACTTGAATCGCGGGATGGTGGCCTCCCAACCCGACAGGACGCTGTACCATGAAGCAGCCGTCGGGATCAGGTCCACCTTCGGGGAGAAGCACGGCGTCTACTTCCCGGTGATGTGGGTCACCACAGAGTGGGCCCTGATGAGGGGGCTCCTCAACGGCTACCAGAAGAGACTGGCGGACAGGATAGCGTTGACGAAACTGCATCCGCTAAACCCGGGGCTCGCGCCAGTGGGCAGGGGCTCGGAATTCACAGGGTACTGCATGAAGGGCGCGGAAAACATGCTCTCGGTGCGGGTCAAGGTGGACAGGAAGGGGGAACCGCAGGATCTGCCGAGCTTCGGGGCCACCTTCGGCATGAGACGGCTCCCAAAGACAGACCAGAGTCAGGGTGAAGTGGCCGAGGCGGTCGAAGTCATAAAGTCGAACGCAAAGGTTGCCGATGTCTGGCTGGGCGAAGGCTCACTGGATTCCCGCCTCGACCTCGGCAAGACCAAGGTGAAAGGCGGGGCGGTCTACAAGTCGGGCTTCACGATATCTGGTTCCAGAGTCCTCGCCAAGACGCAGTGACGGCCGGTTCTCCTCTGCCGTCCTTCTTCCCTCACACGCTTCCAGGGACGCCCTTCAGCGCCTAGTCCGCCGCTTCTCAACGACCTTTACGCCTCGCTTCGCAAGCTCTGCGAGGAGCTTCCCCACCCGCGGGCCGGTCACAGCGTTCTCTGGGGGAACCACACCCTTGCCTCCTATCTCTCCGGAACCGATCATCTGGGTCACTATGGAACACGTGTACCCTGTGGTCTTCCCCATGGACGTCACGCCGTTGACTCTGTCGTACTTGTCCACCAGGTCGAACGTGATCCCGCTTCTGCGGCCCGTGGCCTCCACCCGCATCACGGTCATGTCCTCGGGACCTCCCTCCTGTAGCTTCCTACCCAGCACCGCGTAGGAGACTTCGAGTGGGCTTGCCTCCCCTCCTTCGACCTTGACCTTCTCTCGGGAGAAGTACCCGGACTCCAGGAGGAGGTTCATCTTCTCCGCATGCCCGGGCCACCTGAGCGTCTTCTCGTCCATAACACGCATGTCGGACATCGTGTAGACGAGGCTTGCCAGCCCGTCTGTGCAGAACGCCTCCAGGGTCCCCACCGGCGGGGGGAACCTGACCTTCTCGACGGTCGAGAAGGGCATGACCTTCACCATCCTGCCTTTGCGCAACACCCTCGCCTCCTCTATGTACTCCCGGAGAAGCCCCACCACGGAGAATACGAGCCGGTAGTCGAAGGGCGGTACCGGCTTCTGCGGCAGCCCGCCGACGAGGATGTGCCCCTCGTTGGCCCCCTTCTGGGACCGGACCCCGTGGGCGAGCAGGATGCCGCCCAGCCCGGGGGCGACTCCGCACCCCGGCACCAAGAGCGCATTCGACCTTAGAGCCGCCTCCTCCAACGCCATCTGGGAATCCTCGAACGCTATGTCCACAAGCTTGACGCCAGACTTCGCAGCAGCGGAGTCCACAGGATTGACTGTCCCATGGGGGAGGGCCGACGAGACCACGTCGAAGCCGCGCATGAACTCGACGGTGCTCGTCTCGTCCCTCAGCTCCAGCTTGACGGTCGAGAGCTTGCGGGCGCCCACCCTCTTCTGCAGCGCGGCGAGCCTCTCTTCATTCATGTCGGCGACGACAACACTGTCAACGTCTGGCGACCTCGCCAAATCCCAAGCGATCACGGAGCCCATCATTCCAGAGCCGAGAACTCCGACCTTCACATCCGCCCGCGCGCTCTCGGCAGTATTAACGCTTAATCAGATTGAACTTGCAGGTTCCGTGTCACGTCAAGCGGCCGTGTCCCTGTGAGAGTGTGGACGTGCCTAACCAGAAATCAGAAGGTAGGCGCCAATGATTGCAATTACAATCCCCACCAGCGAGTTGTTGTACTTTTCTGGGATTCTCTCGAAGGCCTTTGCAAGCCCAGCGGTGCCAATCTGGACTAGGAGTACAAGCGTCAAGAGGGATGCCAGCGCAAAGATCAGAGACAACAACAATGCGGAATACAGGCCCGATGGTATCGCCGCAAGGAACACCGGTGTGATGCTTATGTCCGGAGAAAGCGCCGCGCCGAGAATGGCGAAGTAGCCGACACTCCTGGACAGATTCATGTACTCTGATTCTTTCAGCCCGTCCTTGCCTTCGAGGACTTGTCCCGACCGCTTCACAAATGGCCTAACACCAACGAACGCCCCGAATGCGACCATGACCAAGCCTATGCCCGCATTGAGGTAGAATGACACCAAGCTGGAGAATTCGAGCCCCACGAGCACGACACCGAGGCCGAGAAGCACAGAGAGACCTATGTGGCCAAACGCAGTGGCGAGGGATACTCCAAAGACTCTTGCACGACTCCACTTCGAATTCTTGCCGAGGACGCACAAAGTGACCCAGTGGTCGGGCGCGGACATGTGGAGAATCCCGACCGCGGCAGCTCCAACGAGAAGCGGGTTCAGACTTGCAGAGCTCCCAAGGGTGGGAAACACGATTTCGCCTCTGTTCGGATTGGCCTTTTGAACCCTTGCAGGAAGGTTCAGAGGGGTCCAGTGCCCCGCCACCCTTCAGGGTCTGATTTCGCGGTGCGACCCGCCAACGTCTCGGAGGCCGCCATCGGCACTTTAATTAGAGGAGCGTCTGTTGGCGACTTCATGGAAATCCGCAGGTCTCTCGACTCTCCGGTGTCCAGTTACATTTCGAAGGATTTCGTCAAGGTCTCGACCAACGATTCGGTCGCCGACGCGGCCGAGGCGATGAAAGAGGCAAACGCAGGAGAGGCAATAGTCCTCAAGGAAGGCAAACCCATCGGCATAGTCACGGAGAGGGACATCCTGTACAAGGTCGTCGCCTCCGGCAAGAATCCATCGACTACCGAAGTGTCTGCCGTGATGAGTTCCCCAGTCGAAAGCGTGGGAGCCGACTCCAAGGTGGGGGACGCGATAGCAAAGATGTCGAAGCTGGGCATCCGGCGCCTCCTGGTCATGAAGAATGGGAAACTGGAGGGCATAGTGACCCAGAAGAGGATGGTTTCTGGGCAGGAGAACGTAGAGCTGCCAGAGCTGGTCAACCCGAAGGGCATAGCGTGCCCCTACTGCGGAGCTGTCCTGAAGGACGCCGAAGAGCTCTCAAAGCACATGGATCAGCTTCACGTCGGCGAAGGGCTCCTCGAGGGCGACCGCAGAAAGTGGTAGCCTAGCCCAGGAAGTACTCGATGCTCTGGGCGATCCAGAAGATCCCCTTCTGGAAGTAGTCCAACCTCAGGCGCTCGTTGGGGGCGTGCATCCCACTGTCGCTGCTCGAGACGCCTATGGAGACTGCCGATGTTCCGTAGTCGCGCGTGAAGATGTAGAGCGGCCCGGTCCCCGCTGCGGATACCTCCACGTTTGGCTTCTTCCCGTAGACCTCCTCGCCCGCCCTCATGGCGGCCCTCGCGAGGGGGTCCTTGGCGCTGGTCCTGGCCGCAGGCTCCATGCTCTCAAGCTTGATTTCGACGTCTCCGAAGCCGTTCTTCTCCAGGTGCGCCCTGAACTTCTTCATCAGGTCTTCCGGGTCCTGCTTGGGGACGAGCCTGAAATCCATCTTGCAGTGAATCTCCATGGGCAACACCGTCTTGCCGCCGGGTCCCTGATAACCCGCCCAGATCCCGGCTATGTTCGCAGTGGGCCTCTGGACCAGTGCCTTCTTGACCTGGTCGATTGCCATCCCGCCCACGAAGGCCTTCGCGGCGTGGGAAGCGAGGAACTCCTTCTCCCCGAAGACCCCTTGGTTGATCAGCTCAAGTTCTTCCTCAGTGAGATTCTCGACCTCGTCGTACCATCCGGGGACAAGGATTCTCTCGCTCTCGTCCTTGAGCGTGTTGAGGAGTCTCACCATTCTCCAGGGAGCGCTGGGCAACACGGCCGCGAAGCTGCTGTGCTGGTCGGCCTGCAGGCTCTTCACCACCAACTCGAGATAGATCATGCCCTTCATTCCGAGCGACATGTAGGGCCGCCCGTCCAGGTCGGTCTCCCCGTACTCCCAGAAGACTCCGTCCGCCTTGAAGAGGTCGTGGTTCTTCGAGACGTAGTCGTGGAGGTGGACGCTGCCGGTCTCCTCCTCCCCTTCGAAGCAGAACTTCATGTTGCAGGGCGGTTCGCCGTTCACCTTGATGTACGCCTCGACCAGCTTGAGCCTTGACACCAGCTCGCCCTTGTCGTCGGCCGCTCCCCTACCATACACGGCTCCGTCCCGGATCTCTGGCTTGAACGGACCAGACTTCCACAGCTCCAAAGGCTCCTCTGGCTGCACGTCGTAGTGGTTGTAGAACAGCACCGTCTTGCCGGATTTGGTCGACTTGATTTCGCCATAGACGAGCGGCGCGGCCCCCTCCATTCTCAGCACCCTGGTCTTCGCTCCTATCTCCTGCAGCATCTTCTCGACCAGGGAGGCGCACTCTTCGATGCCCTCCTTCCTGGCTGAGACGCTGGGCTGAGTGACCAGCCGCATCACGTCCTTCGCGAACCTGGGGGTGTTCTCGGTCACGTACTTCTTGAATTTCTCTTCCAACCCACGACTACACCGGTTCCCGACACTCCCTCCCTATGGGATATAACGTTAGAGCCCTCCGGTCATGCCAGTGAATGCAGGGCGGGATTCGAGGAGCGGGAGGTTTCCCGAAGCTGTTAGGGGTCTCGGATAAACCCCAGGGCAGGTAAGCGTTTGTCGTTGACACAATCAGAAGTGCAGCCGGCGGAGCTGAACGGCCTGAGCCTGAAGAAGCTGGGCGAGATCATCGAGCTTGCGACAAAGCAGCCTGAGAAGGCTGGCGAGTTCAACAACTGGAAGGCGAGGGTGAAGTGGCTGGGCGGGTTCAGGTCCCGGGCCTACGTCAGAGACCATGCCTTTCTCATCGACGAACCATCTGATCTGGCTGGCGTCGACACGTCGCCAAATGCTGTCGAGTACGTGCTCGCTGCACTCGGAGGATGTTTTACGGTCGGTTTCGCGTTGAACGCTACCAAGAGGGGCATCAAGGTGGACGCGCTGGAGGTTGCGCTTGATGGCAAGCTGGACAACGTCCTGACATTCTTCGGGCTCAGCGACAAGGGACACCCGGGCTACAAGGAAATCAGGGCGAAACTGTTCGTGAAGACGAGCGCGGATCCAAAGATTGTGGACGAGGTGTGGAAGGAGACCCTGGCCACCTCGCCCGTCGCCAACACGCTGACTCGCAGCGTCACAATAGTGCCACAGGTTAGCGTGGCGAGATAGCCCCTGGCCGACGTAGCTTTCCAGACTACGATGGTGGGCAGCTGGCCCAGGCCGAGCTGGCTCCTCGGGGAGCTTGAGAAGAAGAGCGACGGCAAGATAACGTACGAGGACTTCTCCAGGAGGGCGGACGAGGCGGTACTGCTCTCCCTAAAGCAGCAGGAAGACGCCGGACTGGACGTCGTCACCGACGGCGAACAGCGGCGTGACAGCTTCTACTCCTTCGTCGCGGACAAGGTAGACGGCATCAAGCTCATCACCGTCTCCGAGCTGATCGACTACGTCGAAGACAAGGCGATGTACGAACGGATCCTCAGGACGCTCGACGTGCCTGCGTTCGCCATCAAGAGCCCTGTGGCTGTGGGTCAAATCAAGAAGAGGAAGCCCCTGGCTGCGGATGAGCTTTCGTTCCTTAGGGGACACACCAAGAGACCAATCAAGGTCCCCCTTCCAGGCCCGTTCATGCTCACCAGAGCGAGCTGGGTCGAACCCCTTTCGAGGGAGGCCTACAGGACCAGAGACGAGCTGGCGGCAGCCTACGTGAGGCTGCTCCGGGAGGAAATCATCCAGCTTCGCGACGCGGGGGCGTCCTTCGTCCAGCTCGACGAACCGACGTTGACCGAGGTGGTCTACGGCGGGGCCAACGCCGGCACCTTCATGTGCGCCGCCATACTCTCAAAGGTGGAACCCAAGGAGGAGCTCACTTTCGCCACCGACCTGATCAACCAAGTGGCCAAGGGCATCACAGGCGTCAAGCTCGGCGTTCACGTTTGCAGGGGCAATTGGAGCCGGACTGACGATTCGCTTCTGACAGGCGACTACTCGCCTCTCATCCCCTACTTCCAGGAGATGAAGGTTGACCAGCTTGTCCTGGAGTTCGCCACCGAGAGAGCCGGGTCGCTCTCTGTCTTCGACGGGGCGGCTGACGGCAAGGAGATAGGTTTGGGCGTCGTCAATCCCAGGTCAGACCGTGTGGAGTCGACCGAGGAGATAGTCGCCAAGGCGCGCGAAGCGACGAAGTACTTCGACCCTTCGAGGATATACCTCAACCCTGACTGCGGCTTCGCGACCTTCGCCGAGGTTCCGCTGAACCCGGCCGAGACTGCCAAAGGGAAACTGTCCTCCATGGCCAAGGCGGCCGTCGAACTCAGAAGAGAATACGCATAAGGGGGCCTTGCGGCCTCTGACGGAGCCCGGGATGACATCTTCCACGGTCGAGGCTCGTGCTCCGAAAGCGACTAAAGGCTGGTCGCACCTGCCGAGCCGTGCGATTGCGAAGCGATAGGAAATGAATCGAGTCGGATTCTTCCTCGTCATCTTGGCAACCGGGACTGCGTTGCTCCTCGCGACCATCGTCTGGTACCTCGCAAGCTACCATTCGGGCAACGCATCGGTGGCGGGCCTGATGGGTCAGATGATGGGCAGTCAGTACGCCTATGGCATGACCACTCCCATGCCCTCGTACCTGTGGGGACTGGTCGCGTTTCTGGTCGCACTCACCATCTCGGGCGCCGGGGGCCTGGCCTACTATCTGACCTACCCGGAAATCAGAACAGTGGCTGCCCCGGTTGCAGCAGTGCAGAACGCACCTGGCGACTTGACTCCCAAGGTGGATTGGTCGGTCCTGCTGCGCACATCGAAGCCGGACGAGACGAAGGTGCTTGAGGTGATCGCGTCGCACGATGGGAAGTACCTGCAGAAGTTCATCGTCAAGGAATCCGGCTTGAGCAGGCTGAAGACGCACAGGCTAGTCTCCAGGTTCGCCGAGAGGGGGATAGTCATGGTTTCCAGAAGCGGAAACACAAACGAGGTGTCTCTGGCACCATGGTTGAAGCCAGAGACTAGTGGCGGGAAAGACTTGGCCCGCTAGGAACTCAGGTCCTCTCGAAGTACTCTTGCGAGAATTGTAACTTCATGCCATAGTTTGCAGGGCTGAAACCGTTTCACCATTTCGTTTCAGCGAACTTCGATAACCACTTTCGACCTATACCCCGACAGGAGGTGAAAGAAAACGAGAATCAGCCACGTCGTCGCGCTGGGAGCAGCGATTGCGGTCGCCTTGTTCCTCTCGGTCGGAACGGTCTACGGGATGACCCCTTGGGCAGCGCCAAGGCAGGGTGCCTATCCAGGCGGAATGATGGGTGGGTACAGCTACGGGAGCGGTCAGCCAGGGGGTTCGACGGCCTACGCGGGAGGGATGATGGGCGGCTACGGCGGTAGCATGATGGGAGGTCGGACGGTGATACGTGGATACGGAGGCATGATGGGCCAGTATCTCAACCCCTCAGGGAATACGACCGGGAGCGGAGCATTCATCGCGATAGTAAACTATGGCTTCTATCCAACAGCACTCACAGTCTCCAAGGGAACCACAGTCACTTGGGTCAACATGGACTTCGTGCAGCACACCGTGACCTCGGGATCGGATCAGGCGCCTACTGGCCTGTTCGACTCGCACGAGCTCAACCACATGCAGAGCTTCGGCTACACTTTCAACACGCCAGGCACCTACATCTACTTCTGCGACATCCATCCCAGCATGACTGGAACAATCACTGTAACCGGGTGAGGGCAACCGTTTCTCCGAGGGCCCTCTCCTTCCTCTTTCTGCCTGATGCTCAGAGGCAGCTAGCAACGATCAAGGGAACGAAGAACGATGATACACTGCCGGCGAGTCGCTGTAGGGTCGATTACTGGTTCCAGGCCTCTGACCAAGCCACCCTTCTGCATTCGAGACGAGTGCAGGGAGACTGGCGGTGCAGTTGGTGAAGTTCGAGACTTCGTTTTCCAGGACTACGCTTTACCATCATGCATCAGTGCCCTCAGAATTCCTACGTCAAGGGAGTCGAGCTTGGTCTGATGGAGCGCTTTCTCAGATAGACCCCGGCGCCGATTAGGATTGCGCCTAGGATGACTACAAGAAAGACCGGCGAAGAAACGAGGCCTTCGACGGCATTCTGTATGACCGCTTCATAGATGTTGAAGAATTCAGAGCCCGGCGTCGGAAGCATACTGTTCGTCACGCCGAGGAGTACCGTCACTATTCCCATCGTAAGGAAAATCGCAGAGGCGAGCAGTCGGGAGGAGTGCATTGCCCCCATGCCCGTGTTTATCATTCTTCCTTTCAGGATTCTCTGAACAGAGCTGCTTCTATCCATGAGAAGGGCTGCAATCAACAGGGGGAGGACCATCCCAACTACGTACGCCACACCCACAAGCGTCGCCCCAAAGAGCGATGTCGCAAGTGCGGTCAGGACGAGGATTCCCGCCAGCACAGGCGCGCAGCAGGAGCTCGCGACACCGGAGAAGGCTCCGAGGGCGAATACGGTCGGCACGCTCGTCTTCTGAAGGTCAACGTTGGGACTCACCATCGGTATCAGTTGAATCCCGAGGAGGGACGTGACCCCGAGGAAGAGCATGAAGAACCCGCCTATTACGAAAAGCAACGAGTGGTTCAGGCCGATGTAGATGGAAAGAGCGGAGACGCCCAGGGCTATCGGAAGGAGGATTGCGGCCACCCCAATCGCAAAGACAAACGTCATTCTGAATATCGCTGTCCGCCTCTTGAAGGCTGAGGCGAAGTAGGACGGCAGGAGAACGCTGAAGCAGCAGGGCATTGCCAGAGCTACGATGCCGGCCAGGAACGATACAATCACAGAGGCGGCAAGGAACGCGTCTCCTGTCATTTCATCCGCTTCTTGCTGCCTTTCTCACTGCCTCTTTCAGCGGCCCCTCCATGATCTTGCCTTTCGCGAAGAGAGTGCCGTTGATGAGGACCGCCGGCGGGTAGAGAATACTGTTCGTGACCGCCATCGCAACCCCCTCCTCGGAGGCGAAGTCCACTTCCCGCACTCGGATTTCTGGGAGCTCTTCCTTCAGCTCGCCCAAGATGCGCTTTACGCGGAGGCAGGGGAGGCAACCCTCCTTGGTGACCATTGCTACTTCGACGTTGGAGGTCATCTGAGCCTCACCCGAGAGCTGACTTGACGGAGGCGATCAGCTCGCTCATCGGGATGTACATCGTGTAGGAACCGTAGTCTTTCCTCCACAGGATCGTTCCGTCTTTTCCAATCAGGATGAACGTGTGGCCGGGGGCACTTCCAGCGTGCATTGAGCCGGCGTATAGAGTTCCATACTCTTGGTCAACCCGAAGCGACTGGTCAGGGAGAACCATCATTTTGGTGATTCCATTGTTTTGGGACCAGGTCTGCATGTCAGACATGGAGTTGGTCGTTATTGATACGACAGCTATACCCATCCCAGTGAAAGCAGAGTAGTTCCTGTCGATGTCAACCATCTGCTGGAGGCACGGGCCGCATGTCAGCCCTTCGTTGAAGAAAAGAAGGACATCCGACTTGTTCAGATAGTTGGCCAGATTGAAGGAAGAGCCGTTCACTGACGCCAGTGCGAACTCGGGGGCCTTCTGCCCAATTACCAGCGTCGGAGAACCTCCTCCATTGGTTCCCATTCCGACGTAGATGATTGCAGCAATCGCGGCCACCGCTAGAACTGTCAAGACGAGCGCGTTTCTGAATCCATGGCTTTCCCTTCCAAGTGATTTCCGGCTCCTCACGACCCACCACCGAATGACAGGTTTGTCTGCGAGTTTCCATATGATCGTGCATCCAGCATCTTTGTTTGGTAGCTCGGCGACAGACAATCCGGCTTTACCAAATCGGCAGCGTAAAGAAAATCCGATTCGTCTTTCTCATGCAAAAGGAAAGAGCGACGAGGGTGCAGGTCGCTTCCCCGCCTTAAGTACCTGCTTGCCTCGCCTGAGGGCGCGACGAGAGGGCGAGTACTCCGCCCACGATACCGAGAATCGCACCGAGGAAGAATCCTCCCATTCCGAAGAAGCTGAGTATGGAGAAAACTAGAACAAACAGCCCCCAGGTAGAAGCCCTTCCTGGCTGTGTGTAAATCAAGATGGCACCGATCAGGATGACAATTCCAGAGATCAGGCCCACCGCAGCGGCGAGGTAGAACCATCCGCCATACCCGAAGCCCTGCATCATTCCGTAGTACCCGCCCATCATACCGTAGTAGCCTCCCATCATCCCATAGTATGGTGTACCGAAGCTGAAGGTCGTCATCATTCCGACTCCGGCTAGGATCAGGAGTCCTGCGATGAGCGATAGGATGAAAGAGGCCGTGGGTACCTCATTCGCTGGCTGTGCAGCCATGCTACCCGTCCCGGTCGCGAGTTTCAGACCCATGACTTTCCACTAACTCTGATGACGGTAGCTGTGAGGGTCCTTATCGAACGTGCTCTTGCAGTTGGCGGAGCAGAAGTAGAGTGTCCTCCCTTCGTGCTCTGACTTGTATTTCGACTTCCTTTCGTCAACCATCATTCCGCATACCGGGTCTTTTTGCATGCCGTCTTCACTCACATCTGGGGTTCTGGCGTATATCACGGTTCTTCTTTACAAATGCAAACTCCTGCGATGCGGGGGTGGCCAAGTGAAGGGCTGCTACACCCTGAGCCTCTCCTCTTCTATGCTGTCTGTTCGTTTGCGTCTGCGCTTCTCCGCGAGTACATCATCTCATCCAAGTCACCTAACGCGTTATGCCGCCGCTTCAACGAGTCGGGCTTTGCTTTGAAATCATGCGCTTGCCATGCGAATTCAGATATCCTTCTCCAAGCCTTACTTGGACTTTCGAGCATGGAATCCAAGGTCAGCCCGTTCGAGGCCGCCGTCGAATCCAAGGCAATCAGTGCTGGGTACACCAAGACATAGATGATTGCAGCCCCAACGCCTGTAGGGCCGGGCCCGCACGGCTCTTGCTACGGTGTTCGCATTTGCTCGTACTCACCAGTCTCACTTGGTGAAGGGGAACAGTATCTTCCCCCCGAGGCCAGCCTTGTTGGCGATTCTTCCTATCACGTCTTCAAGCTCCCCCTTCTTGAGTCTGTTGCCATCGAACACCACGATTATCTTATTGGTGATCGGAAGCTCCTTCACCTCGAGAACTCCGTCGAATTTCTGAAGGTGGCGCCGAAACACGGGAGAGCACGCTATGCAATCTATCGTCTGGACCGTAAATGAAAGCTCCTGCCTGTCTGTCGAGGCTGGGTTGCTCCTCCCTTCGGCAATGCTCATAGTTCCGGTCTGAACCTCCTCAACATCAAGGAGTTTGTGGTTACACTGACAGAGGACAAAGCCATCGCAACTGCCGCAAGTATCGGATTCAGCAACACGCCTGTTACTACGTACAATAGGCCTGCTGCGACAGGAATCAGGGCAATGTTGTAACCAAATGCCCAGACAAGATTTTGCTTTACCTTGCTCATCGTTTTCCTAGAAAGCTGGATTCCCGAGACCACGTCCCTTATGTCATCGCGCATCAGTATCAGTCCGCCGGTCTCGACAGCGATGTCAGACCCCGAGCCCATGGCGACACCGATGTCGGCCTGCGCCAGCGCGGGCGCATCGTTGATACCATCGCCCACCATTGCCACCACTCTTCGTTCATCCTTCTGCAACCGTTTCACGACGTCCGCTTTGCCGGCGGGCAGGACCTCGGCGAAATACTTCTCTATTCCGGCCTGGCGTGCAATCGCGGCTGCTGTCTCAGCATTATCCCCTGTCAGCATCACCGGTTCAAGCTTCATTTCTCTCAGCCGCTTTACCGCGTCGACGGTGTGCTCCTTCAGCGTGTCAGCCGCAGCGACGATTCCGACCACATTCCCATTCACGGCGAGGACCATCGCGGTCTTCCCGTCCCTTCTGAGCTCGCTCATCCTTCGTCCGACTTCCTCGGACAATTCGATGCCGTAAGAGCCCAGAATCTTCGTGTTGCCGAACACTAATTCTTTTCCGGACTGGGATGCCTTAATCCCCTGGCCTGTCACAGATTCAAACGAATCGGGGTCGGGAATCCCTTTCTCGCCCATCTCGCCCCTCGCTCTTTCGAGTATGGCGGCGGCCAGTGGATGCCATATCAGGCGAGACCGCCAGCCAGGCGCGAGAAAGATTTGTACAAAGACCCAATCTGCGGAATGATGGTGGACGAGAAGACTGCGAAGCTGAAGTCGGAGCACGAAGGGAAGACCTTCTACTTCTGCGGCCCAAGCTGCAAAGCCACCTTCGACAAAGACCCCACAAGTACGCCCATCGGGCGTAGAGAAGCTCCGAAGCTCTCAGTACTTGGGACTCGCCTTCACGTCTTGGCTGTCGTGCGGCGGAACGGCTGCGGCGAGTACTGTGACGAACACCTTACCAGTTTCGGTGGAACTTCAAATATCCGACTCCGGTGGCGGCATCCAATTGTCAGGAAAGAAGGTGAAGGACGACTCTTCGAGAAAGGCGCTTGAATACTCTCGGTTCTACGGCGGCAAGATAGGCACCGTTCCCAAGGTCCCAGTCAGGTCCCTGTCCGATTTCTCGATTTGGTACACGCCGGGCGTCGCTGCGGTATCTCGGGCGGTTCAGGCCGACCCCGAGCTCTCCTTCGAGTACACCAACAGGTGGAACACAATAGCCATCGCCACCAACGGAAGCAGGGTCCTGGGTCTGGGCAACATCGGTCCGGAAGCCGCCATGCCTGTCATGGAGGGCAAGGCGCTCATCTACAAGTTCCTGGGGGGCGTCGACGCTGTCCCGCTCCCCATAAGGGCGGCAAAGCAGGAGGAGTTCATCGCCACGGTCAAGGCATTGGAGCCTTCCTTCGGCGGCATCAATCTCGAAGACATCGAATCGCCCATGTGCTTCGAAGTCCTCGACAGGCTGAGGGCGGAGATGCAGATACCCGTCTGGCACGATGACCAGCAGGGCACCGCCGGTGTCATCCTCGCAGGCCTCTTCAACGCGCTGGAGCTCACGGGCCGGACTCTCCGGGGATCAAAGATAGTCTTCTTCGGAGCAGGTGCGGCCAACGTCGCAGCGGCGAGGCTTCTTGGGAAGGCGGGCGCGGACTCGGGCGATTTGATTGTTCTCGACTCGAAGGGAATCCTTCATCCGGAGAGAGAGGACATCGACCAGCTCCTCATCAGGAACAAGTGGAAGTACGACCTGGCCATCAATACCAACGCGTCACGCGTCAAGGGAGGGCTGAGCGACGCGCTGAAGGGAGCGGACGTCCTCGTGGCTGCAGCCGGCGTGGGCCCCAACCTGGTGAAGAAGTCCGAGGTCGCACAGATGAACCGCCATTCCATCGCATTCCTTCTCGCCAACCCTGTCCCCGAAATGTGGCCAGATGACGCGCGGGCGGCAGGAGCGGAAATAGTCGCGACCGGCAGGTCCGATTTCCCAAACCAAGTGAACAACAGCCTGCTCTTCCCTTCGATATTCAGGGGTGCCCTTGACGTAAGGGCAAAGACGATTTCTGACGGCATGGTCATCGCGGCCGCAAGGGAGCTCGCGGACTTTGCCAAGGGAAAAGGGCTGACGAGAAACAGGATCATGCCGACCATGCTAGAATGGGAGGTCTACCCGAGGGTGGCCGCGGCCCTGGGTTCGCAGGCGGTGGCCGAAGGACTGGCAAAGACCAAGGCGACCAGAAAGCGCCTCTTCGCGAAGGCGACGGAGACGATAGCCCATTCGAGGAAGACGATGGAAGCTCTGATGAGGAGAAGAGTGATAGTTGAGCCGCCCAAGTAAGTATAAGACGAATCCCACGAAGCCTTCCGGCGTGGGCCCCATCAAGATCAGGAGGGCGACTTCCGCTGACATTGCCGCCGCTGCTGAGCTCATAGTCAGGATGAAGAGGCTGAACAACGAATTCGACCCGCTGTTCACCGTCGTCCCGGACGCCAAGGAACGCGCAGAGTCCTACGTTGCAGACTCTCTAAGGTCTCGCGACGCTCTGCTGTTGGTCGCCACTGCCGGCCAGAAGGTTGCCGGAGTCCTCAGGGCGCAGATACGGGACAGGGTCTTCTACATTCCGTCCAAGGGAGGGCATATCACCGACTTTTACATACTGCCAGAGTTCAGAAGGAAGGCGCTCGGGAACGACATGCTCGAGAGGGCCACCGCGGAGCTGAAGAAGATGGGGGCGGGCATAGTCACGGCGGAGGTCCCGTCGCAGAACGACATCGCCGTGAGGTTCTACACGAAGAGGGGCTTCCGCTCTCTCAATCAGTTCTTCGCCGGGAAGAGTCAGTAGTCGAGCAGGCTGCCCAGCCTAGGGCAGTTGCAGGGGGCGATATACATGCCGCAGCGGTAACAGACATGGTTCACGCCGGTGCAGAATTCGCAGTGTCTCCGGGTCCTCAGACAGTCGGTCTCCTCGGACACAGCAACCAGTCGCATTCCTGCGGGGCGGAGACCGGCTCTTACTTAATCGCATGCGCAACTGCGGCGTCATTTCGTCAACAGGCTAATACTTCTTGGCGACCTGACCCTTTAGGAGCCCGTCGCCGTTGACTTCCATGGTCGTCTCGAACGACCGGAGGTCTTCCACAGTGACCCCCCCGCTGACGGACCAGCCCTTGAACGAGCTGTCCTCGACCACCCTCGCTTCGATGTTGTGCGACGATTTGGCTGCGAGCGTCGCCGTCTTTCCGGTCAGGTCGCTTCGGCCAACGATTATCCTGAGCGCAGACTCGTTTTCGCTGACGAATTTGATGGTCCTCGTGTATCTGTTGTAGAATCTCCCAAGCAGCAGACCGTACAATATGGTCGCCCCGATCAGCACGGCGGTCAGTATCTCGGTGGCAAGCAGCTCGAAGGTGAGCCCGATCAGTTGGAAGTAGGCCAGGCTGATCGCAACAACCGGAGCGACGATCAGGCCCTTGAAGGACGGACCCCGCGCCGGGAGGCGGTCGTACATCCTCCCAAAGACGCCTGCGTAAACGAGCGTGAGGGCGAAGCCCGCGAATGCTATGAAGGGCAGGTAGTAAGGCGCCAGACTGTTGAAACAGTCCTGCACGGTGCCCGGATTCACCGAATTCACAGGCGAACAGACCAGATTGAAGTTGTTCGTGATGTAGTCCAGAACGTCCTGCTTCAGTGCGTACAGAACAGCAAGGTTCGCGGCGATGATGACTCCGATGTAGACGATGCCGGCCACCACACCGGCTTTCACCCCCGCGAGCATCGAGCCCAATTCGGGTCGGACCTAGGCCTTCAGCGAGTCGGAGACTTCCTGCTCGTGACCGTCCACTTTGACCTTCCTGAATATCTTCTTGATCCTGCCCTCTCCCTCAACGACGAACGTGCTGCGCTCGGTCCCCCAGTATGTCCGTCCGTAGTTGTTCTTCAGCTTCCAGGTGTCGTAGAGCTTGTGCGCCACCAGGTCTTCGTCGCTGAGCAGTGTGAAGTTGAGCGAGTATTTCTCGATGAACTTCCTGTGCGAGTCGATGGAGTCCTTGCTCACTCCGAGAACTACCGCGTCCAGCTTGTTGAACTTCGGCAAGTTGTCCCTGAAGGAGCAGGCTTCCTTGGTGCAGCCCGGCGTGTCGTCAGCCGGATAGAAGTAGAGCACGACCTGCTTTCCGCGGAAGTCCCGCAGGCTGACGTGCCCGCCCGACGTGCCGGGCAGCTTGAAGTCTGGAGCGAGGTCGCCCTCCTTCAATCCGTGGGGCTGATCGGTGGACATGACGAGTCGCCCGGTTCTGCTCGGACAAAAACTTAACCATCGACCTGCGCTTGGCCTTGCCATTGTCTCTGGACTTTCACGTTCACCCATGGACGCGAGAGTTCATGCTGAAGAACGGGCCAATAGTCAAAGCGTGCAAGTTCTTCAGGCTCGACACAGACAGACTCCCGTTGACGATCGGTCAGCTTCTCGAGGAAATGGATTCTGCCGACGTCGAGAGGGCTGTGATTCTCGGTCAGGACACCCACGCGACCAGAAACCCCAGCTTCAAGAACTACACCATAAAGAATGACCAGCTCGCGTCGATCGCTGCCAAGTCGCGTGACAGGCTCATCCCCTTCGCGGGTGTCGACCCCAACGCGACGGCCGAGGGCGTCAGGGAACTGAAGAGGGTCGTCCGCAAGCTGGGCGTCAGGGGCCTGAAGATCCACAGCAGCGCCAACTCCGTCTATCCCAATGACCCGAAGAAGATGTACCCGCTCTACGAGGTCTGCCAAGAGAACGGGCTGCCGATCCTGTTCCACACCGGGACCACGGGCCTGGGCGACTGCGAGGTCAAGTACAGCAAGCCGGAGCTCCTGGATGAGGTCTGTGAGCGGTTCCCCGACCTGAAGGTGGTCATGGCCCACTTTGGCTGGCCATGGTCGGATGTAGCCGTCGCCCTGGCCCTGAGACACCCCAACGTCTTCCTCGACATCTCAGGCTGGAGGCCCAGGTATCTCCCCGCAACCGTCCTTAGCTATCTCAACGGGCCTATCCAGGATCGGTTCCTCTTCGGCACCGACTATCCAATGATGAAGCAGAAGGAGTGGATGGACGATTTCGAGGCGAATCTTCGGCTCAAATTGAAGCCGGGAGTGGCTTCGAAGCTGCTGAAAGGGAACGGGGAGCGCCTCCTCGGCGCCTAGGGCGAGATCAACTCGATCCTCAGGGGCTTCCTTCCGTTGAAGCCTTCGTTTGGCTTGTGCCAGTAGGACACCTCGGATTCCCCGTATCTCCAGCACAGGAGAACCTTCTCTCCATACCTCTCCGCAGGGAAATCGACCAGCCCTGAATCGAGGTCCTTCACTTGCACGCCTAGGTCTTCGAGCTCAGTAATCTTCCTCGTCATCGCCTCCACTAGGGAGTCGAGCAGCGCGGCCTTCTCAGCCATCACGGTAGTCCTGACTCCGAGCAACCTGTATCTCTCTATTTCCTCGCCAAGGCCTGCGATTAACTTCTTCCTCTCCTTGAGCTCCTTGATCTTCAGCCTGATGTCGGGGATGAGCTTCGACGCTTCCTGAGGAGTGAAGTAGTGTTGGTCGTTCAGGCGAAATGTCGTAATGCTATCGCCTCTCCCGAGTCGCGCAGATAGGATAAATGCCTTCCCACTGGAAAAAACTTGAACACCAAGTCTATAAGAGTTCATGCATTTTGGTTATATGCGCGATTTCGTTGTACACGCGAAGAGGCGACAGGGGAGAGACATCGCTCTACGGGCCGAAGAGAGTGTCAAAGGACTCGCCGCGCGTCGAAGCATACGGCACGATTGACGAGCTCAGCAGTTACCTTGGCGTTGTCCTCTCTGATTGTCGCGACTCGACGACCACGAAGTCGTTGAAGGTTGTACAGAAGATGCTCTTTGTTGCAGGCGCCGACCTTTCGTCGGATTCGTCCTCGTCCAGCGTCCCAAGAATCTCATCTGGTGACACTCTGCGGATTGAGAAGATGACTGATGTCGCACTCGAGCGTTTGCCGCCGCTGAGAAATTTCATTCTTCCCGGCGGGACTCGTCTGGCCTCCGAACTCCAATTCGCAAGAGCAATCTGCAGGAGGGCCGAAAGGCGGGTCATAGCGGCCTCCAAGAGCGAAACCCTCAATCCAGAGCTGGTGCCATTCCTTAACCGGCTCTCAAGCTACCTCTTCAACCTCGCCCGGCTCGTAAATGCGAATAGCCGCAGGAAAGAAGAAGTCTGGAAGGCTTCGTCGACGGAATAGGCCCAAAAGAAAGCTAAAAGGAAATGAATAGTCGGAAAATAGCTTATTCCACAATTTCCGTTCGAAACCATGTCTTTTTTGGGTAGGCTACCTTGCGATCAGTTGGTCAGCTCGAAGGCCGCAGAGATGCCCTGACCGACCCCGATGCACATGGTCGCAAGCCCATACCTCGTCCTCGTCCGCCTCATCTCGTGGATCAGGGTCGTGACGAGCCTGGCGCCGCTGCATCCAAGCGGGTGCCCAAGCGCAATGGCGCCTCCGTTCGGATTCATCTTCTTGACTTCGAATTCCGGCATCTCCTCGACGCAGGCCAACACCTGCGCTGCGAATGCCTCGTTCAACTCGACCAGACCGAACTCCTCCATCTTCATGCCCAGTCTGTTCAGCAACTTCCTGGTCGCCTCCACGGGCCCGATTCCCATGTAGCTCGGGTGTACCCCGGCGGTGGCGCTCCCGAGGTATTTCGCTATGGGCTTCGAACGGACCTTGTCAATGGCATCGCTGCTCGCGAGCAGGAGAGCAGCAGCTCCGTCGCTGATTCCAGACGAGTTCCCGGCCGTCACCGTCCCGTCCTTTCGGAAGACCGGCTTCAGCTTTGACAGCTTCTCCAGGTCCGTGTCCCTCCTCGGTCCTTCGTCAAGTGTGACTCCTGCCTGGCTCTCTTGCGTCCTCACCGGGATTATCTCCCCAGCGAATCTCCCCGAGTCCGAGGCAGCCACGGCCTTCTGGTGGCTGCGCAGTGCGAAGGCGTCTTGGTCCTCGCGCCTGATTCTGTATTTCACTGCGAGGTTCTCCGCTGTCTCCCCCATCGAAAGGGGAGGGAACTCGGAAGGGAACGCCGGATTCACGAATCTCCATCCAATCGTGCTGTCGACTAGCAGGAGGTCACCTCTGTCGAACCCCCGCCCGGGCTTCAGCGCCACCAACGGGGCCCTCGTCATGCTCTCGACGCCGCCCGCGATGAGGAGGTTGCCTTCACCGGCGAGGATTACCCTTGCAGCGTCGTTGACCGCCTCCAATCCCGAGCCACAGAGCCTGTTGACAGTGGCCGCCGGGATTCTGTGCGGCAAACCGGCAAGCAGCGTGGCCATTCGCGCAACGTTTCTGTTGTCCTCTCCGCCCTGGTTCGAGCAACCGAGATAGACGTCGTCGAGGAGCGATGGGTCGATGCCTGTTCTATTCACTATCGCCTTGATCGCGATTGCTCCCATGTCGTCGGGTCGGACGCTCTTCAGGATCCCCCCATACTTCCCAATCGGTGTCCTCAGCGCCTCCAACAGGAAGACATCGTTCAATTCTGCAGTCTCTGGGCGTCCTCCGTCCGCCGCTTATCTTCTTTTGGTTGAAGTGAAACCGCCGTCGGCGGGTCGGGGGCTAGTCTCCCGCAGGCTCGGGCTGCCTGGTGAGCTTGAATATAGGCCCGAGAAGTATCCATAGGAATGAGCCGCCGCTGATGAGGCTGCCGATGACGAGCGTGGGTACGAATCCGAGGCTCGCACTGAAGACTCCGCCGAGAAGCGCGCCCACCGGAATCGTCCCCCAGACGATCGTCCTCATTGTGGCGTTCATCCTCCCTTGAAGCCTGTTGGGGGTTATGATCTGCCTCAGGCTGACCTGGTTGATGTTGTAGATCGGGATGCCGACGTAGGCTACGAAGAATGCGGCACCAATCGTGAGCACGGCGAAACTACCGTTGGCGAGCAGGACGATTAGTAGTCCAAAGCTGAGCGCGGTGGAAAGGGCGATGGCCCTGCCCAGGCCAAGCTTCTTCGTGACCGCGGAAGAGATCAGGACACCCAGGAGGAAGCCGACCGCACCCATGGAGAAGGCGATCCCGATGACGCCTTTGGAGATTCCCAACGTACGATACGCATAGAGGAGAAGCGCCACGCCGAAGATGTTGCTGCCGAGGTTCGAAGTGCCGGTGCACCCCGCCTGGGTCCAGAGCAGCTTGTTGCCGGTGATCACCCTGATTCCTTCCCTCATCTCCGCGAAGAAGTGTCGCTTGTCGTCGGCGGAGCGGTGCTCGGGCCCGAGCTCGGGCTGCCTTATGGAGGCCAGAGCGAACACTGCGGCCAAGGTTCCGAGTGCGTCCGCGGCGATCGACAGCGCCGCGCCTAGAAGCTGCATCATGGCGCTCGCCACGCTCGGACCGACTACCTGAGCAGCAGACGCGCTCGTCTGAAGCTTCTGGTTGCCTTCCACGACGTCCTCCTTGCTGACAAGGCTCGGCAGGTAGGACTGGTATGCGACGTCGAAGAAGACCGTGCACGTTCCCATGACCAGGGAGACTGCATACAGCTGGTACAAGCCGAGGACTCCGAGCAAGAACGCGGCAGGCACGGTCGCGAGTGCCGCGACCTCCACCAGATTCACCGCAATCATGACGGGTCGCCGTTTCGTCCTGTCCATCCAGACGCCGACGAACAGACCGAGGGTCGGGAAAGATATGAAAGCCACGGCGTTCAGCACTCCGACCTGAAAAGCCGTGGCTTGCAGGGTGAGGATGGCGACAGTGGGCAGTGCCAGGTCGGTGATCTGACCCGTGAATTGGGTGACCGTGTCCCCCATCCAGAACTTCAGGAAGTCCCTGTGGTGCCAGAGCTTCCCCTTGAAGGGCATCAGTCCTCATCTCGGCCGGCGCGATTCGCGGGTTCGATTCCTTGACGACGCAATCCAGGGCGGTGAGAGCTCAACCGCTACTGACCAGTGAACCCCGGCGCTCGCTTGTCGAAGAAAGCCTTCACGCCTTCCACATGGTCCTTGCTTCTGCCTGCGATTTCTTGAAGATAGGCTTCGTATTCTAGGGCAGAGTCCATGTCCACAACTATGGCCCTGTTCAGCGCCCGCTTGGTGAGGGCGAGGGCGCGCGTCGGTCCGGCTGCAAGGCGTTCCGCGATCTTCGAGACTTCGGCGGTGAATTCCACTTCGGGGAAGACCCAGTTGACAAGCCCGAGGTTCAAGGCCATTCTGGCAGGGATGGGCTCGCCGAGCATGGCCACCTCCATGGCTCTACCCAGCCCCAGAATCCTTGTGAGCCAGAAGCTGGTCCCTGAGTCGGGGGCCAGTCCGACCTTGATGAACGCCTCGTGGAAGCTTGCCTTGTCCGAAGCGGCCCTCAGGTCGCAGGCGAGTGCCAGCCCCAGGCCCGCGCCAGCGGTGACGCCGTTGATCGCGGCGATCACAGGCTTGTCCATCTTCCGAATCCTCGAGACTATTGGATTGTACTTCTTTCGAAGCACTTCACCCAGCAGCAGCGTCTTGCCGGAGTCATAGAGCTCCCTGCTGGTATTCAGGTCCTCGCCGACGGAAAACGCCCGCCCCTCCCCAGTTATCACGAGGCACCTGACGTCTGCGCTCTTCTCACCTTCCTTCAGCGCCTCGGACAGGTCGTCACCCATCTGGGCGTTGAAGGCGTTCAGCTTGTCGGGCCGGTTCAGTCTAATACAGAGCACGCCCTTCTGGCTCGCCGTCTTGATTGTCTGGTAATCCAACTACTTTCCCTTGAACTCAGGCTTCCTCTTTTCCAAGAACGCCCTCATGCCTTCCTTCTTGTCCTCCGCCGCGAAGAGCAGGTAGAAGAGCTCTCGCTCGAAGTCCAGTCCGTCGCTCAGACCGACCTCGAAAGCCTTGTTCACAGCCATCTTCGCCAACTTGATGGCGACGGGCGATTTCGTAGCTATCTCCAGGGCCAGATTCTTGGCTTCCGTGAGGAACGCCTCCTTGGGGACTACTCTGCTGACCAGGCCGAGCGTCCTCGCTTCCTCCGCCCCGATCCTCCTTCCCGTCAGGACCATCTCCATGGCTTTGTACTTCCCCACGGCCTTGGTCAGCCGCTGCGTTCCGCCGCCGCCGGGGATCACGCCGATGTCGATCTCTGGCTGGCCCAGCTGCGTCGTCTCCGATGCAACAAGAATGTCGCAGCTCATTGCCAACTCGAGCCCCCCGCCGAGGACGAAACCGCTCAGGGCCGCCACTATCGGCTTGCGGTACCTGCCCACCTTGTCCCACAGCTGGAAGAAGTGCTCCGTCATTGTCATCTGTACCGCTGTCACGTCCGCCATCTCCTTGATGTCGGCCCCCGCAGAGAAGGCCCTTTCGCTGCCGGCCAGAACAAGACATCTCACCGAGTCATCGTTCGCGAAGTCTCCCAAGGCCGCTACCAGCTCGTTCGCCATCTTCGAGTTCAGCGCGTTCAGGGCTTCGGGCCTGTTCAGGGTGATCAGTCCAAGAGGGCCCTCCTTGGAGACAATCAGCGTCTCGTAGTTCACGTCGCCCGAGCCTCCCACCGATTGTAAAAAACCATGCGCCCCAGTCCTTTCAACGTCTGCTGCTCTGCCTCGTCTTCCGCTCCTGCTCGAAGTACTTGCCGACGTGAACGGTGTTCGTGTCGGTCTCGTATCCGTTGGCTCTGAAGAAGGCGAGGGACTTCATGTTCCACCTGTAGATGGAGGCGTTCACTTTGACCACCCCTTTCGCCTTCATCCTTCTTTCGACCTCGCGCACCAGCTGGCTTGCGACGCCCAGCCTCTGAAACGCTGGGAGCACACCTAGGTGGTAGATGTACGCCCTTCTGCCGTCCCACGCCCCGATGACCGACGCGACGATCCTGCCGTCAACCTCCCCCACCAGGAAGAACTCTGGGTCTCGCTTGACCTTTAGTCCGATTTCCTTACGGCTGTCGCCTGGCCGGATTTCTAGCCCGCTCCCCTTCCAGACCGCCCTGACCCTCGGATAGTCGTCCATCCTGAACGTCCTGACCTTGAGCGGAACCAATTCTGGTTCATCGTCGTGCGCCATTTTAAAAAGCGATGGAAGCGGGTCGGTCGCCGTGGGTTCCTGGCACGAACACAGGATGAGGGTGCGTTACGAGGAGACCGACACGATGCAGGTAGTGTATTACGCCAAGTACCTGGTTTGGATGGAGGTCGGAAGGATGAGCTTGCTTCGGGACGTAGGTCTGGCGTACAAGGACTGGAGGACGCTAGGAATCCGGATCCCCGTGGTGCAGGCCCACGCCGACTACAGGTCGCCTGCGAGGTTCGACGACGAGGTGGTCGTCAAGACCAGGGTGGCGAGGGTGGGGAACAAGAGCATCCGGTTCGAGAACGAAATCTACAAGCTTCCTGAAATGAAGTTGCTCTGTACGGGCCACACGGTCCATGCGCTGATAGACAGGAGTGGGAAGCCGACGCCAGTCCCCGACGACATCAGAGCCAAGCTCACTTCGTCTTAGGGGTCCCCGGCGAGGCTCACACGTAGGATCGGACGCTGAAGTGCGACCCTTGAGAACACACACGCACTCGAACCGCGGCGGCTGTGTGTGGCGTGACTGCTACTTGTCGTCTGTCAGGCCGCTCCCAGCTCGGAGGAGCGAGTATCGTGGGAAACCGATTCAACGCGCGCCTCCTCGGGGCGGTGAGGAATCCCAGGTCGGTCCACGATGCATGCAAACAACTGCGAGTCCGGAGCCACAGCGTCTACAGGGAAATGCGGAGATTCCGCATCAACAACCCTCCTGCTTGGGGCAGGACGCACGAGGAAAAGAGTGGCGAGGTCGAGCCGCCAGCAGATCGACCCTCCGGTCAAGGACAAATTCGACCGAGCGCACGCCGGAACCTTGACTGGGACATAGGCAGCGATAATGGAGACGCATGAGAAGCGCCACAAGAACACGAAGCTCTTGATTCCTCTTGGGATGACGGACCGCGAATCGGTTGCGAAGTTCGTAAGGCTGTGCGGTCCTGGCCCTCCCGGCCTTGGTTCAAGACGCAGGCAGGATCACAGCGATGCATGGCATAAGGAAGTCGGCGGGCTCAGGGCTCTGATTCTTCTGAAGGAGGTTCGTCGCTACTTGCTGGGCGAAAAGCTCGCAGAGGCGGACAGAGCGGTTGGGTTCTTTTCGCCAACGGGCTACAAGGCGGGGAAGGCCTGCTCGTCAGATGTCCGGCCACGATGGGGGTTCCCGCTCCGAAGGAAAGGACCCTGCAAGCAGGTTTCGACGGATTTTTGCTGCGGACACTGGATGATCGAATCGCTACTTCTCTGGGTTGGTCTCAGATATTTTCCCCCAATTGTAGAAACCTCGTCCTGACTTCCTCCCGAGCAGCCCCGCCCTCACCATCTCACGAAGGAGGGGGCTTGGGCGAAATTTCGGGTCTTGGAACTCGTCCATGAACACCCGGGTGATGTTCAGCGTCGTGTCCAGGCCGACGTAGTCGAGCAGCTGCAGAGGGCCCATGGGCCAGTTCAGCCCGAGCTTCACCGCCTTGTCGATGTCCTCCGGGTCGGCCACTCCCTCCTGCACCAGGAAGACGGCTTCGTTGAGTGCGGGGACGAGTATCCTGTTCACGATGAAGCCCGGAGAATCCTTCTTGCAGAGCACGGTCTCCTTTCCCATCCTCTCCGAGACGCCCCTCACCATCGCGACCGTCTCCTTCGAGGTCTTCTTTCCCACGATTATCTCCACGAGTGGCATCAACTGGGGCGGGTTGAAGAAGTGCATCCCGCAGACCTTCTCCGGATGCTTTGTGGCCGAGGCGAGAAGCGTGATGCTGATCGACGAGGTGTTGGAGGCAAGCACGGTCTCCGCGTCGATGAGCTCCGCGACTCTCCTGTAGAGGTCAAGCTTGAGCTTGGGGTCTTCGGTCGCGGCCTCGATGACAAGCTGAGCCCCCTTGACCGCCTCTTTCAGGTCCGTCGTGGGGTGGATCCGGGAGAGAACGGCAGACGCCTGCTCCTGGGTCATCTTCCCCTTCTCCACGAACTTCCCGAGACTCCCTTCGATCATCTTCATTCCCCTGTCGACGAACTCCTGGTTAACGTCGAGCAGTGACACGTAGTAGTTGCCGACCTGGGCGGCCACCTGGGCGATCCCGTGACCCATGAGGCCTGCTCCGAGGACCGATAGCTTGCCTACCTCTTTCTCCATGATTCCGCTGCCGGGCTGGCGGGTATTAACCGTTGGCAGAACTTCGCTGGAAAAGGATGAATGAGGCCCACCGGACGAGCCCCGCCTTCCTCGCGGTCGATATCAGGGGTGAACCCTGTGGCGCGCACAAGAACCTCTCCGATTTCCTGTTCGTCAAACGGCGGCCGAAGGTGTGTTTGATGAGCTTCACGACGTCTCTCTGGTTTCCGCAGGCGAAGCAAATCTGCAGGAACGGGTCGTCTCCTTCAGCGCCGCGCTTGAAGATTGCTGCGGCGCCGTCAGACAGATAGACGCGGCGCTCCCTGACCGCCCTGTTGATTGTCCCGGCTGTAAGCGCAGTCGCTCTGAATCCGTCCCAGAAGACGCCGCCCCCGACCTTGAACTCTCGGGAAGACCGAATCGACCCTACGAGCGAAGTGAGGTCCGAGCGGGCCGCCAGCCTGACGCCGCGTTGATGGCCGAATCGGGAACGGGTCCCAGGATTGTAGACGCTCATGCGGGCGAGCTCTGCGAAGCCCATCTTGGTTATCTGCCTCCTCGCAGATTTGTTCCGGGAATTGGTGGCGAGTCTCACCACTCCCTTTCCGCTCTTGGCCGCAGCCCGAATCGCATCTCTACCGAGCAATGACGCTAGCCCGGTGCCACGAAAGCTTGGGTGGACCCTCGCCCCCTCGAGCCAAGCGTTCCCGTCTTCGAGGAACTTCACCCTGTTCATCCCGACCGGCTTCCCGTCGACCTCGACCACGAACGTCCTGGCGCTCCTGTCCCGGATCCATTCGTCCCAGACGCTGGGAATGTAGTCGTGCCCGCCCCAGATGCGGGAGATGAACTCCATCAGGGGAGTCTTGTCGGAGGGCCTGGCCGGTCTGACTATCGTCGCCAATGGAGACACCATCCGATGCCAGCGGGTAAAACCATTTTCTTGCGGCCAACGCTTCAACGGTTAAATCGGCTTCCTATCCTCAAGCGAACTGCCGGGATGGCAGAGTGGTTATTGCGCGGGCCTTGAGTCCAGTCAAGAAAGCCCGTGACCCTCACGGGTCGCAGGGGTTCGAATCCCTTTCCCGGCGTCCTCCTTACATCGATCGGGCGGAATCTGAGGACCTCCGCCAAGGGTAAGAAGGCAAATGCAGAGCGATCGTATCAGCGTGGCTGTCGCCACGGCGGTGGGGCTGGGCGCCATAATAGGTGCCGGCATATTCACCCTCAGCGGCACAGCCATAGCGCTTGCCGGGGACTGGGCCCTCTTCGCGTTTGTGCTGGTCGGGCTCGTCGCCGTGCTGGTTGCGCTCGAGATAGGGGAGCTCTGCTCGCTCTTTCCCGATTCGAGCGGTGCCGCTTACTCCTACGTCTACGAGGCCTTTGGGAGCGAACTAGGATTCATCACTGGCATATTCCTCTACTTCAGCTACGCCAGTTCGATCTCCGTGGTCGCACTGGGCTTCGGCTCGTACCTCGCGAGCCTGCTGGGGCTTCCTGGAGGGGAGTCCGTCAACCTGTTCTCGATCGCCCTGATAGCCGTCCTGGCCCTTGTCAACTTGGGGGGAATCAGGAAAGCGGCCAAGGCGGATTACGGGCTCGTGGTGGTGAAGGTCATGATCCTGCTGGTTGTAATCGCCTTCGCCATCTTCCGCGCCCAACAGAGCGGCAGCGCAACCAACTTCCTCTCCCTCACAGCACCCAGCTCCGGCTTCGCCGGCGTCTTCGGGGCAAGTGTGGCAGTATTCTTCGCCTACTCTGGTTTCCAATCGATAAGCACCTTCGTCCAGGATGTCAAGGGAGGCGCGGCTGGCGCGGCGAAAGCGATACTCCTCTCTGTGGGTGTCAGCATGGTCCTCTACGTGCTCGTCGCCTTCTCCCTCCTCGCGCTGGTGCCAGCCAGAGGATTCGTCATCAACGCCGACCCCTTGGCCTTCGCGCTCTCTTCCTCTCACTCGCCTGGTATCCTGCTGACTGTCGTCGACGTCGGCGCGCTCATAGCGACTGCTTCGGCGTCGCTCGCCCTGCTTCTCAGCTCTTCCCGCATACTCCGACAGATAGGTCTGGACGGGCTTCTCCCCAAGGTCATGCGCTCTTACGACGAGAAGAGAGACGTCGCCAGGAACGGAGTCCTGATCTCCGCGGTGATAGGCATGGCCAT
The DNA here is from genome assembly GCA_964513805.1 of uncultured Nitrosopumilales archaeon. GTDB lineage: Archaea > Thermoproteota > Nitrososphaeria > Nitrososphaerales > Gagatemarchaeaceae > DASPPF01. Next base: position 72,219 of record CAZENV010000025.1, read on the forward strand.
GCTCTTCTCAGGCAACATATTCGTGATCGCAGCCATCAGCAACTTCGGGCTGCTCTTCTCATACCTGATGGCGTCCTTTGCCTTGGTTCACTTCAGGCGCCTTGGCAAGCGGGGGTCATTCGCGGCCCCGGCATACCCATACCTCCCGGCGGCTGCCATGGTCGCGATTCTCGCCTTCATGGTGGGGATGCCCAAAGAGGCGCTCGAGGTGGGTGTGATCATGGTGCTGTCGATGATAATCGCCTACTACGGGATGAGGGAGTACAGGGAGAAAGAGCCGGTGAAAGTCAGGTTCTTCGATTGAACCTCCGCCGAGGCAAGGGCGCCCAGTTGCCAAACACACTGCCACGCGCCGCGACCGATTCCGTCATCTTCTTCTGTCAGCGCCGGACCCTCCCGTTTCCTACCGCTACGCTCGAACCTAGCAGCTGCTACTGCGGACCTTGGCTCCCATCGAGCGCCTTGTCGAGGGCGTTGGTGGCGAGTATGAGGCCCATGTGGCTGAAGGCCTGCGGGAAATTCCCGAGGGCCTGCCGGGTGTCCGGGTCGACTTCCTCCGAGAAGAGCCCCAAATGGTTGGCGTAGCCCGCGAGCTCCTCGAAGTTCTTGAGCGCTTCCTCGGTCCTTCCCATCTTCGCGAGGCAGGAGACGAGCCAGAAGCCGCACAGAAGGAACGCTCCCTCCTCCTTCTTCAGGCCGTCCTTGGCACGGTATCGGTAGAGGAGGGCGCCCCTCCCCAGTTCCTTCCTAATCGCATCAATCGTCGCCACCGCCTTCTCCTCGCCGATGTCGATGAACCCTATCAGCGGCAGCATCAGGACGGACGCGTCAAGGTCATTGGTACCGTAGTGCATCGCGAACGACCCCTTCGTCGCGCTCCATCCCTTCTTCATCACTTCGGTCTTGATCTTCCTCTGGATGGCCCTCCACTCGGATATGTCTTCGACATGTCCGGTGGCCCTCGCAATCCTCACCGCCCTGTCTAGTCCGGCCCAGGACCATGCCTTCGTGTAGACGTAGTGCTCCTTCCTGTTCCTTATCTCCCAGATGCCGTTGCCTGGTTCGGCCCAGTGCTCGACAATGTAGTTGGCGAGTGGCCTGACGAACCTGTAGTACATCTCTTCGCTTACCGCCCTGCCGTGCCTGTGGGAGAAATAGAGGGAGTCGAGCATGTAGCCGTAGGCGTCGAGTTGGAGCTGCTCTACAGCAGCGTTACCGACCAGGACGGGGCTCGACCCCTTGTATCCCTCTAGGTGCTTCAGCTCCCTTTCGGCTATGTTGGTGCTCCCATCGACGTCGTACATCAGCCTCAGGTCGAGGTCGAGCGAGGGGTTGTTGTCGATTAGCCAGTGGAGATAGGCCTCTGTCTCAGTTCTGCACCCGAGGATGTGGAACGCCCAGAGCGAATTGGCAGAATCTCGGATCCAGGAGTACCTGTAGTCCCAGTTCCTGTTTCCTCCCAGCGCCTCCGGCAGGGAGGTCGTTGGGGCTGCGACCATGGCACCAGTCGGGGAATAGACGAGCAGCTTCAGTGTGAGGGCAGACCTGACTACCTGGGTCCGCCACTTCCCCCTGTAGCGTAGCTGCGACGCCCAGTCCAGCCAAAAGACCTCCGTCCTTGCACGCTGCCGCTCCACATGATACTCCTCTATCCTTCTTGGGATCGCTTCGCCGTAGCTGAGAACGAAGGCTCTCTTCTCGCCTTGCGCGATGTGGAAGGTTCCATCAGCGCCGTCCTGGGAGGCTTCGCAGGGGACGGACCAGGAGAGGACCATCTCGTACTTCTCCTCTTTCATGGCGAGACCGTGCTCGGCCCTGACGATGTTGGGGATTCTTGCACCATATTCGAAGACCGGTTTGAAGACGAACCTCATGTCCAAAGAGCCGCTGATGCATGAGACCACCCTGTGGATCTCTGGCGGCGTCGACCAGGCCTCGCTGGTGTGGGAGCACGGCATGAAATCCGTAAGTTGCACGTGCGAGGTGTCAATTCGGAAGTCGGTGCGCAGGATGTTTGTGTCTTCCAGGTAGCTCTGCGAAGAGACAGAATCGCCGGACGGCTGTATCACCCACCTCCCGCCCTTCTTGGCGTCCAGGAGGGCAGCGAAGATGCTCGGCGAGTCGAACTTGGGAAGGCAGCACCAGTCTATGGAGCCGTCGTAGCCGACCAAAGCTACTGTCCTGGTGTTGCCTATTACTCCGTAGCCCGAAATGGGCTTGTAGGGCTCCTTGCTGGGAACTTCGAATGACTGCGCCACGGTTCCTCGAGCCCCGGTTCCGTTCTTAATATTAGCCGTGGAAGACCGAGTCGTTAAGCATCGTCAACCAGGCCCGGGAGCGAGTACTTGAAGACCTCCCGACGCTCACTCTTGAACGAGGTTCTTGCGCCGAACTCGAATTTCCCTAGATTGTGATATGAAAAACCCAATTTGCGCAGGCTCACATCTCCACGACGGTCTTCACACTCTCATCTCCCTTCGGGCCGTAGGCCTGCTCTGCCTTCTCCAGCGGGACCTTTTCAGTAATCATCTTCTCCAGGAAGCCCGGCCACTCCCTGGCGACCTCGACCAGGTCGTCGGACCCCTGACGGAAGTAGGATATGTTGGCGTTGACGGACCCGAAGAGGAGCCTGTTCCCGAGCACCAAGTCCGTGAAGAGGCTGCCCGCGTCCTCGGTCTCGACCTTGGACCTGTAGATGCCAACGTAGGAAACGACGCCATTCACCCTCGTTAGGCTCTGGGCCTCCAGGGCCACGTCAGTGGAGCCCGTGGCCTCGAAGACGATGTCATAGCTCCTCCCAAGGGAGGAGATGGGCCTCTCTTTGGCGTCGACATACGTTGCACCGAGAGACGAGACGAGTCTGGCCTTCGGCGCGTCGGCGGGCCTCGTGGCCACCGTGTCTACCGAGAGTCCGCGAAGTCTCAGGACAGCGGTGGCAAGCAGGCCCACGGCCCCAGAACCAAGAACCAGGGCCCTCTCGGGCTCCCACTTCATGCGGGCATTCTGAACCGCGAAGGTGAGTGCGACGCCCTTCTCGACTATGGTGAGCGGTTCGAGGAGGACACCGGCCTCAGAGAGGGACTGCGGCAGTTTGGCCACGAAGCGCGCGTCTGTCACCGCGAGCTCTGACGCGAAGCCGTGCAGGCCCTTGATGCCGTGCTCGCTGTAGTGGCCCGTCAGGCACATGTCCGACTCCCCGCTCCGGCAGTTCAGGCACTCCTCGGGACAGTCGCGTCTCACAGTCGGGACGACCAGGTCACCCCTGCTGAAACCCATGGTTTCCGGGCCCGCCTCCTCCACCGTGGAGAGGGATTCGTGGCCCAGTATGAGGTAGGGCGACCCCTTCGGCGCCTCTCCGTAAAACCCTGCGATGATGTCCTCGTCAGTTCCGCAGACGCCCACACGTTTCACGTTCAGGAGGAGCTGGCCCCGCCCAGCCGAGGCGTCCGCGACGTCCATAACGCGAAGGGAGCCGGGCTTCCGGGGTATGACCGTGACTGCCTTCGTCTGCTCCCATCTCCTAATTGTAAGGGAAAAGGTAAGGCAGGCTCGGCCTCTCGCTCCAGTCGACGTAGCAGGTCTTGAGTTGGGTGTAAAGCTCCAGGCCGTATCTGGACCCTTCGGCTCCTAGGCCCGACAGCCTGAACCCTGTGTGGGCGCCCTGGAGCTGTTCGGGGCCCACCTGGTTGATGTAGCACTCGCCGAACTTGATCCTGTGCATCGCTTTCATCACGTTGACGTTGTCCCTGGTGAAGACGTAGGAGGCCAGGCCGTAGTCGGAATCGTTTGCCAGGTCTATCGCCTGGTCGAAGGTCTCCACCTCCAGGACAGGGACCACGGGCCCGAACACCTCCTTCTGGACTATGGGCGAGTCTTGGGCGACGTCCTCAACGACCGTGGGTTCCAGGTAGAATCCCTTGGACGGCCTGTCGGGCCTCTTGCCCCCGAGGATGACCTTGGAGCCGTTTTTCACGGCTTGCTCGATGAATGACTCGGAGGTTTCCCTCTCTGTCTTGCTGACCATGGGGCCGAGGTCCGTTCCTGCGGCAATTGGGTCGCCTATTCGCAGCTCCCGGGCCATCGTCAGGTAGTGCGACATGAACTTCTCCCTTATGCTTCTGTCCAAGTACATCCTCTCGGAGCTGATGCACGTCTGGCCGCAGTTCCAGAAGCGGGCCCAGATGGCGCACTTCAGCGCCCACTCCATGTCGGCGTCGCGCCAGACTATGAACGGAGCCTTGCCGCCCAGCTCCAGGATGAGCTTGCTCATGTGGTTGGCTGCGGCTTGCATGATCTTCCTCCCCGCGTCTGTGCTTCCTGTCATTGTGATCAGGCCCGTGATTGGGTTGCTGCAGAGCTCTTCGCCCACGTCGGAGCCGCTGCCCGTCACCAGGTTGACCACGCCCTTCGGGACTCCCGCCCTCTCCACAAGCTTCACCATTTCGATGGAACTGAGCGGGGTGTTGCTGGATGGCTTGGCGACCACTGCGTTGCCCGTAATCAAGGCCGGCGCCAGCTTCCTGGCCGCCATCGCAGAGGGGAAGTTCCAGGGCGTGATTGCTGCCACCACGCCGATGGGCAGCTTGAGTATGGTGATCATCTGCTCGGGATAGTCGCTTGGGAGCACGTCGCCCTCTATACGTCTCGCGAACTCGGCGAAGTAATCGAAATGGGCGGCGGAGCCGTCGACCTCCAGCCTGGATTCGAAGAGCGGCTTACCCTGCTCCATGGTGAGCGTCCTGGCGAGGCGCTCCCTGTTCTCCCTGATCAGGCGCGCCACCTCCTTCAGGTAGGAGGCCCTCTCGATGGGCGGGAGTTCGGCCCACTTGGGTTGGGCCCTCTGGGCCGCCTCCAGTGCAGCCTTGGCGTCATCTCTGGTGCCCTTGGGAACCCTGGCCACCACACTCTCGGTTGCCGGGTTGACCACGTCGATGGTTGCGCGGCCCTCGCCGACCCATTCTCCGTCGACGAGCATCTTCTCGCGGGCGATGCTGTCTGCGGCCATAGCACGAATTCCGGAGCCGCGTATTTACAGGTTGGGACTGATGAAACGACTGGCTGGCCACTGCGGCCGTTTGCACAGTTTTATCGGCAGGCGCGCCACGAAAGAGGATGGTGGTCGCGACGACCTCGAAGTTGGAGGATGCGATAGCAGCAGCAAGGGGAGCTAGGAGGGACGCACTCGTTGCCGTCCGAGAGGCACTTGCGGCAGCCGACCCGGGGCGGATGGTCAGACGGTCGGTTTCGCTGGACGCGGGCAGGCTCCAAGTCGGAGACGTGAACCTGGACCTGGCACGCTTCAGTCGCGTGCTGGTGCTCGGCGGGGGAAAAGCGTCGGCGCTGATGGCTGCGGAGCTGGAGTCGATCCTAGGTGACAGGATAACGGCAGGCTCCGTTGTGGTGCCCGAGGGACAGGAGCTCCCACAGCTGAAGAGGATAAGGTTCGAACCGTCGACCCATCCACTTCCGACGCAGAGGGGCGTAGAGGCGACGCGCTCGATGCTGCGTTCCGTGGGGGACCCTGGGCCCGGGGATTTGCTGCTCTGCCTCGTTTCGGGGGGCGGTTCTGCGCTGATGCCCATGCCAGTGGAGGGCGTGTCGCCCGAAGACCTGCGGCAAGTGACGGAGCTGCTGCTCAGCTCGGGGGCCGATATCGGGGAGTTCAACTGCGTGCGGAAGCACCTCTCCCAGATCAAGGGAGGGAGGCTGGCCGAGCGTTTCAGGGGCGCCACGCTTGTCTCGCTTATTGTGTCCGACGTCATAGGAAACGACCTGGGGTCGGTCTCCTCGGGCCCGACCGTGCCTGACGGCACCACCTATGAGATGGCAAGGGAGGTCCTGGAGAGGCGCGGGGTATGGAAAAGGGCGCCAGAGTCTGTGAGGGGAGCGATATCCTCGGGCGTCGAGGGGCGGACGCCGGAGACGCCGAAGCCCGGCAGCGAGGTGTTCAGCAGGGTCAGGAACATACTGGTCGGGTCGAACGACGAGGCGTGCACCGCTGCGGGCGACGCCCTCAGAGGGATGGGCTACGACGCCAGACTGCTGTCGACAACGGTCACCGGAGAAGCGCGAGTCTTCGGCAGGAGGCTGGCAAAGTCGGCTGCGTCCTCCTCCGTCGGCAGGCCCATCGCATTGGTGGCGGGTGGCGAGACTACTGTGAGGGTCAGGGGAAAGGGCAGGGGAGGGAGGAACCAGGAGCTGGTCCTGGCGGCTGCCATCGAGCTGGACGGCAGAAGAGGAGTCACGGTCCTTTCCATGGGAACTGACGGGATAGACGGAATGACAGACGCAGCAGGGGCCGTTGCCGACTCGGAAACGGTGAAGCGCGCGAAGGCCGCCGGGATGGACCCAACCAAGTTCTTGCGCGACAACGACTCCCACACATTCTTCGAGAAGCTCGGAGACCTGATTGTAACGGGCTCGACCGGAACCAACGTCAACGACGTCATGCTGGCGCTGATCGGGAAGCGCTGACTAGGCCTTCCACGTGCCCTTCACGACCCAGACGGGTTCGTCGGGGTTGAAGAACTCCTGCCCCCCGAAGCTGTACTCTTCAAGGACTCTCTCGTCGACATCCACCCCGAGACCGGGTCTGGTGGGAACGTCGGAGTGGCCGTCCCTGACCGGCGTCGCCCCCTTCACGAGCTTCCTCTTCCACTCCGGGAAGAGGTCGTAGAACGACTCCTGTATGAGGAAGTTGGGTATCGACGCGTCTAGCTGGAGGGTGACAGCGTTCTGAATCGGCCCGAAGGCGTTGTGGAAGGCCATCTCGACCCCGTAGGCCTCGGCTATGGCGCAGACTTTCTTCGCCTGGGTCACGCCTCCTATGTTCGTAATGTCCGCCTGCAGGAAGTCAGTGAGGTTGTTGGAGCAGACGTAGGCCGCCTGCTCCTTGGTGAGTATCCTCTCTCCGAGGGCCACCCGGGCCGTCGTGGACGACCTGTACTTCCTCAGCCCTTCGACGTTGTCCGGGTGAATCGGCTCCTCCATGAACAGAGGGTCCAGGGGGGCCAGTCTCCGCGCTATCATGACTGCAGAATTGGGGCTGAACCTGCCATGGTGTTCGATGAGCAGCTCCACCTTGCCCCGCGTCGAGTCGTTGACGGCCTTGACCCGCCTGTAGGCCAAGTCGAGGCCCTTCCTGTCTATGTAGTCGTAGTACGAACCGAAGGGGTCGAACTTCAGGGCCGTGTACCCCATCTTGGCGTACTTCTTCGCCCTCACTCCGAACTGCTCCGGCGTCACGCAGTCGCTGTACCAGCCGTTGGAGTAGAGCCTGACCCTGCGCCTGAACGCTCCCCCCAGCAGCCTGTGGATAGGGACGCCGTGGGACTTGCCGATTATGTCCCAGCAGGCAATGTCCAGCGCGCTCAGAGCGGTGGTCGACTCGAAGGAGACCGGAAGGTAGAAGTCGTTCTTGTGCCATTCGTGCTGGTTGAGCTCGACGTCCTGGGGATCTCTTCCCAGATAGACTCTCTCCACCTCGTGGATGGACTGGACCACAGGCTGGACCCTCAGCGTGGGAACGGCCTCGCCGAAGCCCACCAGTCCGTTTGATGTTGTCACCTTCACGATGATTGACGTGCCGGCCCAGGTGGCTCCGCCTGCCTTTGCGGGCTGGCCCAGGGTGTAGACCTGGACTGTGGAAATCTTCATCTGGCGTCTTGAAGAAACTTTCTCCCTTCTTTTACGTCTCTCGGTCTCCGGAGCCCGTCTCGGAGACGAGCCTTCTCAGTGACTCCTTCTCGCTCGGCTGGAGGGGCTGGAGCGGCGTCCGCACCTCCCCTACCGGGAAGCCGACGACCCTCATGGCCTCCTTGAGGCCCGCGGGGAACTTCCCCATGCCTACCGCTTCGATGGCGGGCAGCAGGCGCCTCTGCACCCTCTTCGCCTCCTCATGCTTCCCCGCGACGGCCAGGTCGTAGATGCTGGAGGCCTCGGACGGAAAGACGTTGCTTATGCTTATCACGGCTCCCGAACCGCCTAGCTCGAGGCACGCGTAGGTCATCGCGTCCGAGCCTGTGAGCACCCCGATTATCCCGCCGACCGACTCGACGAACTTGGAAAGGTTGAGCATGTTGTACTCCGTATACTTCATGCCCACGATCCGTTTCTCCTCCGCGAGCCTGGAGACCACGCCCACGGGCACGAAGTTGTGGGTCCACTCGGGGATGTTGTACAGGACCAGCGGGAGGGAAACCGACTCCTGTATTGCCCGAAAGTGGGCGTAGAGGCCTTCGTCGGTCGTGGTGTAGTAGTAGGGAGGAGTGGCAACGACGCCGTCGGCCCCGGCGTCGCGGGCGTCTTCAGCGTAGGCTGCGACGTTCCTGGGTGCCGGGTCGCAGACGCCCGCCAGCACCGGCACGCGTCCGTTGGCTTGGTCCACCACCGCTTCGACCACCCGCTTTCTCTCCTCCTTGGTGAGGAGGAAGAACTCGCCAGTCGTACCCAGCGGAAAGAGTCCGTCGACGCCGCCTTCGACGAGCCTGTCGACTAGCTGCTTCAGCCTCGGGTAGTCCACCTCACCGTCCTTGGCGAAGGGGGTGGGCATCGGCGACCAGATTCCCTTCAGGGAGAGGGTCATGCCGTCATCGCGCCCTGAGAGGGTATGCGAGCGCCCTGGCCGGACCTCCGTCGCTTCCGCCAATCTTGAGCGGAAGGCAGACGAGGAAGATCCGCCTCCCAGCGAACATACCGAGCTTCTCGTTCAGCGATTCGATGATCGGGATGCCGTTGGAGAGCAGGGTCTTGTGGGCTGGCGCGTCTTTCGACCCGTACTTCTCTACGCTCAGGTAGTCGACGCCGACAGTCTTCGCCTTCTTCTGGACAAGCCAGGTGGCTGCCTCTGAGGAGAGGTAGGTGAAGTTGGTCCTCGCCGAAGGGTCTCCCCAGAGTTTGCTCATCCCGGTGTAGAGCAGCACGATCAGCCCCTCCCTGTCCACCATGGAACCTCTCGCCAGGTCCTCCGGCGTTATCTCCGACCCCTGCGGCTTGTCACTGAGGTCGATCACCACAGCCTCGCCCACGCACTGCTCCGGCGAGAGGAGGTCGACCGACTTACCGCCCTGCACAAAGTGGATCGGTGCATCCACGTGGGTGCCCGTGTGCGAGCCGAGCAGCGCCTCCGAGACATTGACTCCGTCTGTCTCGATGTGCTTGACCCGGCGTATGTTGGGGACCGGGTCGCCCACGTATATCGTCATCCCGTTTGCGATTGTCTGGGAGAGATCGACTCCGGTGTCCACTTCCAGCTCGAAAGACATGGGACGCGAGTGACGCCCATCGTAATTACGCGTTTTCCCACGGAGCGAATCCTGGAGGCCCGAAGCCCTCCCCTCTGCGGAAAGCCGCTCCCGAGCGAGGGAGCCTGCCCCAAGGCACGGAGGAGAGCATTGGATAAGAAGAACCATTGGTGAGCGGCAGACGGAAGACCCGCGATGGACCTGACACACAGATTCAGCTTCGGCGTCAACATAGATGACTCCTGGAGATACGCCGGAGTCAAGGAACCAAAGTCGATAATCTTCCCGCATCTCCTTTCCATCAGCCTGCCGGAAGGGAGATTCCTCGACAAGCTGGAGGAGGCAGAAATCCGGGCCCACGGCGACGCGGAGCCAGGGACCGAGGCGGCGAGGGCGTCGCTCGCCCTGGCAGACAACCTGCGAAGCGCCGGGGTCGACTTCGTCAGGTGCTGGTTTTCATGGAGATTCTTCGAGCCCGAGGCAGTGCCTGCGGCCTCGGTCGATAGGCTCGCGGAGGAAGGGTACCCGGACTACCCCATGGACAGCTTCGTCGGCGCGATGAGTGCCCAGGGCATCAGTGTCGTGCCCGTTCTCGCCTGTGGCTACCAGCGGATGCTGCCCCGGGGGCTGTCTGCGGACTCGGACCCCACGCTCTATCTGCGCAGGGCCGGCGTGCACGCGAGGCTGGTTGTGAGGAGATACAAGGACAGGGTGAAGAACTGGCAGATCGAGAACGAACCCAACTGGTGGGAGATGCACGAGACCGCCGGATGGCGCAAGGGCGCCTCCTGGGTGGGGTCCAGGTCGTTCAGGGACGACCTGCTGAGGACGCTGAACGACGCCGTCCATGAAGAGGACCCTTCTGCCAGGACGATTATCAACCTCGAAGCGGACAGGCCGATCCGGACCATCGCCGAGTTCGCGGAGGAATGCGACGCTGTGGGCCTTGACTTCTATCCCAACTACAAGGCGGCAGACCCCATCAACCTGTCAGCGCTTCGGGCGTCCGCTGGGTACGCGAAGTCGGCAGGGAAGCCGGTCTTCATAGCCGAAACCGGTTACCCGAGCGGCCCTTCCTTCCTGGGGTATAGCGGGCAGAAGCAGGCCCAGTATGTCGAGCTCGCCCTCAAGGAGGCGCTCGCGACGGACGAAATCAACGCGATAGGCATCTGGAGGTACATCGACACCTCCTGGCGCTCGTTTCCGGAGCAGGAGAATCATTTCGGGCTGATCGACGAGAAGAGCGGACCCAAAGAGGCGTGGTACAGGTTCGCCCAGGTCATCAAGGAACTGAAAGGCTGAGGGCGCGCCCGCGCCGCAGTCCAGAAGCCTGAATCGACACATTCGACTGGCGGCCGCCTCTCTCGTTTCTCCCGGGCCATCAATCCGCTGGACGCGAAGGCTGCGGAGCGCCGGTGCCTGAACCGGCGTCAGGCTTCGCGGCATCTTAGCCGTACCCGCCCAATCGTTAAGATACGTCTAATCGTATAGATATGTTTACACACTTAAATATGACCAGAGCCCTCAGATGACCCATGTGCGCCCAGGATGAAGTGACGCAGACGGCCACGCGCATGCCGGACATCGCCGAGGTGAAAGCGAAGGGCAGGCTGGTGAGGTCGAACGCTCGCTATGTCATCTACGACTACGTACGGGATGGAGAAACCTACTCGGTGACCGAGCTGAAGCCCTACATGGAGACGCGGGGGCACTATCACAACGACGTCCAGGAATACTATTTCTTCATCTCGGGCAAGGGCAGGCTCCTCGTCGGCCACAAGGCGCACGAGGTGGACGCAGATCCTTCGAGCCCGACGCGAATGGGCTTTCGGGTCCCAAGGGGCGAATTCCACAAGGTGGAAAACACCTCACCGAGACCGCTGATCTTCCTCGCCACCTTCGCGGGCTCAAGGGACCAGTCCAGGGCAGTCTACGCCGAGCCCCGAGCCAGGACAGGGGGTCCTGAGGAAGCCCCGGGAAGGACGACAAGCCGGCGCGCCAATGACGAGCGGGCAGAAGGTCGGGCCAAATGACGGGATACCAGGCTTCCAGGTCGCCGCGGGCGGTGGGGAGCAGAGTGGTCTCCAGGCTGCAGTCGGAGATCAAGAACACACAGGTGCTGCTCTTCGCGGGCGGCTTGGGCAAGCGGATGGAGTCCGAGCGCCCCAAGGCGCTGCTGGAGGTGGGCGGGATGCCTCTGATTGATCGCTGCATCGAGCTTTTCTCGGCATGCGGCTACGAGGAGTTCGTGTTCCTCCTTGGACACGGCTCCAAGCCGGTCCAGGAGCACATAGGCACGGGGGAGAGATACGGGATTCGGGCGAGCTTCTCTGTGGACAAGGAGGTTGGGCAAGGGCGCGCCAACGCGCTTCAACAGGCACTGAAGTCGAGGGCGGTTGACAGGTCGAAGAGGTCGGTGGTCACGTTTCCCGACGACATATTCGTCGACGAGTCGCTGCCGCTGAGGATACTGCTGGAGCACACGCACGGAGTCGAGACGCTCCACTCGAGCGCGAGCCTGGCCATGACAAGGGGCAGGAGGTGGCCCTACGGAACCGGGGTCGTGGAAGACTCGGGACTCATCTCCGACTTCCAAGAGAAGCCTTTCATCAAGAAGGCCACGTCCGTCGGGCTCTACGTCTTCGAGCCGCCGGTGTATCAGATGATCAGCAAGCTCAGCGAAAGCGGGGAGAAGTGGGGCATCGAGCAGACTCTGATCCCGAAGCTTGCGGAGGAAAGGAAGCTGTACGCGGTCTTCGTGCCCGCGGAGGCCTGGCTGCCCGTGAACACCCAGAAGGATCTGGAAGACGCGGAGAAGACGCTCTTCAGGTCGAGACAGTTCGCGGGAAGGTAGAGAACGCCCCGACTAGCGGTGCCGCATGGGCGCGGCGCCGAGAATCACGCGCAGCGCCCTCCCCTCGGGTTTGGACGCCACTCTTGTGAGGGCGGTTGAGTATATGCCGAGCACCATCTCCTCCCTGGAACGACGGGCATATTCCCTGCCGAGGCCACGGGCCACCGAGACAACCTCCTTGGCAAGGGTGTCCGAGAGAAGCTCGACGTCGTCCCGCGTCAGCGTGACTCCCGGGTTTCCCTGGGCGAGAGCGGCCATGGCTCCCCTGACCCTCTCGACGTACAGCGCCAGGGTGTACCTCCTTATGGAGTAGGGCATCTTTTCGTAGTCGATCATGATGAGACGCGCCGAAGCCCTGTAGAACTTCTGGAGAATCCCGTGCTCCTCGGCCTCGGTCCTTACCATCTCCACAAGCCGCGTCCTCCTGAGTTCCTTCATGTGATGGCTGATCGAAGCCTGGGAGAACTCCAGCTTCTTGGCGACCTCGGCCTCGGTCATCTCGTCTTCTGCCAGGAGTTCGAGAATCTGCCTCCGGATGGGGTCCTTCAGAATCTCGGCAGACTCCATGTCCACCACTATCTTCAACTGCTTAATCAATGGCGATTATCGAATCCAGCCCTGGCGCCGTCGCTGTGGCGACCCGGCTTATTAGACATGTCTAATCACTTAACTATATATTACCGTTAATGCGCGTATACAACGGTGGCTCTCAGCGTCGTCTTCTTTGCCCTCATAGCAGGGACCACACTCGCGGCCGCAGCGGCCGCATTCATAGCGACGAAGCTGGTCCTTGCGAGGTCGGGCCTTTCCAAACTCTCAGAGAGGACGGTCAGGCAGATGGTCAACGGGCCGGTGATGGCGGGCATACTCGGCTACGGGCTGCTCGCGCTGTCGCAGTACGTAGACTCGGCGGCACCGGGGACGCTCCCCGAAGTCCTCGGCCCGGCAAGCCTCCAGCTGATTGTCGAGGTAGCCGTGCTCGCGGTCTCGGTCAGGTCCGTGAGCACGGTCGTCAGAGACGTGGCCATGTCCTTCGAGCAGATGCGCGAGGCTCAGAGGGTCCTCGTGTACGCCGTCTACTCCATGGGCCTCGTTGCCCTGGCGTACGTGCTGCTATCCTCGCCAATCTCCCCAACTGTGGCGTCGAACGTGTGGGCGTTGGTCAACTTCATGGCCGGGTTGGCTGTGACCTACCTGACTGTCTCGACGGTCAACGTCATCGTCAAGAGGTACGCCACCGCCCTGTCGCGGAGGGACGAGCGGCTGGCGACTGCCATGTCGTTCGTCAGGAGGTTCGGGCTCGCGGTGATAGGGCTGATCGGGGTCGCTGTCACCACATTCACCAGCTTCCCGTCCGCCGGAGCAGCAATCGCATCGCTCTTCATCGCCGCGGGCTTCGGCTCGATAGTGGTGGGTCTTGCGGCCCAGTCCAGCCTCTCCAACATGTTTGCGGGGATGGTGCTTGCCTTCTCGCAGCCGTTCAAGATAGGCGACGCCGTCCTCTTCAAGAACGAATGGTGCTGGGTCGAAGACATGAGGCTCAATTTCACCGTCCTGAAGACATGGGACAGCAGGCGGCTGGTCGTCCCGAACCAGTTGTTCCTGAACGACTCCCTCATAAATTACGACCTCAACGGCTCGGCCAAGCTCTGCATCGTTTTCGTCCAGGTTCCTTACGAGACCGACATCGACAAGGCGATCGAGATCATGAAGGAGGAAGCCCGGAAGCACCCCGACTTCCTGCCCGCCGGGAACCTGCCCGTGGTCCACGTGATGGAGTACAACGAATCCGGAATCAGTCTGAGGCTGCTCTCCAACGCGAAGGACCAGCCCACCAACTTCCAGATGTCCAAGGACCTCCTCTACTCCGTAAGGAAGGAGTTCCAGAAGAAGGGCATCGAGATATCGTATCCGAGGCGGGAACTTGTACTGAAGAGGGAAGGATGGGAGGATTTCGGCCAGGCCGCCAGGGTGCCCCAGTCCGCGGAAGACAGGCGGGTTCGAGAGCGGAAGGGTTCACCTTGAAAGTGCGGCTCTGCGTGAACACCCAGACGCCCCTCGTCAGGTTCAAGGCGAGCTACTCGGAGCTGAGGGAGAGGCTGGACTACCAGAGCGGCGTGGTCAAACTGGAAGAGCTGGAGCAGGGGTCTGACTACGAGTACACTCCGGGCGGAGTAACGGGCATGGTCCACGCCGCCCTGAGGCGGATGCTGAAGACCGGGATGGTCAGCGACGCGAGATGGATTTCGCTGGGGCCGGGGGCGCCGAGCGAGGTTGTGGCTGACTGCATGCATCTCTTCAACGTGTCCCTGGACGAGAAGCAGCTCCTGCTCTACGCGAACTTCAAGGAAGGAATCTGGAAGGAGATTCACGGTTTCGGAAAGCTGGCCTTCAAGCCAGCGGAATACCAGGCTTACGCCGAGTACAACTGGCAGTGCGCCCGAAGAATGCTGGAGATGCTCCGCGACGTCGACCTCTTCTGGGTCCACGACTTCCAGCAGCTTCTGGTCGGAGCCCTGATTGGGCCTTCGGCTCCCGTGGTCTTCAGATGGCACATACCATTCAGGCTGGACGAGGTCTCGCTCCGGCTGAGGACTCTGATCCTGAAGAGCATCGCGAGCTTCGACTCGATAATAGTCAGCAGCAAGCGCGACCTCGAGGGGCTGATTCGGGCAGGCTACAGCGGCCCTGTCAGCACCATCTATCCCTACCTAGACCCCGGAGACTGGCGTCGTCCGTCAAGGGCCGAGATCGGCGCAGTGAAGGCGAAGTTCGGCGTAGGCGGGGACGACAGAGTACTCCTGGTGGTTGCCAGGATGGATCCGGTGAAGAACCAAGATGTGGCCATCCGCGCGATGGCGCGCGTCGCCAGGCGGCACCCCGAAGCCAGGCTGATGCTAGTCGGCAACGGAAGCTTCACGAGCAGCCAGAGAGGAGGGCTTCGGCATCCAAAGGCCACGATATGGCGCGAACAGCTGAAGGGCCTGGCGGGCGCTCTTCGGCTCGGAGAGAAAGTGGTTTTCACTGGCCACGTCACCCACGCGGAGCTGAACGCGCTCTACGGAATCGCAGAGGCCGTCCTCGTCCCGTCGAGAATCGAGGGTTTCAATCTGACTCCGGTAGAAGGCTGGCTCCACAAGAAGCCCTGCATCGTCAGCAACGGGGCCGGCTCCTCGGAGCTGGTCCAGGACGGCGTCAACGGCTATGCGTTCTCGTCGGGGCGCGAAGAGGAATTCTCGGACAAGGTGTCGCAGCTGCTCGAGTCCGGCGACCAGGCGCGCAAGATGGGGGAGAACGGCGCAATGACTGCTAGGCTCTGCTCAATAGACGTGGCAGTGACCTCGTTGAAGGAGACATTCGAAGGCGCCCTGAGGGCCTACAAGTAGCTTGGCCACTGCGTTGGTAGGTTCCGAGGCCTCCCGGGGAGTGCGGCACACCAGGCGGGTCGAGGCTCTGGGATGGGATTCGGACAACTAAGGGCCCTGGCCCTGGACTTGGACGGAACGGCCAAGGCCGATGGCGAGCCGTTCAACCCGGCCCTGGCAGAGAGGCTTGCCAGGCTCAGGGCGGTGGGAGTCAAGGTGATTCTGGCGACTGGCCGGAGCGTCTCCGAGCTGGAGGGGCTGGTGGACTTCGGGATGTTCGACGCAATCGTGGCGGAGAACGGGACGATTCTGGTCGTGGACGGGAGGAAGACGATTCTGGCGCCCCCCGACTGGGTCAGAGAGAGAGCCAGGCTGGCGAAGGTCCTCGGCCAAGGGTCTGAGGAGGTCCTCATCTCGCTGGGTCGGGAGAAACTGGAAGAGGCCAGAAGACTGGTGAGTGGCCGCGCAAAGGTCGAGCTGAACAAGGACAGGATAATGGTGGGGCCGAAGGGATTGGACAAGGGGACTGGCCTCCTGGAAGCGTTGAAGGGCATGGGAATCAGCGGCGGAGTCGGCTGCATCGGCGACGGGGAAAACGACCTGCCGATGTTCAGGGTTTCAACTCGCAAGATCGCGCTGGAGAACTCGGTGGAGGCGCTGAAGAGAGAGGCCGATTACGTCGCAGCAAAGCCGGACGGCGATGGGGCGGCCGAGGCCATCGACGAATTGATGCTGGGGAAGACTCGCCCCGCCTGAGCTGCAGGGCTCGGTCCTGCCGGGCCCGGGTACCCCCACGCCCTCAGGGGGGAGGGCCAGGAGCGTGCTTCCGCCTGCGGAGCATGAACGCCGACATGGCGACGGCTGCTACAGCCAGCACGATCAGCAGCGCAAGCGAGGTCGTGCTGAAGAAGACGCCGACGTTGCTGACTGGCTGCTTCGATGCGTCTCCCGTCACCTGGCTCGAAGAGGCGAGGCCCATCACGCTGGCCTTGAAGGTCCCGAGTGGTATTTCGCGGGCCGAGAAGGTCCCGTCCCCGAGGGTCGTACCAGAAATCAACGAGCCGTTCGCCAGCGTCATCTTGACGACCACGCCCGAGACAGGCAGCCCCAGGAAGTCAGTCACCTTGAGAGATGCGTCGTAGACCAGGGCCTTCAACTGTACGTTCGAGGGACCGGTCACCGAACGCTGCGCGGAGCCCTGCGGATTCACGTCCACACCTTCGTAGATCAGGCTCGAGATGGCGAATGTCGTCGAGTTGTCCAAGAAGATTCCCTGAGCCGGGACGTCCACCGTCTTGCCGCCGGCGGATATCTGGAGGGCGGACGAGTTGAGCCTGTTGGAGCCTGACGCGTCCGTGATGTCGAAACTGACGAAGTACTGCATGACAGCCTCGACGTTGACGACGTGGGGCGCGCCCATGGTGACCGAGACCGCGAAGGTCGGCCTCCCGGAGTCCGCCACTGCGGTGGCGTTCGCCCCGTCGACGGTGTAGCTCCTGGCAGCAAGCCTCGACGATTGGGCGGTCAAGTTCCATGTGCTGTCGTAGGTTATTGTCACGACCGTCCCGGCATCGTACCAGCCATCGTCCTTCGACACCGAAGGAGCGGTGAGGGACGAGACTGACCCGTCGGGCGTCGAAAGCTGGTACTGGCTGACAACGGTCGCGGTCAGCGAATGGGTTGACGATATGGAGTCCGCCAAAAGCGCCGAGACGGTCCGCACCGTGTCTGCCTGCACTGGCGCAGCCCCGTCAACACCATATGAAGAGAGCCTGCTGCCGGTCCCCGCAGCCCTCCCCCAGACTCCGTTGAGTGTCACAACGACGTGACTCCCGGCGTCATACCAATACGGGTCGCCGCTGATTGTGGTCGGCGAGATCGAATCCAGGGCCTCCGCCGCGTCGCCCCGCAGCACGACTTGGTATTGCTTCACAAGGGTGTACACCAAGTTGTGGGGCCCGTCCATCGCAAGAGAGTAGGGGACCGTTCCCGTCGTCAACGGGAAGGTCTGGGGCGCTCCGCCGTCCAGGCTCGCAGATGTGATCCTGTAGCCGACCCCGTTCGACCTTCCAAAGACCTCTTGGACGTTCTGCTGGACCTGGGATCCTGCGCTCTCCCAGGCGGTCGTCGTCGTCAGGCTGACGATTGTGAGGAGATACTGGTGGTCGTAGGTGAGATTCAGCGTGAGAGCCGAAGAAACAGTACCGTTGGTCCCGTCGGAGAACCACCTCTCGGAGGCGCCGGAGCCGCTGAGCGGATTGGTGGCCGAGAACGAAGACCCTGCGTCAGCCCAGACCGACTGGGAGGCTCCCGCGAGCTGAATGCTCTGCCCGCTCCCTGCGGAAGAGTAGGCGAGCGCCGGAATGCCCGGCGCGCCCCCTCCCGAGACGGTGTAAGCCGCGCTCACAGAGTACTGATGGTAGTAGACGAGAGAAACGGTCTGCTGGGTGGTCACAGTGCCAGACACCGGACCTGAGGGCGCCCATCTCTCCGTGGCGCTGTCGGGAAACGAGGATGAGATGCTCCACATCGTTCCGTCGTCCATGTAGTACGCCGTGGGCGTCGAGGTCAGGACGGCCGTCTGCTTGACTCCTCCAGAGGTGAACGTCAGGACGGGCGGGCTGGTCCCAGCGGGAAAGCCGCCGACCACCGAGTAGCTCAGCGTGAGCGGGGCCACCGCGCCTCCGGCAAGCACGTAGTTCTGGTGGAAGTCCGTCGTGCCGATGCCCACGATGAAGTTGCCGCTCGTGTACGAGGTTCGCAAGTTGTACGCCGATTCGGCCGTGTCGCTCCCGAATTCGTACAGCGACCTGGGCTGGACCAGAGCGCCGGTCGTCTGGTAGAGCATGCTCAGCGTGGCATTCATCTGGGTGAAAGTGGTGGCCTCCGAGTTCCCTTCGCCGCAGAAGACCAGCTCAGCGTCGTAGAAGCTCCCGAAGGGCGTCTTCTTGTAGCCGTCCACGACAATGCCCGAGCTGGACACGCCCCCTGGCTCCGTAATCACGGCTATGTCGTAATATACCGTTGAGCCCTGGACCGGTGACCCATTCGCCGTTATGGTGTAGCCGTACTTGATTGTTACACCGTTAGCCGACTGCGATTCGGTAATCAGGAGTTCCACGGAATAGGGAAGTGTGTAGGAAGTGACCGCCGTGTCGAATATGTACGTATTCTGGGAGCCCGACGGGTAGAGCTTCCCGCCCCCTGTGACGAGGGTGGAGCTCAGGTTGGCGTTTGGAAGAGATTCGTTGAATATCTCGCTCTGGAAGTACGTCGTGTGCACCGCCGTCCTGAAGCTCGGGACGTTCTGCAGCCAGTAGGTGTACTCGCCCCTGGTAGTGTTCACCTGGAGCATGACGTTGAGCTGGAGGCTGGCGCCGTCCTTGTCGATTTGGGCAGGCGGGGTGGAGTTGTAAGCGCCGAGCGAGTAGATCTTCGCGCTGCCCACCACTCCAGTCGTGGTGACCTCGTAGGGGAGCACGACGCCAGAGGACTGCTCGACCCCGTAGTCGGCGATTCCGACCGGGACAGGAGGACCAGAGTAGGCGGAGTAGATGTCGACGGGGATTGTCGCGCCGCTGACCTCTATGCTGGCCGTCGTCTGGGAAGCGTCGTTCCACACAACGAGGTAGCTCGTGCCTCCCGCGGGCAGAGTGGCCGAACCAGTCACGCTGGTCCCACTCGAGTGGTACAGGGCAGAAGTCGACCCCGACGACTTGAAGGCAAGGAATTGGGACTGGCTCATCACGTACACGTCCACGGCCACGTTGGACGTCACCTGAAACTGAAGTTTGATGCCGGCATCGTATGGATTGGCGAAGGGAACGTAGTAGTAGTAATTGGGCAGAAGCTGCTGGTAGTAGGGGTCGGGCTGGCCGACATTGCGAGGCGCCATGAATCCTCCGAGCGGTCCGGCTGGTGCCGAAGGTCCGTGCCAGCTCGTGTTCAGCATTTGCGTCGGCATGGCCAACAGGATCAGAGAGAATACAACGGCAGAAGACTTCGCTACGAAACTGGCCCTCCGGACGTCCAATCGACGGCCGTCCGAAATCATTTGAAGGTTGTGCCCCTTGATGACTAATAACTTTGGCGGATTTCGTCTCGGGACCGAAATCTTTCGCGGTGGAAGACGAGACACGAAGCCCGGAGCAAGTCGACAAGGAGTCGCGGGAGCCGGACGGCGCAGACCAGCCTAACGCCTTAGGAAGGCGGGAAGACCCCCGTGCAGTCAACCGGCGGCGAGGCAACCGAAGGCGGCAATCTGCTGCGTCGGAATGGGCCTCCTCTCTGCGACCCACATGCGGGGAACGGTCCTCGCGTCGCTGAGGGCAAGCGGCGGGACTCTGCCTCTCCGGGCGAGGGATTCGCGGTCTTCGCTGCCGGGGAAGGACCAGCGCCGGTGGGGACGGGCCTCCCCGCGGCGAATGAGCCCGCGATAGTAAGGAGCAGCCCTATCACCGTCGCGACGAAGACGATGATTGTGGCGACGGAGACAAGGGAGGCCGTACCAGGTCCCGCTGCCCTGCCGGCGAACTGCCGAACCCCGCCCGTGAAGTTGCCCGCGAAGCCGTTCGTCCCCGTGGCTGTGGGAGACCCGCCAGCCAGTCCTAGCCCGGGCTGCCCGAAGAAGATTATCCGTATGACGGGGTCGAGGTAGCCCAGCAGAGCCAGCCCGACTCCGGTGATGACTATACCGGCAATCACCAGCTTCTTCGACGTCACGGTCCTCTGGCCTCCACTATGTCTTCGGGCGTCCGGTGCATGGCAGCGTCGCTCGGGCGGGGTCCGGGCGTCACTTTAGTTTTCATGAACCTCGATCACCTGGCCGTCTCTCAGGGATATGACACGCTTGAACTCGGACGCGATGTCCAGGTTGTGCGTTATGACGACAATCGTCTTCTTCAACTCCCTGTTCAGCCTCTTGAACAGGTCGACCATCACCTGGGTGGACTTCGTGTCCAGGTTGCCCGTCGGCTCGTCACCCAGCAGCACCAGCGGGTCAGTCGCCAGAGCCCTTGCCACCGCGACCCGCTGCTGCTCGCCGCCGCTAAGCTGACTCGGCTTCCTGTACGCCTTGTTCTTGATTCCGAATCCGTCGAGAAGCGAGAGTGCCCGCTCCCTGGTCTGGTCGCGGGGCATCGAAGTCACCAGCAACGGCAACTCCACGTTCTCCACCGCCGTGATCCTGCTGATGAGGTTGAACGACTGGAAGACGAACCCTATCTTCCTGTTCCTGATTTTGGCGAGCTGAGAGTTGGGGACCTTCGATATGTCCTGCCCATCTATCAGGACCCTCCCCTTGCTCGGCCTGTCGAGAGCGCCGATCAAGTTCAGCAGGGTGCTCTTCCCCGAACCGGAGGGACCTATGATTGCTACCAGGTCCCCCTTGTTGATGGTGAACGAGACGTCGGACAGAGCGACGGTCATGGCTTCGGTCCCTTCGGCATATATGCGCGAAACGTGGTCCACTTCGATCGCCGGTCCTGGAGCCGACATGGTCCTATTCCTTCCTCAGCGCTTCGACCGGTGTCAGCCTCGAAGCCCTCCAAGAAGGCAAGAACCCGGCAAGTGCCCCGACCGCGGTCGCTAGGCCAATCGCGAGAAGAACGAGCTCCGGCGATATGGCTGGGACGATATTCAGACCGCTGACCGCGCTGGGTGTCGCCGTCCGGGTGGCAGCTGCAGCCCCCCTCCCTGCTCCGCCGACCACGGTC
>CAZENV010000026.1:0-19916 GCA_964513805.1 uncultured Nitrosopumilales archaeon
CTCGAAGGCTCGATTCCGGATGAAGGCCTACTCAAGAGCATGCTCGCCGTGGAGGATTCTGCAGGAGAGGCCAGTCTCACAAGGGAGGTCGAGGTGGACCACCCGGTGGCCCGGCTCCTGCTGCGCTGGATTGACATAGACGAGGGAAAACACGAGAAGATGGTCAGCGGCCTTGTCGCCCTGAGCGCGAGCCGAAAGAGGGTTTCCCTGAAAGATTCTGCGGTCGGCTAGACCGCGGCAACCGCGATGATTCCGAGGCAGAGCACAGAAGCAAGACTGATCCAATATCCTATCTTCCAGGCGCCGCCCGAAGCGTAGATTCCCATGACCTTCTTATCCGACGCCAACTTCCCGAGCAGGATTCCGGGACCGGCGAGCACGAACACGAAGACGACCATCATGTTCAGAGCCAGCCCCAGGAGGTCCGGGTAGAATATGGGGATGGCCACAGCCGGGACCGATTCGACGACGTAGACCCAGAAGAAACTGCTCTTCTGCCAGCCCATCGATTCGACCACGGCCCGCGCGCTGGCAAGCGAGATCACCACCAGCGCCAAAAAGGCAGCCGCAGCCAGACCCAGGGCGAACAGGTAGGGGGCGTAGGCCCCAGCGATTGCGGAGAGCGCCATGGAGAGCGTCTTCGGCGCTGCGAAATTCGCCGACGAGCTCATGCCCGCCGTCGCCATGGCGACGACTATCATTCCGATTTCGCTCGCGAACGCCCCAGCGAGCGTTTCCGTTCTCATGGCCCACAGACGCGTGGCTCCTTTCTCCGCCGTGGCCGAGGCTTGGTAGAACAGCATGAACGGCATCACGACCGCGCCTGCGCTGGCGGCCAGGAGGAAGAGGTACCTCGGCTCCGCGCTCAGATAGACCAGACCAGAAGAAGAGACGCCTCTGACGAGCAGCGAACCGGCATAGGAAAGTATGAGCACCGAGGAAATGGCGATGAGGATCTTCTCAATGGCGACGGACTTCCTCATCCTGATGATTCCGACATGGGCGACGTAAGCCACCGGCATCGAAATCGTGGGGGGGACGCCAACGAGTCCAAGGCCGACCGCGATGCCCGTATACTCTGCCACATAGCTGACCACGTCCACCACCACCATGGGGAGGCTGGCCAGGACCGCGATCCTCCTCGAATAGGAGGTGCGGATCAGTTCGCCCAGACCTTTTCCCGTGGCGACGCCTATCCTCCCGCTCGCCTCCTGAATCAGGAACAGAGGCACTATCAGCAGCAGAAAGAACCAGATCAGGCCGTAACCGTAGGCGGCCCCGACCGCGGCTGCGGTAATGATGCTGGGAGCGTCCACGTCAGCAAGCATCACAATCCACGCGGGCCCGAAGGACTGCATGAATTCGCGTAATCTGTTGGGCCCCAATGCTCAGGCGGCATGTCTCTGACTGGTATAACAGTCTAAGCAGAAAGAAACGGCGTAGACCGACGAATCTGGCGCCAACGCTCTTGGAGGATGAACCAGACAACGAACGTCCCGCCCGCACTTCGTCCGAAGTACTCTGGTGTCGAATCGCCAGACCCCCGCAAATCCTTAAGGGAGACTTGCGGCTTTTGTGCCAAGAATGTCGCTATCGCAGAAGCTGACGGCGCCCGCGGGCAGGGAAGCGGAGCTCTTCCGCAACCTTCCCAATGCCCGCGTCCAGTGCACTGCGTGTGCCAGGCTTTGTCAGCTTGGCGAGGGGCAGGTGGGGCTCTGCGGCATAAGAGGCGTGGTCGGCGGCAGGCTGTACCTCCTCGCCTATGGCCGGGTGATGGCCGGCCACATCGACCCGATTGAAAAGAAGCCGGTGGTCCACTACAGACCCGGCTCGAAGATCTTCTCAATAGCCACGAGCGGATGCAATTGGCTCTGCCGCTACTGCCAGAACTTCGACATCAGCCAGAGGAGAAAGGTAGAAGGCGTCGAGGCGTCTCCGTTGGAAATCGTCTCCAAGGCGCTCGAGCACGGGTGCGAGGGGGTCGCCTACACCTACAACCAGCCAACGATCTTCATGGAGTATGCCAGGGACGTGGGCGTGGCTGCGAGGAAGAAGGGGCTCTTCAACATCTTTGTCTCCAACGGATATGACACGCCGGAGACAGTGGGTCTGATGGACTCGTTCCTCGACTGCATCACGGTCGACTTCAAGGGCAGCGGCGATACCGATTTTGTCAGGAAATACATAGGCATACCCAACGCCGAGCCCATCTTCCAGACGCTGCTTGGAATCAAACAGAAGACGAGGGTGCACATCGAAATCACCGACCTGATAGTGCCGGACGCGGGAGACTCGCTTGTCGCCGCCGAGAAGCTCTGCAACTGGGTTCACGACAACCTTGGACCTGACACGCCGGTCCACTTCCTGCGGTTCCATCCCGACTACAAGATGATGGACTTCCCCCACACTCCGCTCAAGACGCTCGAGAAGCACCATGCGGTGGGCAAGAAGGCGGGCCTCAACTACGTGTATCTGGGCAACGTGCCTGGACACCCTGCCGAGAGCACGTACTGCCCAGGATGCGGCGAGGTCCTCATTGGAAGGCACGGCTACGAGATCACGGCCTACAATCTGGACGACAAGAACAGGTGCATCAAATGCGGCCAGAAGACACCCATCATCGGACCCCTGAGCAAGTCCTTCGACGACGAAAGGTTCGTCTCTGTCATCAACTGACTGCCTGAACGGTACTGACCTTTTCTTTCAGGAACTTCTCGGCGTCCAGCACAGCCTTGCATCCCTCGCCTGCCGCCGTTATCGCCTGCCTGTACCTGAAGTCATGAACGTCGCCGGCCACGAATACTCCCCGAACGTTCGTCTCCGTTTCGTTCTTCACCTTGATGTACCCCTTGGGGTCAAGGTCCAGTTGACCCCCGAATACCTTTGTGTTCGGGTCATAGCCGATCGCCACGAAGAGTCCATCCACCGGGATTTCTGATTCCGCCCCGCTCTTCAGATTCCTCAGCCGCACGCCTTGGACTCTCGCGTCCCCAAGAACACGCTCCACCGTGCTGTCCCAGACGAAACTGATCTTCGGGTTGGCGA
The DNA here is from genome assembly GCA_964513805.1 of uncultured Nitrosopumilales archaeon. Classification (GTDB taxonomy): domain Archaea; phylum Thermoproteota; class Nitrososphaeria; order Nitrososphaerales; family Gagatemarchaeaceae; genus DASPPF01. Next base: position 3,046 of record CAZENV010000026.1, read on the forward strand.
AGGCCTCTTTCTGCAACGCAGCGCTCGCCCTGAGCTCCTTCCTCCTATGAATCACCTGCACCGTGCTGGCGAACTTGGTCAAGAAGGTCGCCTCCTCCATGGCGGTATCCCCGCCGCCCACAACCGCCACTCTCTTCCCCTTGAAGAAGAAGCCGTCGCAGACCGCGCAGTTGGAGACGCCCTTTCCCATCAGCTTCATCTCAGAGTCTAGGTTCAGCCGCCTGGGGTTCGCACCTGTCGCCACGACCACGGCCAGCGCCCTGTACGAATTGTTTGCAGTCCTGACCTCGAAGGGATAGTCCTTGAAGTTCACGGCCACCACGTCGTCTTGGACGAGCTCCGCGCCAAGTCTCTCAGCCTGGGACTTCATCTTGGCCATGAGGTCTGGCCCCATGACCGGGTCGGGGAAGCCCGGGAAGTTCTCGACCTCGCTCGTAACCATCAACTGGCCGCCGAAGCTGCTGCCCATCAACACCAGGGGTTCAAGGTCGGCCCTGGCCCCATAGATGGCGGCAGTAAGGCCCGCAGGCCCCGACCCGATTATCACTAGCTTCCTCGTCTCTCCGCTCATGTTACGAGACGACTTCGTCTCGCACCCTGATAAATCTGGTGCCGGCAGGCGCCTATTCCGCTAGAGAAGCTTCGATTCCCGCTGTGCGGTGTTCAACTCGTCGGACAGCCTGTCCAGGGCCTTCTCGAGCCTTCTCTTGTAGTTGGGGAGGAGCCTGTCGAATACCTCCTGCCTCATCCTCTTGGTGTAGAACTGCTCGTAGAGGTTGATCAAGTCCTTGGCGGCCCTGTCCACCTCTCTCTCTGTCTCGTGGATTTGGCCCAGGAGGTCGAAGAACTTCTGCGTGGTCGACTTTTGTTTCATCTCGTTGAGCCGCTGCAGCGCCCTGCCCCGGAAGGTGTCCAGTCTGCTCCTCAGCTCGTCGAAGTAGCTCTTGCCCAGCTGGCTCGGGTCCGCCTTCGGAATCTCATCGAACATGCCGTTGATCAGGCTGGTCTTCTCCTCGAAGGCCTTGACCATGTCAGTCGACCGTTCGGTGGCTGTCTCCTCCTCTTCCTCTTCGGCCGGGGCCAGCCGCGTCCTGGCCGCGGACAGTCCGAGCAGCATGAGCACGAAGAGCGACGCCGCCGCAGGAACACCTCCGTCGATAGCCCATCCGACCGAAAGGCTGTAAGAAAGCGTCCCCGTGCCAGCTTTGAACGGTTCGACATTTGTCATTGTCTGCGGACCACCTTGTACGACCCTGACGCCCGGCGGAAGCGAGAATCCGAGCGAGTACGAGTCCACGAACGCGGCGATGGGCGGGGCGAGTGGCAACTTGATGCTGACAACGCCGCCTGAGATGTTGTAGTATTGCTTGGGAAGGGGATACTGGTAGGTTATGGTCATGTTGGCTGCAGGGTCGACCGGCAGGCCCACCGCTTGGTTGGTGAGGTCGATCCCCTTGCCATTCAGCAGAACGTGCGCGACGTTGCGTACGGGAGGTACACCCGAAGGAATTATCGTTATCTGGCCGTCCACAGCCGTGAGGGGAGCTACAGTGAGCGTGTCCAGCGCTGTGGTCCCGAGGTTCTGCAGCGTGATTCTGTCGGTCACCAGCGGGTTGCCCTCCGGGGAGATCGTGATGCTCCGCGTCGCCTGTTGAACCGACACAGGATGGAAATCCATGCTCAGGCTCTGTTGCACAGCAATGGATTCCGTAACGGCCTGCTGGGGACCCGTCGCGTTGAGCAACTGGTAGTAGGTGACGTTGGTGCCCACAACCGACGGCTTGTAGCCAGATGGCGAAGACTTCAATTGAGTGTTACCGGGCATCTGGACGACCAGCTTCTCCGTGGCAGCGTCGAAGCTGAGGTAGGGCCTGTTGAGCACCGCCAACTTCATGGTGCCGTTGTTCGTCGTGGTGACACCGTTCAGGAGCGCCTTGAACGAGAAGGTGCTGTTCGCGCCCGCTGCCAAGCTGGTCCCTCCGCCGCTGACGGTGTAGACCTGCCCCTGCGCCCCGGTCGAGCTGCTGACGGAGTATCCGGTCCCGACGATATTGGTGCTGACCACCAAGGACGAGATGTTGCCGAGTCCGAACTGCATGTCGGGTATCTGCAGTGACGAAGACCCGCCGTTCCTGAGCACCACCGTCTCGTTCACTACGGCGTATCCGTACCTGTTGACGAGATACTGGCTGGTGACAGCCGCCTGGGGGGCCCCCTGCGCATGGGCGGCGGGGAGCGTCGGAAGCGCGGCAGCGAAGAGGAAGAGCAACAGCAGTGCGGGAACTAGCCGTCTCAATGGATTATCGCGCTCCCGCTACGTTCTTATTTTAAGCATTTTTCGGCGACAAGCAGGTTACACCATTGCCACGTCACCATCCTCTTCTCCCCAACCTGGACGAGGCGCTCGTCTCGGAGATGCTCAGGAGGATTGGCGCCGGCTCCGTTGACGACCTGTTCTCCGACATACCCGAGAGCGTCAGGCTGCGGAGGCGGCTCCGCATCCCCGAGGGCCAGTCGGAGTACACTGTGAGGAGAGAGGTTCAGTCGAAGCTCGCGTCAAACTCCACTCCGCCGGGATCGCTCTGTTTCCTCGGAGGCGGAGTCTGGCCGCATTACGTTCCGGCCGCAGTCGAAGCGATAGTGGCAAGGCAGGAGTTCTACACCAGCTACACGCCGTACCAGGCCGAAGTGAGCCAGGGAATGCTCCAGTCGCTGTTCGAGTATCAGAGCCTGATGTGCGACCTGCTCGGCATGGAGGTGTGCAACAGTTCCCTCTATGACTGGGCCTCCGCCGTGGGAGAGGCGGCCAGAATGGCCGCCAGGGTGACGGGAAGGCGAAGGCTATTGGTGGCAGCCAACGCCGGGCCGAAAAGGCTGGCAGTCATGAACACCTACGTCGAACCCATGGGGCTCAAGGTCGAGGAGGTGCCGTTCGACTCTTCGACGGGCAGGCTGGATGCGGTGAAACTCAGGTCCAGCCTCTCATCCGACGTCGCGGCGCTCTATTTTGAGAACCCGAACTATTTTGGCGTCATAGAGGAGGACGCCGATGACATAATCAGGTCTGTCCATTCCGTGGGCGGTCTCGCCATCGCAGGGGTAGACCCAATGTCTCTCTCGCTCCTCAGAGCGCCAGGGAGGTACGAGGCCGACGTGGCAGTCGGGGAGGGCCAACCCCTGGGCATCCCCATGAACTATGGCGGTCCCCATCTTGGCATATTTGCGGTTCGGGACCCGAAGCTGGCGAGGAGCATGCCCGGGCGGCTGATCGGCATCACCTCCACTCTCGCGGACCCCAACCAGAAGGCCTTCGCCATGGTCCTTCAGACCCGTGAACAGCACATCAGGAGGGAAGCGGCCACTTCGAACGTCTGTACCAACCAGGCGCTTCTGGCCCTCGCGGCCGCGAGCTATCTCGCCCTGCTCGGCAAGTCGGGCTTCAAGCTCCTGGGCGAGACCATCATCTCGAACTCTCACTACGCCGCGCGCCGCCTTTCGGGGCTGAGAGGGGCCAGGTCACCTCGCTTCAGCGGGGCCTTCTTCAAGGAGTTCGCTGTAGAGTACACCAGCGGGACTGCGGACGCTATCCAGCGAAGGATGTCCAAGCGAGGAATCCTAGCCGGCCACCCTCTGTCAAGGGAATTCGGCTTGGGTCCCAGAGTCGGACTGTACTGCGTCACGGAGGTCCACAGCGCCGAGGACATCGAAAGGCTCGCCGTGGCGTTGGGGGGTGCGCTTCGGGGTTGAAGTTCAGACAGGCTCAGTGGGACGAGCCGCTCCTGAAGGAGCTGAGCAGGCAAGGGAGGATTGGGTTCCTTCCACCCAAGGACCCCAAGGTCTCCCAGAAGATTCGAGACCCGGAGTCGCTCATCCCGGACAAGATGCGGGCGGGCTCGCTTGCCCTGCCAGAGCTGTCGGAGCTGCAGGTGCTGAGACACTACAACAGGCTCTCGCAGATGAACTTCTCGGTCGAACTTGGCATGTACCCGCTGGGCAGCTGCACCATGAAGTACAATCCGAAGGTTTCGGAGATGATTTCTGCATCGGACGGTATCAGGAACGCGCATCCTCTCCAGCCCCCGGAGACTGTCCAGGGGCTGCTGTCGATATTCTACGAGCTGGCAGAGATTCTCAGCGAGGTGACTGCGATGCACAGGTTCTCACTCTCCACGGCAGCGGGGGCGCAGGGCGAGCTCGCTGGCGTCCTGATTACGCGAAAGTACTTGGCTGACAAAGGGCTTGGCCACAAGGACGAGATTCTGGTCCCGGACTCGGCCCACGGGACCAACCCGGCGAGCGCAGCGATGGCAGGGTTCAAGGTGGTCAAGGTCGCCTCTGATGACACGGGCCAGGTCCGCGCCAAGACGGTGAAGGACTTGGTCTCCGAGAAGACAGCGGGCATGATGTTCACCGTCCCGAACACACTGGGATTATTCGAGGGGGAAGTGGCCGAGGTCTGCGAAGCCGTCCATGATTCGGGCGGACTGATGTATTACGACGGGGCAAACATGAACGCCCTGCTGGGCAAATCCCGCCCAGGCGACATGGGCTTCGACATCGTGCATCTCAATCTGCACAAGACATTCGCGACTCCCCACGGAGGCGGGGGCCCCGGGGCAGGGCCCGTCGGGGTGACAAAGAGGCTGGCAGACTATCTCCCAGTCCCGGTGGTCTCGAAGGGCAAGAAGGGATACTTCCTGGACGAAAGCCTTCGCCATACGATCGGTCCCCTCAAGGAGTTCGTGGGGAACTCGGCGGTCCTTCTGCGGGCGTACGTCTACATCCGCCTGCTCGGGGCAGAGGGGCTCTCCAGCGTCTCCTCGCTTGCAGTGCTCGCTGCGAACTACCTTTGGCGGTCACTGGACTCCGAATCGTTTCCGGTCACCCACGGCAAGGGGACTTGGAGAAAGCACGAGACGGTCGTCTCCGTCAAGTCCCCATTGCCCGGGAGCGCGATGAAGGTTGCCAAGGCGCTGCTCGACCACGGAATGCACTCTCCCACGGTCTACTTCCCCCTGATCGTGAACGAAGCACTGATGATCGAACCCACCGAGTCGGAGCCGCTGGAGGTGCTCGACGAATACGCAGCGGCGCTCAATTCGATCGCCGCTTCGCTCGGCAGCCGCGAAGTCGCGGACGCGCCAAGAAACACCGCGGTCGGCAAGATTGACGAGGTCAAGGCATCGCATCCAGCGACCCTCAAAGTCCGGTGGTAGGCGGCAGAGTCATATAGCCAGAAGGAGCCAGAGGTCTGGCACTTGGAGAGCGAGCTCACGAAGAAGGTGACTGGAACACTGAACGACCTCATAGACGAAGAGACGTCGCGCAGGTTCGGAGAGCTCAACATAGTGACTGAGGTGTCGGAGATGGCAAGCGGCTCTGTCAGGATAAAGTTCCAGCCGCTCTCCGCCTACAGCCCGCTCGCGGTCGACATCGGGAGGAGCATTCGAGAGAAGGCGCTCTCCGTGGACGGGGTGAAGGCTGTCCGGGTGGAGTGCAACGGCCACATGATGGACGACCTGGTCAACAGGCTTGTCAACAAGGAAGAAGCCAAGCCCAGACTAACGTGAGGCTCCCTCTCCTCGACTCGGAGTCAACTTTGTGTGAACAAATTGTCTATCTTGTTGGCTACTGGGGTCGTAAAACAACGGCCACGAGGCATCCATGCGCTTCGCCATGTCAGCCGAGACCCCGTCAGGAATCACAGCCATAGGAATCGGCAGCGCGGGTAGCAGGATTGTTTCACTGCTGAGCAAACAGTCACTTCTCATAGACCGGTTCGCATTCATCTCGTGCGATGCCAACGATTTCGAGGGCGCCCACGGTCGGACGGTGAAGATCGAGTCTCCCGTCGACCAGAAACTGACCCCAGCCCTAGTGAGGGGCCTCGCCCTCAGGCACATCGACCAGATCAGGGGTCTTGTGAGCGGTTCTCAGGCAGTGTTCGTGGTGGCTGGGCTCGGGGGGGCCACAGGCAGCGGGCTTTCGCCTATGGTGGCTTCCATCGCCCAGGAGTGTGGTGCAGTCACCGTGGGGGTCGCAGTGATGCCCTTCGGGTTCGAGAAGAAGTTGAGGTTCTACGCCGGGGTTTCCCTCCGCCGCCTGAGGGGTGCTTCCAGGGGCGTGATAGTCATCGACAACGACACGCTGTTAAATTCTTCGCCAGACGACTCCCTTGTGGACATCTACACCGATGCCAACAGGGAGGCGGCGAAGACGCTGTCTTCCCTCCTCGCCAGGTCGGCCCAGGCAGCTGTTCCTGTGGGACTCAACAAGGTGCTCGGCACCGTGCTCCAGGAAGGCTATTCCCTGCTAGGCATCTCAAACTCGGACTCTCCCGACAAGGCAGAAGAGGCCCTCGCGGGCGCCGTCGTCTCAATCGGCAGGCTCGCGGAAACGAAGGAGGCCAACCGCGCCGTCGTGATTCTGACAGGGGACGCCTCCCTCTCGGGCACCGAAGTCGGGCTGGCAGTCAAGAGGCTCGGTTCCATGATCAACAACCAGACGGTCGACGTGGAATATGGGGTGAACTACTCTGGCTCGTCTCAGCTGCAAGTGAGCCTGCTTGCGTCCGGATTCAAGTCGACGAAGTACGACGACTACGACCCCTTGGCCTCGATCCTCGGCGACAAGGTCATGGACGCAGAGATGGACTACTCCATTTCGGGGGTCCTGGATTTCCTGCCTACCTGCGAGTGACTAACGAAGCAGCCTTTCGGCTTTCTCCAAGTCGTCATCCTCGACCTTCCTGAACAGAGGAGCGACGTTGCCTATGGCATGCCCCGGCTGCACGTTGAGCTTCAGCGCCGAATCCCATCCTGCCCGTCCGGGTCCGCCTTCCAAGCCCAACTGCGACCAGCACGTCTCCGCGGTGAAGGGCAAGAAGGGATGGAGGAGCACCGCCAGGCTCGCGACGAAGTTGCAGGAATAGAATATGGTCGTCGGTCTCGATTCATCGTTCTCCCACGGCGCCCTGCGCTGAAAGTACTGGTTGCACTTCGTCGAGAATTCGAGCACGCGCCTCAGCGCCCGGTCGAAGTGTCCAGCCTCTATCAGCGAAGCGGACTCTTCCGACGCACGCCCGATCTCGTCTAAGACATCCTGCTCATCGCTGCCTTTCCCACCAGGGTCCGGGACCACCCCCTGGTAGTTGTTCTTGACGAAGACCAGAGAGCGATAGACGAAGTTGCCAAAGCTCGCCACAAGCTCGTTGTTGATCTTTTCCCTGAACCCGCTCCACTCAAAGTCCGCGTCGGCTTGGCTGTACGGAACGATTCTTGTCAGGTAGAACCGAAGGTAGTCGGGAGGGAAGAGTTTCAGGAAGTCCCTTATCGTTATCGACCAGTGCCTGCTCTTCGAGATCTTCCTCCCCTGCACCAGCAGGTGGCCCCGGGTTGGTATCCCGTCGGGCAGCTTGAACCTGCCTTCGCCGATCCTCATGGAGGGGAGGAAGAGATAGTGGTGATAGACGATGTCCTTCCCAATGAAGTGGTAGATTGTAGACTCGTTCCAGAAGCGGACTCCGTCCTCTCCCGTCTTTCCGCTCGCCTTCAAGGCCGCCGTGATGTAGCACAGGTGGTTGTCGAACCAACCGTAAAGGACCTTCCCGCGGGCCTCCTCCAGCGGTATCGGCACCCCCCATTCGAGGTCTCTGGTGATGTCCCAGTCCTGCAGCCCGTCCTTTATCCAGTTCAGCACATAGTTCTTGGCGTCGTCCTGGAGCTCCTGGTTCTCGGCCAGCCACTTCCTCAGCTTCTCAGAGAATGCAGAGAGCCTGAAGAAGTAATGCGGGCTCCTCCTGAGTACGGGAGGCCTTCCACAGATTGCACAGTGCGGGCCGAGTATCTGCCCAGGCTGCAGCGTCCTGCCGCAGTTCTCGCAACCGTCGGAATACTGGTCTTCGGCGCCGCAGTAGGGGCACTTCCCCTTCACGTACCTGTCGGGGAGGAACTTCCTGTCGAATTCGCAATAGAACTGGTCGACTTCGGAGGCGAAAATATGGCCGTTTTCACTCAGTTTCCTGAAGAAGGCTTGGGCGAGGGCCACGTTCTCCGGAGAGCTCGTCGCCCCGAAGTGGTCATATTCGATTCCTAGGGACTTCAGGTCTTCCCTGAACCTGCTGTTCCACAGCGCCACGTAGTCGGCAGGCTTCTTCCCTTCCCTCTCGGCCGCAATCAGAATTGGCGTCCCGAAGTCGTCCGACGCGCAGACCTGGATGGCCTGCCTGCCCCTGAGCTTGAGGTATCTGTAGAGCACGTCGGACGGGAGATAGGTGCTGGCTACGTGCCCAAGGTGGAGGTCCGCGTTTGCGTAGGGGAGGGCCGCAGTGATTATCGCTCTTTTGCTGCTGAGTTCATCCACCTAGCCGCAAGCCTGTCTGCGCGGTAATAACCTTTCCAGGCGGCGGGGTCGGGAGGCCCGCTACCCGGACCAGCTCTTCGCGTAGTCGAGCTGCTCTCTGGTCGAATCGCCTATGGTGATTCCCAGCGAGTCGAGCGCGGCCCGAGCGACCTCAACATCCATCTCGGCCGGGACGCTGACGACCTTCCGCTCCATCTTCGAGTGATTCTTCCTGATGTACAGGGCTGCCATGAACTGGTTCGCGAACGACATCTGCATCACCTCTGGCGGGTGGCCCTCGGCTGCGACGAGGTTCGCGATCCTGCCCTTGCCCACTAGGTAGACGCTCTTGCCGCCCTGCAATTGGATTTCGTCCACGTTGTCCCTCACTGCCCTGACCCCCTTGGACTTCCCCATCAACGTCTTGACATCGATTTCCACGTCGAAGTGGCCCGCGTTGGCAAGGATGGCTCCCTGCTTCATCTTCTGGATCGCCTCGAACGGAACTACGTTCTTCTGGCCCGTGGCGGTTATGAACAGGTCTCCGTCCTTCGCCGCTTCCGAGATGCTGGAGACCTCGAAACCGTCGAGATGCGCCTCTATGGCCTTGATTGGGTCGACCTCCACAATGGTGACTCTGGCCCCCATTCCCTTGGCCCTCATCGCGATCCCCTTTCCAACCCACCCGTAGCCCACAACCACCGTCCTCTTGCCCGCGATCAGGAGCGCCGTCGCCCTCATGATGCCGTCGAAGGTGCTCTGGCCAGTCCCGTACCGGTTGTCGAAAAGGAACTTTGTCTGAGCGTTGTTGACTGCGATTATGGGGTACGAGAGGAGCCCGTCGGCCTCGAGCGCCTGAAGCCTTACCACGCCCGTCGTGGTCTCCTCCGACCCGCCGTCGATTCCCTTCGCCTTCGACCTCAGGGCAGCGACGTGGAGGTCCGCTCCGTCGTCCACCAGCTGTGTCGGCTTGGCTGCGAGCACCTGGTCTATGCACCAGTCATACTCCTTCGCGCTCTCTCCCCGCCAAGCCCAGACGTCGGTCCTCGTCGAGAGGTAGGCGGCGATGTCGTCCTGGGTGGACAACGGGTTGGCGCCCGACAGCTTGACGTCGGCCCCGGCGTTCAGAAGCGCGTCTATCAGAACCGAAGTCTCCTTCGTGATGTGCAGGCATACTCCCACCTTGACTCCTTCGAGTGGGCGACCCTTCGAGTGCTTCGTCGCCAGGGTCGTCAGTGCTCCCATGTGGCTCTTTGCCCACTGGAAGTTCAGCTTCCCCTTCTCAACCAGCTTCGGATCAGCTACTTTGGTCAATTGGTTCCCTTCCGATGGGCTCCCGCAGCAGGTCATTAACCGTTCTTTCGACCACTCTTCTCACCGACTCCCCGCTCTGCTTCATCACGTTCAACACTTCCTCGTGGCTGACCTTCTGCTGCATTCCTGCCGCCCAATTGGTGGCTATCAAAAGGGCGGAGTACCTCAGCCCCGCTTCCCTGGCCAGGACAACCTCCGGGACACCTGTCATTCCCACCACGTCCCCGCCCAGTTTCTTGAACATCTTGATCTCTGCTGCCGTCTCAAACCTCGGTCCCTCAACGGCGACATAGGTGAGCCCTGCCATGACTTTGACGCCTTCGGACGCACCCGCCTTCGCGACGGCCCGGTTCAGCTCTCTGCTGTAGGGCTCTGTCATGTCCGTGTGCGCGAACCCTCGGTCGAACAGCGTGCTCTCCCTGCTCCTGGTGAAGTCAAGGAACTGCTCTGCTAACCCGAGCCGGCCCACGGCGAACCACGGATTCATCGAGCCAACCGCGCTGGTGGCCAGCACGTCCTTCACCCCAAGCTTGCCTAGCGCTACTATGTTGGCCCTGTAATTGATCAAATGGGGCGGGACCTTATGGTTGCGGCCGTGCCTGGGGAGCAGGTAGAAGCTTCCGGTCTTGGACTTGAACGCGGTCGCGCGACCGAACCTGGTCTCCAAGGACAGCCTGGGCCCTGCTTCGAAGAGCTCGGCCACCCCGGTGCCTGCTATGACGGCGATTGAGGGCGTCTTACTCCTTTTCATATTTCGCCAGCGAGTAGATTTCGTAACCCGCCAGTCTCTCTCTTCCTTTAAGGTATGTGAGCTCGACCACGAACATGAATCCGATCACATTGCCTCCCAGCCTCTCCACCAGCTTCCTCGCCGCTTCTGACGTGCCGCCAGTGGCTAGCAGATCGTCAACGATCAGCACCCTCTCTCCCTTGGATATTGCGTCCGAGTGGATTTCGATTCCGTCCTTCCCATACTCCAGCTGATATTCTTCGCTCAGCTTGTGAGAGGGCAACTTCCCCGGCTTCCTCGCTGGCACGAAGCCGACCCCCAGCCTGTCTGCCAACGGGGCGCCGACAATGAAGCCCCTTGATTCGATGCCCACGATCTTGTCGGGCGCCATCCTCTTCGCGTACTGGTACATGGCGTCAATGGCACGCTTGGCGAGGGGGCCATTCTTCCACAGCGTGGTCAGGTCTTTGAAGCCCTTGAACCCCTTCTTTGGAAAGTCTGAGACGGTCCTTATCGAAAGCGCGACCTCCTCCTCCAGGCCGGGCACTAGGCGCTCAGCCTCGCATTTCCTAGGGCTGACCCGCAGCCGCAGGACCTCTTCTCCGGAAGGCCCTTCACGATCTCCCCGACCAGTTCCTTCAGCCTACCGATGTTCTTGTTGAACACCCTGAGGACATCCTCGTGGGAGACCGGCTTTACCTCCGGGTTCCCCTCGAGGCCCGCGTCGTAGTCGGTGGCGAGAGCTATGTTGAGGTAGCACATCTCCAGCTCTCGGGCGAGCACCACTTCGGGATACTGGGTCATGTTGATGACATCCCATCCCTGGCCGCTGAAGAACCTGCTCTCGGCCCTGGTCGAGAACCTGGGGCCCTGTATGACCACCACCGTGCCCGAGGCGTGAGCCTTCAGTCCCAGCTTCGCAGCCGCTTCGATCCCGACCTTCCGCATCTCGGGACAATACGGGTCCGCAGTGCTGACGTGTGTGGTCAACGGGCCGTCGTAGAACGTGTCCCTCCTGCCACTGGTGAAGTTCACGAACTGGTCGCAGAAGACGATGTCTCCAGGTTCCACGTCCGGCTTCAGGCTGCCCACGGCGTTGGGTCCGATTACTCTCTTTACTCCGAGACCTTTGAACGCGCGCATGTTGGCCCTGAAGGGCACCATGTGGGGCGGAAACTCGTGATGGATCCCATGTCTAGGAAGGAACGCCACCTCCTTGCCCGCGACTCTCGAGATGGTCAGGGGAGCGCTCGGCAGGCCATACGGAGTCTCGACCTTCAGTATACTCGCTTTCTTGAAGAACCTGTAGAAGCCGGAGCCTCCAAAGACTCCGATCTCCGCCTTCGGCTTCACATTTCTTGGAGCTCTTGGCACATCGGATTTAATCTTTTGACTAGGGTCCGCTGCCCTCGATCAGGTGGTACTCGTTGCCGTCGGGGTCGGCGAAGCGGCCATTGGTGCCCCAGCTGGCCCTTTCCATTTCTTTGGTGAACTTCACTCCCTTTGCCTTCATCTTCCCAGCCAGCTTTTCGGCTCCTTTGACGTAGAAGGCTATGCCCGTGTTGCCCGGGTCGGGCGTGCCCTCGCAGAGGTGGATCTTGGTAACAGAGCCCTTGGGCCACACGAGGACCCAGTGGCCGTGGACCGAGCTTCCGAATCCGAGCTTGGTCGCGAACCACTTCGCAGATTTCTTCGCATCCGAGACATTGACCGCGACTGAGAACTTCTTCGAAATCATGACAGCAACGACCCGAAGGCTTCTATTATTCATTTTGCAGCCAGAAGGGTTGAAATACCGCGTGGGCAGATTTTTCTCCGTTGGCGCGCTCCTACGACGAACTGCTCACCAGGGCGAGGGAAGGCCTGGCCCAAGACGCCAAGACGTCTGGCGCTCTTCGACTGGAGCTCCCGGAGCCCGATGTGATCTGGGTGGGCAACAAGACGATATTCCGCAACTACTCGGAATTTCCCAAGCTGCTCAGGAGGGAGCCGGGGAGGGTCCTCATGTACCTCGCCAAGGAACTAGCAACCGCGGCTTCCCTGGATGGGGAGAGGGCCATATTCATCGGCCGCAAGGACAGGGATTCCTTCTCCCAACTGCTACAGCGATACATGAAGGACGGCGTCCTCTGCCCGGTCTGCGGCAGCCCGGATACGCATCTTGACAAGGAGAAGAGGATGTGGTTCATGGTCTGCGAGGCCTGCGGAGCCCGCTCGGTCGCAAAGGTCGCCTAAGGTGAAGCCCGGCGGTTTCGCGGTCCGCACGGCGGAGTACAAGGGGAACGTTCTGGTCAACATCTGCGACCTCGAGCTGATAGGCAGGACCGTGACCGAGGGCAAGCTCAAGATGCACATCTCGAAGGAGTTCTACCTCGGCGAAGCGGTCGACGACGCCGAAGCCCTCAACCTGATAAGGCGATGCGCCATCGTCAACCTGGTCGGGCAGAGGTCGGTCGCGCTCGCCGTTGACAACAGCGTTGGGTCCCGCCAGGCCATCCGCGAGATCGAAGACGTCCCGTTCCTGATGGTCTACAAGTTCATGCGCTAGCGCCCCGACAGGAGTCTCCTCAAGAGCTCCTTCTGCGAGCTCGAGAGATCCTTCGGCACTTCGACGTTCACCTGGACATACTGGCTTCCCTTTCCCCTCCCTCCCAGTCGGGGAAGCCCCTTCTCCTTGAGCGTGAATCGCTCTCCGGGCTGCGTCCCCGGCGGGATCTGGAGGACCGCGTCCCCGTAGAGCGTCGGAACTTTCTGTTCTGCCCCAAGCATCGCCTGGATTGCGTCGATTTTCGTCGAGTAGAATATGTCGCTGTTCTGCCTCGCGAAAAGTCTGTGGGGTCTCACGTTGACAACGACATAGAGGTCTCCTGGAGGCGACCCTCGCTGGCCAGCGTCTCCTTCGCCCTTCAGGCGCAGGGTGTGGCCGTCCTCCAGACCCGCCGGGACGACGAGGGTGATCTTCCTTCTCCTCTCCGTGGTCCCGCTCCCCCTGCATTCCTTGCACGGAGCGTCGATTATCTGTCCCCGACCTCCGCACTTGCCGCAGTCGACGATTCTCACCAGCCGGGCGAATCCTGCAGACTGGACCTTCTGGACCTGTCCCGTCCCTCCGCAGGTCCCACAGGTCCGAGGCGAAGTCCCGGACCTCGCTCCGCTGCCGTTGCAGACCGAGCACACCTCTGTCCGAGGGATCTCTATCTCCCTGCTGGAGTCAGAGACGAGGTCCTCGAGGTTGAGCTGGAGATGGTAGGTCAGGTCCTCTCCGCGGTCGGGGCGCTGCCGCCCACCGCCGAAGAACTGGGCAAAGATGTCGTTGAATCCGCCGAAACCCATGTCCCTGAATACGTCGCCAAAGTTGGCGCCCCTGAAGATGTCCTCGTCGGTGTACCTCCGGGAGAACGCCTCCTGGCCGTAGGCGTCGTACTGTCTCCTCTTCTCGTCGTCCGAGAGGGCAGCGTACGCCTCTGAAATCTCCTTGAACCTCTCCTCTGCCCCCGGGTCTCTGTTCCTGTCGGGATGGTACTGCAGGGCGAGCTTCCTGTACGCTTCCTTGATCTGGTCCTTCGAGGCGCTCTTCGGGACTCCGAGTACCTCGTAGAAGTCTTTCGCGGCCACCTTGAAACACCTACTTGCCTTCGTCTTTTACCTTGTAGTCGGCGTCGCTGACGCCTCCCGCCTGGCCCTGTTCGGGCGGCGGACCGGCCTGCTTCTGAGCCTGCTGATAGACGGAGGCTCCCACCTCCTGCAGGACTCTCTTCAGCGTCTCGTTCTTCTCTCGCATGGCGGTCACATCCTTGGCGTCGAGCGCTGTCCTCAGATCCTTCACCGCGGCGTCGATTTTGTCTTGTGCAGACTTGTCCACCTTTCCCTCGAGGTCACGCTTGGTCCTCTCGGCTGTGTAGAGTATGGAGTCTGCCTCGTTCCGCAGCTCGGCCTCCTCCCTCTTCCTCTTGTCCTGCTCGGCGTAGGCGTCCGCCTCTTTGACTAGCCTCTCCTTCTCTTCCTTCGAGAGTTTGGTGGACGCCGTTATCGTTATCTTGTTCTCCTTGCCCGTGCCCATGTCCTTCGCGCCAACGGTCAGTATGCCGTTGGCGTCGATGTCGAAGGTCACCTCGATCTGCGGGACCCCCCTGGGTGCCGGCGGTATCCCGCTCAGGTTGAACTCCCCCAAAGACACGTTGTCGGCGGCCATGGGGCGCTCGCCCTGGGTCACGTGAATGGTGACCGCGTTCTGGAAGTCGGCGGCGGTCGTGAAGGTCTTGCTCCTCTTGGTGGGGATCGTCGAGTTCTTCTCAATCAGCTTCTCGACAATTCCTCCCAGCGTTTCGACTCCCAGCGAAAGGGGCGTAACGTCCAACAGCAGGATGTCCTTGATGTCTCCGGCGAGCACGGCCCCCTGTATCGCCGCCCCCACGGCGACAGCCTCCATGGGGTCGACGCCCCGCTCTGCTGGCTTGCCGATCACGTCCTCGACGAACTTCCTGACCAGAGGCATCCTGGTCATCCCTCCTATCAGTATCACCTTGTCTATCTGTGTCTGGCCCAGCTTGGCGTCGCTCATCACCTTCCTTATGGTCGACTCTGCCCGGGCGACTATGGGCTTGGCGACCTCCTCGAGCTTCGAACGTGTCAGCGCGTAGTGCAGGTTCTTGGGCCCTGCTGCGTCTGTGGCCATGAAGGGCAGGTCGACGTCTGTTGACGTGAGGTTCGAGAGCTCAATCTTCGCCTTCTCGGCCGCTTCCTTCAGTCGCGCCATCGCTGTCCTGTCGCCCCTGAGGTCGATGCCCGTCCTGGACCTGAAGTCCTGAAGGAGGACCTCGATCACGGCATTGTCGATGTCAGCTCCGCCAGTCTGCGTGTCTCCTGAAGTCGCCAGGACCTGGAAGACCCCCTGGCCGAACTCCATTATGGTGGCGTCGTGGGTCCCTCCTCCGAAGCTGAACACGAGAATCTTCATCTCCTTCCCCGACTTGTCCAACCCGTAGGCGAGCGATGCGGCTGTGGGCTCGTTGATGATCCTCACAACCTCGAGACCAGCGATTTCGCCGGCGTCCTTGGTGGCCCGTCTCTGGTTGTCGTCGAAGTGCGCGGGGACCGTGATCACCGCCTTCTTTATTGGGTATCCGAGGAATATCTCTGCGTCCTTCTTTATCTTCTGAAGTATGTAGGAGCTGATCTGCTCCGGGGTGTACTCCTTCCCGTAAATCTTCAGCCTGTAGTCCGTGCCCATCCTGCGCTTAATCTCGAAGATGGTCCCGTCGGGGTTGGTCACCGCCTGGCGCCTTGCCGGCTCGCCCACCAACAGCTCGCCCTCTTTGGTGAACGCCACAACTGACGGGAACATCTTGCCCGAGGGGGTGGCGCCTTCGGCGCTGGGTATGACCACGGGCCTGCCCGCCTCTATGACCGCGCCGGCGGAGTTCGTGGTGCCAAGGTCTATGCCGAGAATCTTCTCTCTGGCGCTACTCGTTCGCCTTCGCCTCCTTTCCAACCACCTTTTTCGGAGCCAATTCAACTTTTACCATGCTAGGTCTTAGAACCTCGCCCCTGAAGGTGTAACCGCTCCGAATCTCCTCGATCACGGCGTCTCTCTCTGCGGAGCCTTGGACCTTCTCCACCGCTTCGTGGAGCTTGGGGTCGAAGGGCATCCCCATTGATTCTATCTTCTTCAGACCCACGGACTTCATCACAGCATTGAGATTCTTGTAGACCATGCCGATTCCTTCCGAGACGGTCTTCTCTCGGTCTGGCTTCTCTGCGATTTCGACCGCGAGCTCGAGCTCATCGAGTACGGTCAGCAGCCTGGTGACCAGGCTCCGCAGTGAGTGCTCCTCGACCGCCTGCATCTCCTTCTCTACGCGTCTTCTATAGTTCTCAAAGTCGGCCTGAAGATACTTCATGCGGGTCAGCAGCTCCTCGTTCCTCTTCCTCTCCTGCGCCAGAAGCTCATCTGTACCTGGTTGCATCTGGGGCTGCTTCTTCTCGTTCAACTCGTCAGAGTCTTTCGACATGGTGCAAACACTCCCGGCCTACCGCCGGATTTTTCGTTTGGCCAGTCTCATAGCTATAAATTTTCCATCTTATTGGTCAAGGCGTGGACGGAGAGGAGGACGACTCGCGAAAGTTCGAGGAGAGGATGCGGCGTTCCGAACGGGAGAATAGGTTCCTCCGAAAGGATTCCGACCAGCGGAAGGTGATGGAGGAGGTCTTTGACAGGGCGACCCTCATCGCGGTCGAAGATCTCGTCAGAAGGGGTCAGATTGCGGACCTGTATGGCGTCGTCGCGGCGGGAAAGGAGTCTCGAGTCTACTACGGCGTCAATCCAAGCGGCGCCGCGGTGGCGGTCAAAATCTACCTGACGGCCAGCGCCGAGTTCAAGAAGCGGGTCGGGTACATCGCGGGCGACAGGCGCTTCGGACGGCTGCCCACCGGAGCCCGTGAGATAATCTACCTCTGGGTGAGGAAGGAGTTCAAGAACCTACAATCC